>CAJURK010000010.1 GCA_910588745.1 uncultured Dorea sp. | reverse complement strand
TTTCTGCTTGTTTTGAATAGTGAATCTCCAATAATATACCTCCATTCTGTATTTTATTTATACTAAAGTGGTTATATCTTTTCCGACACTCATCCGACAAGATCTATCCTTTTGTCATTGGGAAGAATAAATTAATTAAAGGGTAATTCTTCATCTATTCCATCTGGGATATCCATAAACCCCTGTTCTTTATAATTCCATTCATTAAGAAAACCATTATCAAGGAAAGTTGATCTGCTTCCGCAAACAGGACAATATCGTGCATTAGAAGGTAAAGGGTTAAAGTTGGCACAATTGTTGAATGAACAAAAATTTACAAGGTTGTTACCGCAAATTTGACAATGATTTCCTTCAATATTGGTTTCTTCATTTTTGCATATCGGACATTCGATAAGCTTTCCGTTTTCATAGGTTTCTAATTTTGGATAAATCATAGTTCCATCCTCCCATTGTAATGTGTTTTTTGAACCGCATATTGGACAATATTTCCCGTTTTCTTGAATTAGGTGTACATTACAGACTTTACATTTTCGCTTAAAAAGATAGTTATAATAATGAAAAAATAATAGTTTATCATAAGGATCATTTTTGTTTATATTTTGAAGCCATTCTCTATATGCTCTAAAACGTCGGTTAGCAGCAGGACCTGAAATCTTGCATAATGTTTTTAAACTTCTTTCGTTTTGTATTTTGAAAACGTATAAAACTACATGTGGTACAAGGATAAGTTGTGCAAAGTAATCAGCTTCTTCTTCAAGGTAGTTATATTCACTATGTGTAAGAGAACAACGGTAGATTCGGGTGTTTTTATTCGTTTTATGATGCTCTAATAATATGTGACCTAGTTCGTGTGCGATGTTCCAACGATATCTATTAGAGTTTATAATATTGTGATAATCTATATCATTATAGTAGATGATATATTTGTCGTGGTTAGCAGAATAGTCTGCACAAGAATCAGAAGTTCCACAATATATTTTCATGTCTTCGTAGCTAAGATTATATCGTTTCATATGCAAGCTATAAGGAATCAGTCTAATGTTGGAATATGCTTTACATATAGCTTTTATTTTTACTGGTAGTGAATCATTAGGAAGCTGTTGCAAAGCAGAAAGAACAATACGCTTAATTTCTTGTCGACGTTCAGGGCTAATCTTTGTCTTCGTCAATATAATCATCTCCGAAATATTCTTCAAAGGAAGCTTCTAGTATTTTCATCATCTTATCACGGCTTTTTTGATCCATGTTATTTCTTGCTCTTTGAATCCGTCTAATATCTGGATCATCCTGATTAGAGTTAATATCTTCGATAGAAGAAGGAGTACAACAATTATCAATAAAAGTATTTTGTGTTTCTAATATTTTATATTTAACATAGTCTTCATAACTACCTTCATAATCTTTTGGTGGATAAATCCCTTCTTCATTTCCAATTTGTTCCCAATCATGTGGATCATCGGTCCATCCCATGAGATAAGCAGGGGTTGTAAAGAGAGCATCTGCTAAAGGTTCTAAAACAGTTGTCGGCATATTTTCAATATCGCCATTTTCATAGCGATAAATAGTAGCACGGGATTTTCCTACTCTTTCTGCAAGGTCATCTGCTGTTAGTTCTAAATCTATTCGTCTTTGTTTAATTCTATCTCCTATAGCCATCAGATTCCACCTCCTATATCTTAATTGTATAATAGCACAATATTCGCAAATTTGCAACTGCACAATTAAAAGAATATATGCAAAACTCGCATAAGTGAGATTTTTATATTGACAGAATAGAGCAATGATGCTATTATAATTGTGTCGCATATATGAGAAAAGAAAGGAGGGGAAATATGGTCAATGTAAATAAACTTAAAGGTAAAATTGTAGAGAATGGTATGAGCGTAGGAGATTTGGCTAAAAAAATTGGAATTGATAGGGCTACAATGTATCGAAAAATTAGCTCAACGGGGGACAAAATTAGTATAGCAGAAGCAGATAAAATTGTAAGTGTACTTAAATTATCTGTAGAAGAAGCAAATGCGATTTTTTTTAGCCAACTAGTCTCATAAATGCGAATTTGTAAAGAGAAGGAGGTGTAAAGAATGTACAAAAAATTTGTCGAATTGCTAAACGAAACAGGTAAAATGGCATATCAAGTGGCAAAAGATACAGGTGTATCCGCAGCTACCTTATCGAGCTGGAAACATGGAAGATATTCGCCTAAAGTCGATAAGCTCAAAAAGCTTGCTGATTACTTTGGGGTACCAATTGATTATTTTTTAGGATGAAAGGAAGAAAAATTTAATGAATGGATTAATCAAAATCGGAAATCAAGAGATTTCTGTTAAAGAATTTGAAGGTAAAAGAGTTGTAACATTTATGGATATTGATATGGTGCATGAAAGACCAGAAGGGACAGCAAGAAAGCGATTCAATGACAATAAGAAACATTTTATTGAAGGAGAAGATTACTTCGTCCGAAAAACGGACGAAGCAAAAAGCGAATTTGATATTGTGGCTCCTAATGGCTTAGTCCTTCTCACAGAATCTGGCTACCTCATGCTTGTAAAATCTTTAAAAGATGACTTGGCTTGGCAGGTGCAACGGCAGCTGGTGAAATCATATTTTGCAGTGAAAGAGTTTAAATCACAGGAGCTTAGCCCACAGCTGCAGCTGCTTATCAACATGGAGCTGGAGCAGAAGAGGCAGGCTGAGAAGCTGGAGGAAGTTGAGGGAAAGATGGACTCCATCAGGGAAGTAGTCGCACTCAGCCCGACGCAGTGGCGCAAGGATACTTCCAATCTTATTAATAAAATCGCCCTGTCCATGGGTGGGTATGAGCATATTCGTGCGATCAGGGAAGAGAGCTACAAGCTGCTGGAGCAGCGGATGGGCGTGGCGCTTAATATCCGGCTTACCAATAAGAAAAAGACGATGGCCCTGAACGGCATCTGCAAATCGAAGCTGGACAAGCTGAACCAGTTGGATGTTATTGCGGATGACAAGAAACTGGTTGAAGGGTATATAGCTATCGTGAAGGAACTTGCTATAAAATATGGAGCGGCTTAGGAGGTGGTGTAGATGGCAGACAGCATCCAGGTTAACCGCAGCATTGAGCTGTTCGGGCGTGACAAGGAGCGCGCGGAGCAGATCTTTCTCTCTTACGTCAGGAAATGCGCGGAGAGGAAGGAAGCCAAAGGGCAGGCCGGAAAGTAGGCAACAAGTACAACCAGTGATTCATACACATTTAGAGGGGTGGTGTGAGTGAAATTAGAAATAGTAAGTATGGTTCGGATCAATGGGGTAGAAATGCTCCAAGACGAGATCCCAGTAGAAGAATTTCGGAAGATGTTGGAAAAAAAGTTGGATGAAACTATGAGAAACATTGGGCTTGAAAGGATAAAGACCGCCTGAAGGCGGTAGGAGGGATGGACAAGCTATTGAAGAGAAAGCGTATTGCTGCGGCGTTCATTGCTGCAGGCGTGGTTCTGATTATTGGCTCTGTCGGAGCCTGTGAAGCCGAAGCATATTCGCTCCTGCATGGGGCGTGCTGCACAGGGACAGGGTTTGCGCTGGTGTATGCCGGCAGGAAGATAGCGTAAGGGAGGAGGTGCGAGGATTGAAGGTAGTGAAGGTTTTCCCATCTCCGCATGTGGAGATGAGGGTTTCGGTGTCGGGGCAGATGGAAGCAGACTTGAAAGACTGCTATAAGAGGGCATGTGCCGGAGAAGCTGGGGAGTGCGAAGGGTGCAGCTGGTTTGGGCTGCAAATTTGTGAGACAGGCCTTTGTGAGTTCCGGGAACTTACAGATAAAGTCCTGAGGATGGACGGGAAGGAGGTGTGAGAAGGTGAAATATTTTGTTATTTCTTTGTGTACAGGGACATGCATGTTTGATTTTAAATGCAGCAAGATCAGTGATGCTTATGATGCAGTCCGGGAAGCTTCGGCAGATTTTGGCATATCTGTGGATCTGTGTGGGGTGATGGATGCACTAGTACATATGGATGAAGGAAGAGTGATTTCATATAAGAGAGAAAATCTGATTATTACAGCAAGGGAAGGGAAAGTACAGAGATGGGAAGGACAGGAATAGAAGATAAACAGAAAATCTGCGACCTGCTGGCTCCGGCGCTTAGGGAGACCAGAAATTTAGGAGACCTGGATTATTTGGAGTACAACCGGGACAGAGAACTGGTATATGCGTATTTCATAAACGGAAATTGCAAAATCGCAAATGTTGCATGCGACAGCGGTACAGCTATGATCCGGGACATTATCAAGCAGATCGTATGAAAAGAGTACCCATAATGGCTGGCAGGCCTGGGTACCCAAGAAAATTATTAATACAGTAATTATACAGTAAGGAAGGGGAAGCGTCAAATGGCATTTTACAAGACATGCCCCTTATGTGGGGTAAATTTAGATCCTGGAGAAAAGTGTGATTGCCAGGACACACAAAAAACAGAAGTGGAGGGAAAGAAAGATGAATGTACAGGTAACAATTAAAATCGATAGGGAAGCCATTACAGAGCTGGCGGAGGTGTTCAAGGAAATCATCAGCGGAACGTCATGCGGCCAGCAATCAATGCCCGGGCAAGCGGGTCGGCAGACGCAGCAGCAGGGCACTGGTACAGTACCAATAGCCCAGACAACACCAGTAACGCCGTATGTGCCAGCACCACAATCTCAGATGCCACAGGCCTCACAGCCTGTACCGCTGGCGCAACCAACGCAGCAGAATCCCCAGGCATATAGCGCACAGATCGCACAGAAAACCCAGCTTCCGCCGGAAGCGGTAACAGGGGGCGCTGCGCCCGCATCAGGACTCCCGACAACAGTAGTACCGCAGGAGTATACGCAGGATCAGATGGCAGTTGCCTTTACTGGACTTATTGACACTGGCCGCAGGGAGGCAGTCACTCAAATACTAGCCGCATTCGGTGTGCAGGCGCTTACACAAATACCAAAAGAACGATATCCGGAACTTGTATTGAAACTGAGAGAGGCAGGTGCAAATATCTGATGGCAGAAAAGAAACGGGCGCATGCCCTTTTATCCGCATCTTCTGCAAAGAAGTGGCTGAATTGTACCCCGTCTGCAAGGCTGGAAGAAACGATCCCGGACAGTACATCAAAAAGTGCTGAAGAAGGAACCCTTGCCCATAGCATTTGTGAGCTAAAGCTGAGGAAGCTGTTTACCGAACAGGGAATGACTTCCCAAACATATAACCGGAGGATGAACAAGTTAAAGAAGGATAAGCTGTACCAGCCTGAGATGGACAAGCATACGGATACTTATGTGGAATACATACAGCAACTGGCCTATAGCTTTCCTGCGGCACCGTCCGTTGCCGTTGAGAAGGAGCTTGATTATGGAGATTATGCTCCGGAGGGATTCGGGACAGCAGACTGTATTGTTATCTCCGGAACTGAATGTTACGTCATTGACTTCAAGTACGGTCAGGGCGTCCCCGTGTATGCTGAAGGGAATCCGCAGATGTCTCTGTATGCGCTTGGCGCATTAAGCGCATACGGCATGATCTATCCGATCCATGAAGTGACACTGGTGATTATACAACCCCGGCTGAATAATATATCTGAATGGAAGACAACGGCAGATTATCTACGGACGTGGGGCGGGGAAATTGTAAAGCCGAAAGCCACCCTTGCTTTTAAGGGTGAGGGGGATTTTTGCCAAGGTGAGTGGTGCGATAACAGTTTTTGTAGGGCATCTGCAATCTGCGGACACCGCGCAAAAGAAAACATGTCTATTGAGCAGGATTATTTGGATCCAGTAACAGGCCGGTATGATTTGCCGCCGGTAATCGATAATAGCATGGTAGGTGCCATCCTGGAACGGGCACAGAACCTCGCCAAATGGGTAAAGAAACTGGAGCGGTATGCCTTGGAGGAACTGGTGAATGGGAACGCCATTCCGGGATGGAAGATCGTGGAAGGCCGGAGTAACCGGGAATTTACAGATATTGATAAAGCTTATGAGGCCTTGATTGAGGCCGGGTATAAAAAAGAGCTTTTGTATGATCAGGTACCAGTACCCCTGACCAAAGCAGAAAAGCAGATTAGTAAAGAGGATTATGACAATGTGTTAGCAAAGTTTATTATCAAGCCTAAAGGCAAGCCAACCCTTGCATTAGAGAGTGACAAGCGCCCGGTATATGGAAAGCAGCCGAGCGCGGAAGAAGCCTTTGGCGGTGAGAATTCATATAAGGAGGAGCAGAAATGAGTGTAACAACAGGTGTAGTAAGAGCAAGCTTTGTGCATGTATATCAGCCGACTACCCCACCTGGAGGCGGCGATCCCAAATACCAGATTACGCTTTTAATACCAAAGAGTGATCTTAGTACCTTAAATTCCCTGACGGCTGAAATTGAGCAGGTAAAGCAATCTAATGCCCAGCAGTTCGGAGGGCAGACAGCAGGGCTGAAAATTCCATTGTATGACGGGGATGGGGCTATGCCAAATGGAGGGGCATGGGGGGAGGAATGCCGCGGCCATATGGTGCTTAGGGCATCATCGAAAGACCAGCCTACGGTCGTAGATACGAATGTACAGCCGCTTTTAAGTCCAAATGCAGTCTATTCCGGCTGTTATGTAAGGGTAAGCGTTAACTTCTACGCTTATAATCAGCCAATGAACAAAGGGATCGGATGCGGCCTGAATGCTGTTCAGAAGATTGCGGATGGAGAGCCGCTTGCAAACAGGATTAGCCCAGAGGAGGCGTTTGGCGGCGCAAATACCTATACTGGCACCGGACAGGGGCAAATGTCCCAACCCGGGCAATATCAGACCCCAGCAGCAAGTAACCCACAGTCAGGAGGGTACACACAGCCTCCAGCACCAGCAGGAGGGTATGTGCAGCCGGCAGCGCCGATAGGAGGGTATGCGCAGCCTTTAGCACAGAGCCAGCCTGCAACATACTCACAGATTGACCCGATTACTGGACAGCCTATAGTGCCTGGAGGAGTGATGGGGATTTGAGGGAACTCAGTATAGATATAGAAACATATAGCAGCGTAGACTTGAAAAAATCCGGACTGTACAAATACGTGCAGTCCCCGGATTTTGAGATTCTTCTGTTTGCGTATGCCTATGATGATGGCCCGGTTAATATCGTGGATCTGGCAAGTGGGGAAAAGATTCCATATTTTACAGTAATGGACTTGCATCGGCCAGAGGTGGTCAAGACGGCACATAATGCCGCATTTGAATTCTACTGTCTGAGTAAGTTTTTCCATACACAGATCGATCAATGGCGATGTACGATGGTACATGCCCTATACTGTGGATATCCTGCGTCTCTGGATGCTGCCGGGAAAGCGCTTAATTTTTCACAAGATAAACAAAAAATGTCAGAAGGGCGGGCTTTGATCCGGTATTTTTGCATCCCATGCGCCCCTACACAGCGGAACGGTGGACGCATTAGAAACCTTCCAAAGCATGACCCTGGCAAATGGAAACTGTTCAAGGAATACTGTAAGCAGGATGTTTTTACTGAAAGGGAAATTAAGCGGGAGCTGCAGATGTATCCGGTTCCGGAGCCAGAACAGAAGCTGTGGGAGCTTGACCAGCTTATCAATATCGGCGGAGTGGCAGTTGACCAGGAATTGATCCGCGGTGCGTTAGAGATCAGTGACCAAATGAGCGGAGAGCTGAAGCAGAAGGCAAGGGATATAACAGGGCTGGATAACCCGAACAGTGTGGCACAACTGAAAGAATGGATTTCACAGAATGCAGGCATGGAAGTGGAAAGCTTAAACAAGCAGACAGTTGCAGAACTTTTGGCGGATAAATCCGGCACTGCACAGCTGAAGAAAGTACTTAAGCTCCGTCAGGAGATGGCGAAAACATCGATTAAGAAATACCAGGCAATGGGGCAGGCGGTTTGTGATGATGGACGGATACGCGGGCTATTGCAGTTTTATGGGGCAAACCGGACTGGACGTTGGGCCGGGCGGCTGGTGCAGGTGCAGAACCTGCCGAGGAATTATCTGGAAAGCCTGGATACGGCAAGAGAATTAGTAAAGAGCCGGAAGGCTGACTGTTTGAAGCTGATATATGGAAGTGTTCCTGACACATTGTCTCAATTGATACGTACTGCATTTGTCCCGGGGGAAGGCTGCAGGTTTGCTGTTGCTGACTTCTCCGCGATAGAGGCCCGCGTAATCGCGTGGCTTGCAGGGGAAGAGTGGAGGCTGGATGTATTCCGGACACACGGAAAGATTTATGAAGCCTCGGCAAGTGCGATGTTTGGCGTTGACATTGGGCTGATTAAGAAGGGGAATCCGGAGTATGCCCTGCGGGCGAAGGGGAAGGTTGCGGAGCTTGCATTAGGCTACCAGGGCGCGTCCGGTGCGCTGATCCAGATGGGTGCCTTAAATATGGGGCTTAAAGAAGAAGAACTCCCGGATATCGTGAAACGATGGCGGGCATCTAACCGGCGGATTGTTGATTTATGGTACAGCGTAGAGCGGGCTGCAGTGGAATGCGTAAAGACCGGCATTACAGCTACGCTCCCTTGCGGCGTTTCGTTTTCAAGGGATGAAAAATGTATGGCCATTCTGCTCCCAAGCGGCCGGCGCTTATTTTATAACCATCCTCAACTGACCCCAAACGAGCGCGGATACGACTCCCTGTGGTTTATGGGTGTGAACCAGAGCAGTAAGAAGTGGGAAGCAATACAGACATATGGCGGGAAAATGACCGAGAATATTGTGCAGGCAGTAGCGAGAGATTGCCTGGCAAATGCTATGATGAACCTTTATGAAGCCGGGTACAAGATCAATTTCCATATCCACGACGAGGTGATACTGGAGATCCCAGATAATGGCGGCCAGAGCTTAGAGGAGGCAATTCAGCTGATGTGCAGGAACCCATCATGGGCGCAAGGGCTTCCGCTGAATGCGGATGGATTTACCGGGGGTTACTATAAAAAGGAGTAAAGGCCTATGTTCCAGAATGACAGAAAAATAAAAATAGCTACGGGAACAAGCCGGCGGAGCCTGCAATGGCTTCAGCAGGAAATGCTGTGGTCTGATTTTGTGCAGAAGCTCTCGGCTCCGGTAAGGACATCTGAGACCTATGCGGAGTACCGGGGCTATACAAAGGCGAAGCAGGATGCTATTAAGGATATCGGCGGATTTGTGGGTGGGACATTAAAAGAAGGAAAACGTCGTAATGGGTACGCCGGTGAACGGCACCTGGTCACGTTGGACGCGGATACTATACAGCCCGGGGGGACAGCCGCAGTGATTAACGCTGTGGATGCGTTGGGGTGTGCTTATGTGATTTATTCCACCAGGAAGCATGAAAGAGCTGCGCCCAGGCTAAGGATTATCTTTCCGCTGGATGTGCCCTGCTCTGCGGATGAATATGAACCGATAGCCAGAAAAGCCGCATCTTTTCTTAGGATGCAGATATTTGACCCGACTACATTTGAAACCGTGCGGTTAATGTATTGGCCGAGTATATCGGCAGACAGCGAATATGTATTCATTTATGGAGATAAGCCGTTCCTATCGAAGTCCGGGATGCTTGGACTGTATGCAGACTGGAAGGATGTATCTGCGTGGCCAGAAGTTCCGGGAGCGGCAAAGATCCGGGACCGGTCGGCAAAAAAGCAGGGGGATCCGCTTGAAAAAGCAGGTGTTGTAGGGGCATTCTGTAAAACATATGATATTCCGGGCGCAATAGATACTTTTCTTCCGGACATTTATTCCGTCTGTGACAATGGGAGGTATACCTATACGGAAGGGTCTACAGTGGGCGGAGCAGTCCTGTATGGGAACGGGAAATTCCTTTATAGCCATCATGCGACCGATCCTGCCGGCGGGAAGCTGTGCAATGCGTTTGACCTGGTAAGGCTTCACTTATTTTATGAAGAAGATGGGGAGGCGAAGCCGGATACACCGGTGACACAGCTCCCGTCGTTTAAGGCAATGTGTGAGTTTGCGATGGGCCAGGAGAATGTTGCGGCCATTGTGACCTCTGAACGTTATACAAAAGCACAGGAAGCTTTTGGGCAGGAAGCTATACAGGAGGATGGGCTGGAGTGGTTTGGGAAGCTGAGATGCAGTGCCCAGACGGGGCTTCCGCAGAAGACAATTGATAATATATTGATCGTATTAGAAAATGACCCAAAGCTGAAAGGCCGGTTTTACCATGATGATTTTGCCAACCGGCCAGCGGTTTCAATGCCAATGCCGTGGGAGAAAGAGTCTGGGAATTATAAGACCAGAGAATGGCGGGATGAAGATGATGCAGGTTTGCGCCATTATATGGAGAAAGTATACAGTATTACCGGGAAAGACAAGATATATGATGCATTTGCAATTTATGCTATGGCTCATAAAAAGAACAAGCTGAGAGAATATCTGACTGGGTTAGTTTGGGACGGGGTTCCGCGCCTTGATGCGCTTCTTGTTGATTATTTTGGCGCAGAAGATACGGTTTATACTAGAGAAGCGGTGCGAAAGGCGCTGACTGCAGCTGTTGCAAGAATCATGAATCCGGGAACAAAATTTGATTCTATGTTAATCCTTTCCGGAACCCAGGGTATCGGGAAAAGTACATTCTTTCGGATATTGGGTAAAGATTGGTATTCGGATAGCATGGGGACTTTTGAAGGAAAAGACGCGGCAGAACTGATCCAGGGATACTGGATCGTAGAAGCCGGAGAGCTGACAGGTATGAATAAGTCTGAGATGAATGCTGTTAAGCAGTTTTTAAGTAAGACTGAGGATGTATACCGTATGCCTTATGGGAAACGTACGGCAGCGTTCCCAAGGGCAAGCATTATTGTAGGAACGACGAATGACCGGGAATTTCTGAAGGATCGAACGGGGAACCGGAGATTCTGGCCGGTAGACCTTGGGAAACGTCCAATCAGTAAGTCTGTATTTAAGCAGTTACCGGAAGAGGTAGACCAGATATGGGCGGAAGCCTTTATGAGGTGGCAGTGCGGCGAGAAGCTGTATCTGGAAGGAGATTCTGCGGAGGAGGCGGCGAGACAGCAGGAAGAGCACAAGGAAAGTAATCCAAAGGAAGGTATTATCCGGGCGTTTCTGGATAAGCCTGTGCCGCCAAACTGGTACAGCATGGACGAAAAAGCAAGGTATGAATTTTATTATGCGGGATTCCAGGCAAAGGACGAGAGCAGCTATATCCGGCGGAATAAGATTTGTGCTGCAGAGATATGGAAGGAATGCTTCCGGAAAGACATTTCTTTTATGAAAAGGGCGGATGCCATAGAGATAAACGGGATACTGTCCTGCTTAGAAGGGTGGGAGCGCCAGAGGTATCCGGTTTCATATGGGAGGGAGTATGGAAGCCAGAGGGGGTTTGTTAGAGTGCGGGATTGATTTACTACATTCTTGCCGTTTAGCCGCTACATTCACTACAAAGTCTGTAGTTTGTAGCAGGAATTTTACTACATTCACTACATAGTTACTACATTCAATGTAGAGAGCCGAAAGCCAGAAAATACAAGGGCTAAGGTGTATTTACTACATTTACTACATTCTTTTATATATAAATAAAATATAAAGGGTAATAAGGGTATATATACCCTTGCACGCGTATAAAGGTAATACGCGTACGCGCGCGAGGATTGTAGCAGGGAGGGAAAACGATGCTGGAGAAAGAACTGGAAGCAAAATTTAGGGAGGGAGTAAAAGCCGCAGGCGGACGGGCTTATAAATTTGTGTCGCCGGGGAATTCAGGAGTACCAGACAGGCTGGTGGTTCTGCCGAAGGGGCATATCGGTTTTGTAGAGCTGAAGCAACGGGGGAAGAAACCGACCAAGCTGCAGGAACGGCAGCATAATATCCTGAGGAGCCTTGGCTGCTATACGGCAGTATTGGACAGGCCGGAAAATATCGGGAAGGTACTGGATGAGATCCGGGAAGCAGGTGTGGGAGATGCAATTTAAACCACATGACTACCAGAGATACTGTATACAGCGCTTGATAAGCGAGCCGGTTCTCGGATTATTTCTGGATATGGGGCTTGGAAAAACCGTTATCACACTTACTGCGGTGAATGACCTGAGGTATAACCGTTTCCAGATATCAAAGGTTCTGGTCATTGCGCCGAAGAAGGTTGCAGAGGATACCTGGAGCAGGGAGGCGGGGAAATGGGACCATCTGAAACTTTTACGGATTGTTCCGGTGCTTGGCTCCCAAGCAAAACGGGTACGGGCGATTAATTCCCCAGGAGACGTTTTTGTACTAAGCAGGGATAATGTGCAGTGGCTGGTGGACTATTACCGGAACGGCTGGCCGTTTGACATGGTGGTGATAGATGAACTGTCGAGTTTTAAGAACCATAGGGCGAAGAGGTTTAAGAAGCTGAACATGGTCCGAAGCCATATCAGCCGGATCGTGGGGCTTACCGGAACACCGGCGCCGAACGGATTGATTGACCTGTGGGCACAGATATATCTTCTGGATCAAGGAAAACGGCTTGGCCGGACGATAACCAGATACCGGGAAGATTATTTTACACCAGCCAGCAGGAACCGGGATACAATTTTTGCTTATGAGCCGCTCCCGGATGCAGACAGGGCCATCCAAGAGCAGATACAGGATATTTGCATCAGTCTTTCTGCGAAAGATTATCTGGATCTTCCGGAACGAATAGACAATATCAGGTATGTCAAATTGGATGCAAAAGCAAGAAAGGCTTATGATGAAATGGAGAAGGAACTGCTTCTTGAGGTGGACGGGGAAGAGATCGACGCAGCATCTGCAGCAGTGCTGTCGAACAAGCTTCTGCAGATATGCAATGGTGCGGTTTATAGCAGCGACAAACAGGCAGTAGAGATACATGATAACAAGATCGAAGCTTTCCGGGAATTGATCGAAGCATCCCAGGGAAAGCCAGTTCTGGTATTTTATAATTTCCAACACGACAAAGAACGTATCATGAAATGCCTGGCGAAGAGCCGGTTGAGAGTCGGGGAGTTGAAAAGCAGGGATATGATCGGACGGTGGAATCGTAAGGAACTGGATATCCTTCTTGCGCATCCGGCAAGCGCGGCCTACGGACTGAATCTTCAGGCAGGCGGCAGCACAATTGTATGGTTCGGGTTAAATTGGAGCCTGGAACTATACCAACAGGCAAACGCAAGGTTACATAGGCAAGGGCAGGAAGAAAATGTTGTCATACATCATCTGGTGGTGGAAGACAGCCGGGACCAGGATGTGATGGAAGCACTTGCTGACAAAGGAGCTACGCAGGACAAGCTTCTGCAGTCACTGAAAGCAAGGATTAGGAAAATCAGGGAGAAAGAACAGGGGAAATAAAACTTAGAAAGGAGCCAAGCCTCCGGCCGGGGTGACGTGTACACGGGCTTCTTGAAGAGATGAAAGGGCAGTTAAATTTATTTGAGCCAGATTTTATAAAAGACAGGGATTGCGCCAAGGAAACTCCAGTAATCTATGGGAAACCAGATAAAGCAGTGTACGGAACCGGTGAAAGAATTAAGCCAAGGCTTTCTGGTAGGTATGATTCAGAACACATGAAAAAGATATTCCTTCCAGAGCTCCTGCCGTTGGAGGAGTATGACCTGATTGCTATTCTGCTTTCCGGTGGAAAGGACAGTATTGCATGTTACTACAAACTTCTGGAGTTGGGAGTGCCGAAAGAAAAGATGGAGTTCTGGCATCATGATATTGACGGAGGACATCCAGAACGAAGAATGGACTGGCGGTGTACGCAGAACTATGTTAGTGCATTTTCGGAGGCGGAAGGAGTACCGATGAGGTTGTCCTGGAGGGTAAACGGATTTTTTGGCGAACTGTACCGGATCGGAGCCAGTGAGCCTATCGAGTGGATGGAGCCAGATACCGGAGAGATTAAGCAGTGCAGGCTTTCTCAAAATTACCTGAAATGTCAGGAGCTGAAAGAGAAAGCAACAGAGCAGTTGGAAGAGGAATTGAAAAAGTATGGCTATAGGATGAAGTTCCCGGCAAAGTCCGGTGATCTGAGCCGTCGCTGGTGTTCTGCATACCTGAAGATAGCAGTGGCTGATTCAGTGATTAGCAATCTTGACCGGCTAAAGGAACTGGAGCAGCTGGGCGGAAAGCGTCATAAGTTTCCGGCAAAAGGAGGTACCCATCAAGGGCGTTGGTGCAGCGGGAATCTGAAGGCGGCAGTCCAGGACAGCGTTACATCGAATCTGGACAAGACAAAAAGTGATGTGAAAGTGCTTGTAATATCTGGAGAACGCCGGGGAGAATCAGCAGGACGGTCAAAATACAATGAGATGGAGATACACAGGACAAATGCAGAGAAGAAAGCGCATCGGATAGTTCATCAGTGGAGACCTGTGATTGATTACTCTGAGCGGGATGTATGGGAAGTCCTAAAACGACATAGAGTGAATCCGCATCCCTGTTATCGGGCAGGCTGGAACCGCTGTTCATGTGCAGCCTGCATTTTCTCTACACCAACATTATTTGCAGGATTCAAGGAATTGTATCCAGAGGAATTTGAGCAGCTTAAGCAGGATGAACAGATACTGGGATTCACGCTGGATAACAAGTGTGACTTGGAAGCATTTATAAGCGGCGCACAGTCCTGCGTGTATTGGGACGATAAGGAAGCGATACATAGCCTGGTTACAGGAGAATTTACGGTTGATGATGTGTATGTAAAAGGTGATTGGATGTATCCGGCTGGAGCTTTCCACGGAGCGGAAGGAGGGCCGTGTTAGGAATGAAACAGAATCTGATTATAGACTGCTTCGCCGGAGGAGGCGGAGCCAGTGTAGGAATAGAAATGGCATTAGGCAGGCATGTGGATATAGCGGTAAATCATGATCCGGATGCTATCCTGATGCATAAGACCAACCATCCGGACACACTGCATTTGACGGAGGACATCTTTAAGGTAGACCTGCAGAAATATGTAAAAGGGCGGCATGTGTCATTGATGTGGGCGAGTCCAGACTGTACAAGCCATAGTAAAGCTAAGGGAGGGAAACCCAGGAAACATGGTCTGCGTATCCTTCCATGGGCGGTATATAAACATGCCAGAAAAATACTCCCGGATGTAATTTTTATGGAGAATGTGGAGGAGATACAGCAGTGGGGCCCGTTAGATGAGGGCGGACATCCGATTCCAGAACGCAAGGGTGAGGATTACAAGAAGTTTATTATAGCCATGAAATCATTGGGATATGTATTCGATAGCAAGGAGCTTGTAGCTGCAGATTATGGAGCTCCGACAACTAGAAAACGCTGGTATGCAGTATTCCGCAGAGATGGCCGGGATATTGTCTGGCCGGAGTCGACACACAGTAAGGGTGGTGTAAATGATCTGAAACCATGGGAGCCGATTTACAAGTATTTAGATCTGCAGGATATGGGAAAATCCATCTTTGGACGGAAGAAACCGCTGGCAGAGAATACGATGAACCGGATAGCAAGAGGACTAGAGAAGTTTGTATTTAATTGTCCGGATCCGTTTATTGTACAGGTAAATCATGGAGGCGATTATTTCCGTGGACAAAGCATCCATGAACCAATGCCAACGATTACGCAGAAGCATGGATTTGGCCAAGTGACACCGCTGCTGATTCAGTATCATTCTGAAACTACAAAGAATGGAGTCAGAGGACAGAAGGTCACAGAGCCAATCCAGACTATAGATACCAGTAACCGCTACGGCTTGGTGGTGTCATACATGACAAAATTTTATAAAAGCGGTACAGGACAGGGTATGACTGAGCCAATACATACAATCACTACATCGCCTGGCCATTTCGGAACAGTATCGGTTCTGACTGTAGGCTGGAAGGAATTGCAGAAAGCAGGGATTGATGAAGAGACAGCGCAGAAATGTACACGGGTGAGCCAGTTTATTATGGAGTATTACGGATGCGGTACGGGGCAGAACCTGAAAGAGCCGCTGCATACCATAGTTACAAAAGACAGATTTGCGCTGATCACAGTGCTTGGCAATGAATATGTGATACTGGATATTTTCCTGCGGATGCTGAAACCGGAAGAACTGAAACTGGGGCAGGGATTCCCGAAAGATTACATCATCAATCGTGATTACAATGGAAACAGATATCCCGTTAGCAAGCAGGTGGCACGGATCGGGAATAGTGTGGTGCCGATTATGGCGCAGAAGCTGGTAGAGGCAAATTGCGGATATCTGAAAGTTGGAGAACGGCAGCCTATCTGGCAGATTAATAATTCCATATCGGATGAAAGCGGACAGATGAGGTTTGCGTAGGGAGGTAGAATATGGGCGAAACGAAAGTAGAAGTATCAGAAGTTATTGCAGGATTCCTGAACTACGTAGATCAGGTTAAGGCAGAGTACCAAGCGGCTCATACTGCCGTAGGGATTGAGGATAAAAGGCTTCAGGATTTATTACATGCATTGGAGTTTGCAGAAAATGAGAATGAAAAGCGCCGAGCTGGTACCAAGCTGCTGCAGAGCAGGAAGGAGCGCAGAAAACAGAAGGATGAAGTAAAGCGCCTGAGACTTATGGTGGAGTTCTGGAATGAACCTGCAAATAAAAAGACACTGAACGGGTTACGGCAGTTGCTAGGAAGACAGAGGAAGGAAGAAGAATACCTGCACAGTGAGAGGATTTACAAGCCAAGGATGGAGGTAAGCAAGAATTGATAAAAGGAGACAATGCAGAATGAAAAATAAGAACTTTGGAGTGATTGAGGTGATATTGATTCTGATAATCGTGATTGGTTTGGCTCTTATTTTTAAACCAGTAATAACCAATCTGATTTTCGGATGTGCAGAACAAACAAAGGAGCCGGAAGTGCCAGAGCCAAAGGAAGAAAAGATTACAGAGCCTGTTCTGCTGGTGATAGAATCAACCAAGCCGGCTCCGCACGGAGTCTTCGAGGGAACCATAGTCATATCTGGGGAAGGAATAGAGGAAACAGGTTATGAAGGGGTCATGTACATAGAGCCTGACGGGGATAAGATACGGATATCCTGTACCGGGGCGGTAAGGAGCCGGTATGGGGAATTATTTTAGAAGGAGTATGGAAAGGCAGGAAAATATGGAATTGGAAGAAAAAAAGAAAGAAAAGGAAATTGAATGTTTTATACCGGAGGCGGATAACCCATACCCCCTTTGTGTTGGACGGAATTTAGAAAAATGCAAAGACTGTCAGATAAGGGCAGACTGGGAACCGGAAGACCCGTATGGAATAGGGGCATAGGGAATTTAGGGGGATTGTGGAGGGAAATATGGATAGATTGACAGAACGCACCGGGGAAGGACAGGCTATCCCCCGGATGGACTTAAAGAATAACGGGCATCGGAAATGCATGGAACGTCTGGCAGAGTATGAGGATGCTGGTCTTACGCCGGAAGAGATTATGGAAGGGAAGTTGTTAACAGGTTGGATTCCGGTAGAAGAGCGATTACCAGAACAGGATGGATTTTATCTTGCTACATTGGATGGGGAGATCGTAGGAGAAGATAGACCATTTGTGGGGATAGCAGAATTTGAAAAGGGAAAATGGATTGATGATGAAGAGGATTACCAATGTATTGTTGCGTGGATGCCGTTGCCAGAGTCGTACAGGCCGGAGAAAGGATAATTTAACAGCAGGCAGTTAGGGGGGATCGTAATTGGACAGAGAGAAGTTAAGACGCTACAAAACGAATAAGAAAGAACTGGAAGCTGTTGTGCAGGATCTTGATGATCTTCAGGCGGACCTGGACGCGGTAGAGGTTGTGGCGGGGAAGGTGACGAAGTCCATGGACGATTTTCCCTACATAGAGGAGCATATGACTGTGAAGATGACTGATCCAGAACGCGCGGCACCGATCAAAGCGCGCATCCGGAAGAAGGAGGAGCGGAAGGCAAAGTTAGAAGCAGAGATAGAAGAAGTAGAGACATTTATTGATGCGCTTCCTGAGGGCATGGATAAGCAGATATTTGAGAAGGCATATCTGAAAGGAATGACTCAGCAGGAGATAGGAGAAGCGGTTAATCTTGAAAGAAGCAGCATATCGAAAAAAATTGGCGCAGTCCTTAAACTTTCACACAATTCACATTTTTAATATGCTATAATTATTCTAGAACGACTAGGATATTCGTTCTGGCGTTCCTCCCCTAAATATATACAATAAATCCAGGAAAAAGGCTTCTTGCATCACAAGAGGTCTTTTTCCGTTGAATGCTGGCGGAATATGGGATATTATATTACTAAGTAATATAAAAAAGAAAAGGGGATAGTAGTTATGAAAGGAATAGTTTCACTTAGTATTTGTTTATTTCTTTTTTATATTCTTTACGGACTTATTAAAGCTGTAGAGAAGAACAGAGAATATGCAGAAAATAATGTAAAAGCAGCATTATATGCTGGAATTGCTTTTGTTACAACGGTTCTTACATATGGAAAAGGTATAGAAGAATCATATTTAAATTTTTTGATTGTTGCAGTTTCTTGTGTAGAATTTAGTAGTAATTATAGAGCAGTGAAAGAATATAAAAAGAAACAAGATAAGAATATAAAAAAATAAGACACAAAGCACCCCGACCGGGGTGCTTTTCTAATGCAGTAAATTAGCCGGAACTGAGAGGTGGTGGATATGCCGAGAGCCAGAAGCCCGAAACGCGACGAGGCATACAGGTTATGGGTTGGTTCGGGTAAAAAGAAAAAATTGAAGGACATTGCTTCTGAGCTTGGCGTGGCTGAGACGCAGATCCGGAAGTGGAAGAACCAAGACAAATGGAATGGTAACGTTACCAATCCGAAAAGTAACGTTACTATTCCGAAGAGTAATGTTTCTAAACGAAAACAGGGCGGGCAGCCGGGCAATAAGAACGCTGCCGGCCATGGCGCTCCGAAGGGGAATAAGAATGCGGAAAAATTTGGTTTCTTCTCGAAGTATCTTCCAGAAGAGACCGTTTCCATTATCCAGGAGATGCCGGCCGACCCACTGGACATTTTATGGGATCAGATACAGATTTCCTATGCGGCCATTATCCGGGCGCAGCAGATCATGTATGTGAAGGACAGGAAGGATAAGACGGTTGAGAAGGTGGAAAAAAGGGATGGCAATGTCGTCGGGGAGAAATGGGAAGTGCAGCAGGCCTGGGACAAGCAGGCGAATTTCCTAAGCGCCCAGGCGAAAGCCATGACTGCCCTTAGGGGCGATATTAAACAATATGACGAGCTGCTGCATAAGCGCTGGGACCTTGCTACAGATGAGCAGAAGGCCCGCATTGAGCAGATGAGGGCGAACACGGAGCGGATCAGTGGCTCCGGCAATGATTCATCGGAAGATAAGGTGAAGAAACTATTTGAAGCTATAGGAGGCGCGTTGGACGATGATTCTGAGTAATATTTATACGCCTAAGCAGATAGAAATACTGAAAGCCTGCAGAACGACAGACTGGTTCATGCTGGTGAACCATGGAGCCAAGCGGAGTGGAAAAACCCAGCTCGATAACGATCTGTTCCTGCAGGAGCTTATGAGGGTAAAAGGGATTGCCAATACGCTTGGAATTGATACACCGCAGTACATTTTGGCCGGATATACCCTGGGAAATATCCAGGATAATATTCTGACAGAGCTGTCGAATAAGTATGGCTTTGAGTTTAAATTTGATAAGTATAACAACTTCACTCTATTTGGCGTGAAAGTTATTCAGACCAGCCATGGCAGTCTGTCTGGACTTGGAAGAATCCGAGGTATGACCGCTTTTGGTGCATACATCAATGAGGCGTCGCTTGCAAATCAGGAAGTATTTGATGAGATCAAGGCGCGATGCAGCGGACCAGGGGCGCGGATTATTGCTGATACGAATCCAGACCATCCGGAGCATTGGCTCCTGAATGATTATATCAAGCCGCAGGCTGATGGAGTTCTGAGTTTTCATTTCCGGTTGGATGATAATACCTTTCTGGATGAGAGATATGTCCGGAAGATTAAAGCGACAACGCCAAGAGGAATGTTCTATGACCGCGGTATTAATGGCGAATGGGTATCCGGTAATGGTGTGGTATATCCTAATTTTGATAAGAATGTGCATGTGATTACGCTGGAGCAGGCGAAAAGAATCGTTTTTGACCGGTATCTGGCGGGTGTGGACTGGGGCTGGGAGCATTTTGGAGCAATTGTTGTGATAGGTGTAAAGGGCGATTCTTATTATGTTATAGAAGAGTATGCAGCCCAGCATAAATATATTGGGGAATGGATCAATGTGGCGAAGGGTATTATCAGGCGGTATGGTAATATCCCTTTTTATTGTGACCCGGCGCGGACAGAGCATATTGCGGCATTTCAAAACGCAGGAATAAGGGCGTTTCTGGCAAATAACAGGGTGCTGTCCGGTATTGAAGAGGTTGCGACGCTGATGACGAACAAGCAGTTTTTCATTGTTTACGATCAGTGCCCGCGGTTCAGGGAAGAGATTTACAAATATATCTGGAAGAAGAATACCGGAGAGCCATTAAAGGAGAATGATGACGTGCTCTGCGCGATCAGGTACGGGATTCATTCAGATAAGACGGTGAGCACGATAGAGACACCAGAAGACCGGATGAAGAAAGCAAAGAGAATGAGAGGAATGTTGTAGGATGGAAGAAGAATTAAAAGTAAATGAATTTGAACATGGAACAGACCGGACAGCCTACCATACGCACCGGAACCTGCAGCAGGCATATGGGCCGGAAGCAAATTTTCATTACCGGGCGAACAGTGCAGAGGAAATTCTGGACGACACCAATAAGCTGCAGATGATGATAACGGACCACTATCAGACACAGTGTCCGAGGCTTGCGGCTTTGGACGATTACATGAAGGCAAGAAACAACGGCATCTATAATGACGAATGCAGACGGATTGAAGAGGGGAAAGCTGACCATAGGGCTGCACATAATTTTGCAAAGATCATCAATATTTTTGATGTCGGGTACAATACCGGTATTCCAATCAAAAAGACCAGTGATAATGAGGATATTAATAACCTTATCAGAGAGTATGACAAGCAGAACGATATTGAAGCGCTGGACAGCGAACTGTGGCGGGATTTCAGGAAGTATGGCAGAGCATATGAACTGCAGTATCGGAACGAAGAGGATGAGGACCGTTCGGTAATCAGCAGTGTGTTCGAAACTTTTGTATGCTACGGATTGGATGTGGAGAGAACGCCGCTGTTTGCAGTACGCTACCCGAGATATCGGATAGGGATGCAGGAGCTTACGAAGGTAACTATATATACAGATACAGAGATTATTACCTACAAGCCCTGCTCCTTAAGCATGATGGTGCTGGAGGAAGAAGACAGGAAAGAACATTACTGGGGAGAAGTACCTGTTACGGAATATTCTCCTGACCGGTACCGGCAGGGAGGCTATGAGGATGTGACGTCCCTGATAGATCTGTATGATGCAGCGCAATCGGATACGGCAAATTATATGACGGACTTTAACGAGGCAACACTGGTGATTTCCGGTGATCTGGATATGAGCCGGTATTCTGTTAAAGATGTTATAGCCATGAAGAAAGCTAATCTACTGCTTCTTGAAAATGGGATTAATCCAGATGGCAGCAAGTCCCAGACGGAGGCAAAATATGTGTATAAGCAGTATGACGTGACTGGTACGGAGGCATACAAAGAGCGCCTTCAGAAGGATATCCATAAGATTTCCTTTGTGCCGGACCTAACTGATGAGGCATTCAGTGGAACACAGTCCGGGGAAGCGATGAAGTATAAACTGTTCGGATTCCAACAGCTTGCAAAGACAAGCCAGAGAGGGTTTAAGAAGGGGCTTATGCGCAGATACCGGCTGCTTCTGAATATAAAGAATTATGTAAGTGAGGCAGATAATGCGGATCTTGGGAATCTTACAATAACCTTTACACCGAATCTACCTAAAGCGGTACTGGAGGAGCTTAAGGCGCTTGCAGATGCAGGCACGGAGTTTAGCCAGCAGACGTTGTTAGAGTTAGCGTCTTTTGTAGAGGATGCACAGGCTGAGATTGAAAAGGTTAGAGAAGAACAGGAGGATTCAGGGGATGATGCAGTTATGCGGCGTGTGTTTAGCCTGACAAAGAAAGATGATGGAGCTGATATAAATGGACAGCAGAACATACTGGAAACAGAGAGAAGCGGAACAGCTTAAATATTACATAACCGAAGAAGCGGAATACCAGAAGCATATCAATGATATTTACGATTACATGATGGACCAGATCCAGAAGGAGATTAACGGATTCTATGTCAAATATGCAAAGAAGGAAGGCATCACGCTGTCTGAGGCAAAGAAGCGTGTATCGAAGCTGGATATTGAGAAGTATGGACGGAAGGCTGCAAAGTATGTGAAGGAGAAGAATTTCTCAAAGGAAGCCAATGATGAGATGCGTCTTTATAACACTACTATGAAGATTAACCGCCTGGAGCTTCTGAAAGCAAATATCGGTCTGGAGCTGGTGGATGGATTTAATGAGCTCCAGAAGTATTATGACCAGATTCTGACAGACAGGAGCCTGGAAGAGTTCCGGCACCAGGCTGGTATCCTTGGAAAGAGTATCCAGAATAATGAGAAAGCAGCTCATGCGATTGTAAATGCCTCCTTCCACAATGCCAGGTATTCTGACCGGATATGGATGTATCAGGATATGATGAAGGCAGAGCTTGACAAGCTTCTGCGGCAGGGACTGATCCAGGGGAAGCATCCGAGAGAACTGGCGCGTCATCTGGCGAGGCTGTTTGGAGTCAGCAAGAGCAATGCCGAAAGATTGATGCGGACAGAGCTGGCCAGAGTGCAGATAGAGGCACAGATGCAGTCATTTGAGAGGAATGGATATGAAGAATATGAATTCATTGCACTTGGTAACAGCGCCTGCGAGAAATGCAGGAAGCTTGACGGGAAGCACTTTAAGGTAAAGGCTATGATGCCAGGGGAGAATGCTCCGCCGATGCATCCGAACTGCCGGTGCAGTACTGCAGCTTGGATGGATGATAAAGAGTTTAAGGAGTGGACGGAAGGAAAGAATCCGGAAGATGCGAGCAGTGAGGGGTTACATATGCAGAGGTCACAAAAGGAGCTTCAGGAAATTGCGGATGCATATAGTAAAATGATACAAAAGTATATAGTGCGTAACAGCAAGTGGAGCGGAAGGATTGAGGTGGACGATAAACAGTGTCAAAGAGGGAGGATTAGCGGACAGAAAAAGTGGTCATGTAATATTCTGTTAAAATCAGATTGTCAAAATAGAACTATTGTGCATGAACTGCTCCATTCATGTTCTGCAAGCTATTTAAATCCTATATCATATATTCGATATGGAAGTATAGAGGAAGCATCAGTAGAACTTTTGGCCAGAGAAATATGCACGAAAGAGAAGATACCATTTTCAGCAAATAAAAATCCTAAAGTATTATATTTGTATGAAATAAATAGGTATGTGGGAATATGTGATAATGATTTGGATTTTTCTATAGCATTATTTGCAAAGTCTTTAGAGAGGAGGTATAATTGGCTTGAAAACAAAGTTTCCGCATTTTTGCAGAGCAATAATGTGGCGCGTAATGAGAGGGATCGTTTAGAATATTTATTGTCAGAGTTAAAGGGGCATAAATGATGCAAATAGAAGAATTAGTAAAAAAAATTTACAATTTTGAAGGAAGCGAAAGAGAGTGGCTGGAATTTGAAAAAGAAATCAAAAAAGAGATAGATAATCTTTCGGAAGAAGAGAATAAATATCTTACAGAGTCTGAAGCAATGGAGCATCTGCTCATGGTGTGTGATGGGATTAGATTTGAAAGGAGTAAACATGGCACAAAATGATATGGAAGTAATCATGTATGAGATTCTAAAATATTTGTATGAATGCATGAAAACAGGGAAAATTCCAGATTTAGCGGAATATGGATGGGAGTAAAAACTTTTCCATATTCCAAAAGCTTGGATTTCTATTATATGTGAATTGGTCAGCATGGGATTTGTCAGAGGTTTTCTTATTCGTAATACGAAAGACGGAACTATAATTTCAGAACAGGAGCCTGTGTCTATTACATATACCGGAAGGGAGTTCCTTTGGGAAAACAGCGGCATGCAGAAAGCAAAGGATTTTGTCGGGGAAGCTTTTGAGATATTGCTTTCAAGTATTCTCGGTATTGTAATGTAGGGGTAGTACCATTCATTCTTTAGAGTGAGTGGTATTTTTGTACTCATTTTTAAGAAGGAGGGATGTACATTGATTGAAGTAAAAGTGAGAAAAAGCCATATCCATGTATCCGGCCATGCAGGGCATGCTCCGCCGGGACTGGATATTGTCTGTGCAGGTGTTTCTGCACTTACGCAGACTTTGCTGGTGTCCATTGACAGTCTGGCAGAGGACAGAATTAAATATGGGATATCGCCCGGAAGGGTTGATATATATTATGGGAATCTTTCAGAGAAATCACGTACTCTGGTAGATTCTTTTTTCATTGGCATCTGTTTGATTGCTGATGAGTTTCCGGGCAATGTCCGGATAGTTTAAGAGAAAGTGAGGATGAAGAAATGTGTAACAAAGCAGTAAGGGCATTGGTGTCAAAGAGCAGAAAAAGGCCATGCATTCCATTCGGCGGCCTGCAGTTGTTTGCTGATGGCGGTGATGATGGAGCTGATGGAGACAACGATGATCCTGACGATGACAGCGATCCTGATGATGAGGAAGGCGGAGACGATGATGACAAAGCTTTAACCTTTGATGATTTTCTGAATCAGGAAGGGAATCAGGCAGAGTTTGATAAACGTGTACGTGATGCAGTCAATAAAGCGGTAAGCGATGCGCGGAAGACCTGGAAGTCTCTGACGGATGATAAGGTGTCGGAGGCAGAGAAGCTGGCCAAGATGACCAAGGAAGAGAAGGCAGAGTATTTACGTCAGAAGGAGCGCGAAGAGTTTGAAGCAGAGAAGGCCGCATTCGAGAAGGAGAAGCTTCTGGTGGAGGTCAAGAAGGAGCTGCAGGAGCAGACGCTTCCGGTTGCCTTTGCAGAGTCGCTGGTAAGCATTGCTGATGCGGAAAAGATTAAAGATGCCATCTCTGAGATCAAAAAGACCTGGGATGCAGAGATTTCAGAGGCTATCAAGGCAAAAGCCAGACAGCGCACACCGACGGAAGGCGGACATATCATAGGGGGCAATAATGGATTGGCGTCAATCCGGAAGATGGCGCATGAGAACAGAATCATTAAGAATTAAGGAGGATATGAAGAGATGAACAAGAACAGAAAATTAGGATGCAGGTTACAGTTATTTGCGCAGACCTGGAATCCGGACAATGTGACAGTGTTTGAGCATAAGGACGGGACGATCCCGGAGAAGTATACCAAGCTGATCTTAAAGGAGATCATGCAGAACAGTAAGGTTATGCAGCTTGCAAAGTATGAGGAGATGGATTCCAAGGAAAAGAAATTTGAATATTTTGCGAAGGGACCGGGTGCTTACTGGGTAGGTGAGGGTGAGAAGATCAAGACATCCAAGGCACAGTGGCTGCAGGTTAAGATGGTGGCAAAGAAGCTGGGTGTTATCATTCCATGCTCCAGAGAGTTCCTGCATTATAAGATGTCAGATTTCTTTGAGGTGATGAAGCCGAAGATCGCAGAAGCATTCTACAAGAAGTTTGATAAAGCAGCAATCCTGAATGTGGAGAATCCTTTCCTGCATGCAGTTGACAAGTCTGTTACGGAAGCCGGGAATGTGATCAATGGCGCACTCAACTATGACAATATTCTTGGACTGGAGGACCTGCTCACAGATGAGGATTATGATGTAAACGCATTCATTTCTACCAAGAAAAACAGGAGTACGCTGAGAAATGCGCACAAGATCGAGAACGGTGTCATTGTGGAGAGTCTGTATGACAGATCTGCTAATACGCTTGACGGGAATCCGGTGGTGGATCTGAAAGACATGGACAAAGGAACTCTCTATGCCGGGGACTTTGATTACATGTATTATGGGATTCCTTACGGAATGAATTATAAGATTTCTGAGGAGGCGCAGCTGTCTACCCTTACCAATGAAGACGGTACTCCGGTAAATCTGTATGAGCAGGAGCTGGTAGCCCTCAGAGTAACGATGGATGTAGGCTTTATGATCGTGAAAGACGGGGCATTTGCAAAGCTGACATCCGGAGGTCTTGGAAAACTGACGGTGACAAGTGTGCCAGGGACGAAAGCAGGAGATACGAAGATTACTGTGACGCCGGCGCTTACAAGCGGGAACTCTTATAAGTACAAAGTAGGCGAGGAGCTGGATGTGCCTGTAAGAGGCCAGAATGTGAAAGGATGGACAGCATGGAACGGAACTTCAGATATCACGGCAAAATCCGGTGATGAGATTGTAATTGTGGAATGTGACGATTCAGGTCAGACCGTGAATGCAGGAAAAGCAGCGGTAACTTCGGCTGTTGCCACAGGAGCATAGGAGGTAAAAGAGTATGTATAAGGTAATTAAAAGATTTCACGATTTGCAGGATGCAGCAAAGACGAAGGATGGAACAGCGTATTTTGAATATAACGTAGGAGATACTTTCCCAAGAAAGGGCAGAGAGGTGTCTGAGGAAAGGATTGCGGAGCTGGCCGGAGACGGCAACCGGCAGGGGGTACCGCTGATTAAGATGGTGGAGGAGAAAGCCGCGGAGAAGCCTTTGGCGGCTCCGGATGCTTCGCCAAAGAAGGAGAAGACCGGTAAAAGCGTGAGAGCATCGAAAGAATAGGCGGAGCCATGCTGAAAGAGTTAAAGCTGTTGCTCGGCATTGGGGCAGAGGAAAAGGACCTGGATGAAACGATGAACTGGATACTGGATTCTTCACGTAAAAGGCTGAAAAATCTTCTTGGCGGTATTGAGCCGCCAGAGGATTTGGAATATATCATCATTGAGGTGTCGGCCGCCCGGTTTAACCGCATCGGTTCAGAGGGGATGGCTGTCAACACCGTTGAAGGGGAGAGCCTGCATTTCAGTAACAGTGATTTTGCCGGCTACATGGATGAAATCAATGCCTTCCTTACCAGAACTGAAGGTTCGTCAAAAAAAGGAGGGTTTCGGTTTATATGAGGTTTGATACTCCGGTTTATTTCCAGAAGGTTGTGCCCGGGGAATATGATGTTTCCACTGGGAATTATGGGAAAGCTTCGGTTACCGAAGAAAAGATGTATGCAGATGTTACGGATGCAGGAACGGATACGTTGAACTTTGTTTATGGTGAAGTTAAGCAGGGAGCAAGGGTGATACGTCTCCAGAGGTGGTATGGGGGAGTGTTTGACCGCATCCGGATCGGTGACAGGGTATACCGGGTTGATTTTTCCAGAAAATTCCGGGTAAAACAGGTATTTGTGGTAAGCGAGGTGCAGTGATGGCAGGAATAAAGATGGTAGGGGTCATGGAGCTGAAAAGGAAGCTGGCTGGTGACGCCCAGATGAAATCTGCAAAAAGGATTGTGTTAAAGAATGGTGCAGAGCTGCAGGCGAGGGCGCAGAGGAATGCCCCGGTGGATACCGGGAACCTGAAACGGAGTATCGGGCTGGAGATTAAGGATAACGGCCTGACTGCGGAATCGGCGGCCGCGGCTGAATATGCGCCGTATGTGGAATATGGGACGCGTTTTATGAAAGCGCAGCCCTTTATGGGGCCTGCATTTAACGTCCAGAAGGAGCGGTTTAAAAGCGACATGGATAAACTGGTAAAGTGAGGTGGATGGAATGGATCCGCAGCAGGAACTTTTTACGGAATTATTATTAAAAATCCGGGCATTGGGGTACGACGTGTACGACGGCTTCCTGCCGCCGGAAGGGACGCCATATCCTTTTGTATATCTGGGGGAGTGCCAGCAGACGGACGATGCCAATAAGACGGCTGTGTTCGGCAGTGTGTACCAGACGATCCACGTCTGGAGCAATACGCCGGAGAACAGGGGGATGGTGTCGGCCATGCTGCTGGCAGTTAAGCAGGCATGCAGGAAGGTGTGGCATACCACGAATTTTGCATGGGATTTGCGCAATACCAGCCAGAGGGTATTGCCGGACGGCACGACGAAAACGCCTCTGCTTCATGGAATCCTTGAAGTAGAGTATAAATTTAGTTAAAGGAGAGAAGGGATTATGAAAAGAATGGATTTACAGCTTTTTGCAGAAGCGGTATCTGGCAAGAAGATTGTGTATTTGTACCGGCTTTTGAAGGATGCGGCGACGAGCGACGGCACAACGCTTGCATTTACGACAGAGAATGGGCGGACAAAAAGTAAGGATGCAGATTCTACTGCAACTAAGGACGGATCAATCCGGACGCCGGGAACTGCGGAGGTGGAGATCACAGCGACCAGCATTCTTGCAAAGGGTGATGAGATGGTTGAGAAGCTGGAAAATGCAATGGATGATGATGAGCTGATTGAAATCTGGGAGGCTAACCTGGCGGAACCGGCGGAATCCGGTGAGAATAAGTTCAAGGGAATGTACTTCCAGGGATACCTGACGGAGTTTGAGAAGACATCGTCCGCGGAGGATTATGTGGAATGTTCGCTGACATTCGGAATCAATGGGTCTGGAAAGAAGGGCGATGTAACCGTGACGGTGGAGCAGCAGGAAATTGCGGAATACGTATTTACGGATACGCAGAAATCAGGTGCATAAGAGGGCGCGCAGCAGCGTCCTCTTTTTGCGCCGGCGCAAAAGCCTGGCAGGAAACGATAAAATTATTTGTTGTGCGGTGTCGCACAGAAAGGGAGATAAAATATGATTTTAAAAATTAATGGAACAGATTACAGGGTGAAGTTCGGCGTGGGATTTGTCCGGGAGCTTGACAAGAAGTATTATACGGAAAATAAGACTGGCACGGTAAAGTTTGGTCTGGGCCTTGAGACCCAGGTCCCGATTCTTTTGTCGGGGGATTTGGTTGCGCTTTCAGAATTTCTATTCCTTGGCACCTGTACGGAAGAAAACATGCCTGCACAGAGAGAGGTTGATGATTATATCGACCAGCTTGGGGATGTTGATTCACTGTTTCATGAAGTGCTGGAGGAGCTGAAGGCATCCAATGCTACGAGGATTAAGGTGGGGGAGTTGGAAAAGGCCTTGAAAGCCGAGGAGGAAGCCCTGAAAGCAAAGGAGGAGACTCCGAAGAAATAAAGGAGTCGTCGGAACAGTATGAGGAAATCGTACTCAACAGCATCCGTTATCTTGGGATGGATGATTTCGCAGAGATCGGCCGGATGACGCTTTATGAATATGATATGCGCATGACAGCGTACCGGTTAAAGCAGGCGGACAGGGAATATGAGATCCACCTGCAGGCATGGCTGAACTGGAATGTGCAGGCAAGGAAAAAGAAGGGCAAACATAAGTGTGTACCGGTATTTAAGACCTTCCAGCAGTTCTTCGATTACAAGAAATGCGTCCGGGAGGCGCTGGGAAGCGAAAATGAGGGAAGTGGGTTTGCAAGGCCAATAAAACAGGGGATCGCAGACCTGCTGAAAAAGCAGAAAGAGGGAAGGGCACATGGAGACGTATAGTACGAAAGCAGTTTTAAGCGTAGCCGATAATGGGTTTTCGGCCAAAATGAATAGGGCGGCGGCTTCGGTGGAGGCGCTGGATAGTTCAAGCCGGAAAGCGTCCGGCGGTATGATGAATATCATGAAGGGCGCCGGGGCTTTTAAGGTTGCCTCAATGGCGGCGGATACCCTGAAAGAGTCGCTGAGCGGAGCCATATCCCGGTTCGATACCATGAACCAGTTTCCAAGGGTGATGCAGCAGATCGGGTTCAGCGTGGAGCAGTCGGAAGCCTCTATCCAAAAGCTGTCAGATGGGATACAGGGGGTTCCGACGTCTCTGGATGAGATTACGGCGTCTACCCAGAAACTGGCTCTGCTTACCGGCGACCTTGACAAAGCGACGGATGCGTCGATTGCCCTGAACAACGCTTTTTATGCATCGGGTTCTTCTTCGGCTGATGCATCAAGGGGGCTTGTGCAGTACACGCAGATGCTGTCAAAAGGTAGCGTGGATATCATGTCATGGCGTACTCTGCAGGAGACCATGGGCGTTGCACTCCGGGATTTGGCTGAGGCGTTTGGGTATGCAGGTTCTGCGGCAACGACGGATTTGTATGCCGCGATACAGTCCGGGCAGATCACTTTTGACCAGTTGAATGACAAGCTGATAGAACTGGACGGCGGCGTTGACGGGTTTGCAGAGAGGGCGGCAGCGGCAAGCGCGGGTATCGGTACGTCCCTTACCAATATGGGGATCGCGGTAACAAGGGGAATGGAGACAGTGGTCCGCGCTACGAATGATGCGTTGGCGAATAACGGCCTTCCGGGATTCCAGCAGATGATAGAGGGGGCGACGACTGGTATTAACCGTGCCTTTTCTGCGGCGTCTGAGGGAGTCGGGCTGATGATAAATAATCTGGGTTCCTTGGTGCCGGTTCTTGGAACGGCGACAGCTGGTTTTCTTGCTTATAAAGCGGCAATGAACATTAGCAGCAGGGCGGCAGAACTGCGAAAGGGCATGGCGGAGGCTGTTGGAACGCTGAGGGCGGCAGCGGACGCAAGCAGGCTGGCTGAAGCGTCTGCATTGGCGCGGGCGAAGGCTGATAAGGCAGCGGAGCTTGCGGATAAGCTGTGCCGGAAATCTGCGGTAGCGTCAGCGGCGGCGATTAAGTCGAAAGCGGCGGCGGAGAAGGTTTCTGAGGCGGCTGCCCAAGCGAGGGCGCTTGCGGATGCAGGAGGGGCTGAAGCGACTGGGTTAAAGGCTGCAGCAGACAAGATGGAAGCCGCCGCGGCAAAAGCACAGGCAAATGCAAACAGGGATGCAGCGAGGGCGGAGACGTTGAAAAGGGCGGCGGAGAATGCGGATACGAGGGCGACAGCTTTGAATACGGCAGCGGAGGGGGCGAATACGCTTGCGGAAACGGCTGGGGCGAAAGCGGCGACGGTCAGTACTATAGCGATAGCGGCAAAGACCGCCATGCTGGGGGTTTTGTCGGGTGAATTGGGCATTGTGGCGGCAGCGCAGATGGTGTGGAATAAAGCAATGAGCGCGAATCCCATAGGGATAGTCATTACAACAGTAGCAGCGTTGGCTGCGGTATTGGTGGGAGTTTCTAAGGCATTAGAGAAGCTGGATACAGAATCGGCAGAAGCAAGAAAAAGGAGAGAAGAGACCATAAGCTCATCAAAGGATTTGATAGAAGCTTTAGAGTCAACAGGGAAGGCTTATGATGAGACTGTGTCAGATATTAAGGCGCAAGCATCTGCAAATGATGAGCTTGCAGGCAAGATTGAGAAGCTGGCTAAGAAAGAGCATAGAAGTGCTGAGGAAAAAGCTGAGCTGCAGTCCTATGTGGAAGCTTTGAACAGTTCTATGGATGATTTGAACCTGCAGTATGATGCGGAAAATGATGCACTTAGTATGTCTACTGACCAGATCAAGGCGAAAGTAGATGCGTACAAGGAGCAGGCGGAAGCTCAGGAGGCGCAGGAGCGCTATACGGAGATCCTGAAAGAGCAGTCGCAGGTTAATGAACAGCTTGCTGCTATTGAGAGTGAGCGGAATGACATAGAAAAGGAATACCAGGATTCTGTTACGGCCGGCCCCAAAGTTCTTTATGAATATAATAAGGCGACAGGGGAACTGAAGGAGCAGGAAGAGGAACTGAATGAGAAAAAGAAGGAGCTTGCTACAACAGAGGAATATCTGACTGGGGTTATGGAGCAGTGCCAGGCGGAGCAGACGGAAGCGGTTAAAACTGCGCAGGAGCAGCAGAAGGCTGCGCTGGCGGAAAGCATTGCGGGACAGACGGCCAGCCTGGAAGACCTGACGGAGGCGAACCAGGAAACGGTGGGCGCGCTTGGTGAAGCGTGGCAGGGGTACGCGGATAAGGCTACGGATATGTTTGATCAATTGTCTGATAAACAGACGTTGTCTGTAGATAAGATGATAGCGAACCTTCAGGAGAACCAGCGTATCATTTCGGAATATGGGGATAACATGGAAGCTTTGAGGAACCGGTTTGATAACCTTAATCTTAGCGAGGGCGTGCTGGATGACCTGGCTGAAATGGGGCCGGAGGGCGCGGGATATGTGGCGGCGCTGGCTAGTGCAAGCGACGAGCAGCTGCAAACGCTTGCGTCTACAATGGAAGCCGGCGGGCAGTTGTCGAAGGATAAGTTTATGCAGGCCTGGGATTTCGATGATGGCAGCATTCCAGAAGGGATACAGAAGATGTTTATGCAGGCGGAGTCGTCCCTGAGGGAGACGGTTGCGGCGACTGACTGGGCGTCGATTGGGGATGACATTACGACAGGGCTTACAGGGGGTATCGATGCCGGTGCTGGGGATGCGTATGATTCTGGAGGGAACCTGGGGGAAAATGTGGAGGATGGTACGCGTGATTATACCCAGACGCATTCCCCTTCTGCATTGTTTAAGAGTATCGGGCAGGATCTGGTTGCAGGGCTTGCACAGGGGTTAATGGATAGCGGCATGGCAACAGACGCGGCGGTCCGGATGGCAGATAATGTGATCCGGGCAGTCCGGGAAGCAATGGATGGCGCTGATTTTGCGGCTGCATGGGATCATACATTTTCTGGGATGTCGGGCGTGGCATCCGGCAACATGTCAAAAGTGTCGTCCGTAGTGAAAAGCGGGATGTCAGTGTCGGTTTCCGCAGTTTCTGCAGGTACGGCAAGAATGCAGAGTATGATGAATGCGGGTATGAATTCTATGGGCGCGCTTGTTAAAGTCGGGATGCTTTCGGTTGAAAATCAAGGAAAGTCTGGAATGGCACGGCTTGACAGTGTTGTTAAATCTGGAATGAGCAAAGCAAAAGCCAGTATGTCTAATGGTGTATCTGGCATGGTTTCGGCTTTATCTGTTATGCAGCCGAGATTTTATAGTGCCGGATATTATTCCGCTATTGGCCTGGCAAATGGAATCAATGCAGGTTCCGGCGCTGCAATTGCGGCGGCGAACAGGGTGGCAAGCCAGGTGGCGGCTACGATGGAGAGGGCGTTAAAGATTGGCTCTCCGTCAAGAATTACGAGAGAAATCGGCGGATTTACGACAGAAGGTTTTGTGTTGGGGCTTTTGAACGATATCCAGAAGGTGAGGGCGGCGTCGGCAGAGTTGGCAGACGCTGCAATCCCGACAGGGGAAATTGCCAGCCGCGTAGCGTTTGCAGGTGATATAGGGCATATGTTAAACAATATGGGAAGTCCGTCTTTTTATGCAAGTGATGAATATAGTTACAGCCACGATGCCACCTATACGATTGTTGTCCCGGTAGAGCTTGAAGGCCGTGAGATCGCAAAGGCTTCTGCTACATACACTAAGGAAGAGCTGGAGCTTATGGAGAAAATGTGTAATTACAGGAAGGGGAAGAGGTAGATGTATGCGTTTGTTGATACGGTTGAGAGTGGCGGCGGAGACGCGCTGCTCCCTTCCGAAGCGCTTAAATTTAATGGAGAATATCTGGAACAGCGCATCCGCGGGTACCGGACGCTGTCTGTGTCAGGCAGGGAGATGCTGAATGCGGAGTTAGAAGAGCTTGCGGTTGGTTCTAAGAATGGCAGTGAATATTTATATAAGCGATACCCTCCCAGGGATATTACGGTTCAGTTCCAGATTACTGCATCGTCTGCTTCGATGCTGCAGGAAAGGTTTAATGAGCTTAATAAGATTTTGGATGTGGAGAATGCGGTGCTGGTTTTCCGGGATGAGCAGGATAAGTATTTTGTTGGCACGAAATCGGCTGTCAGCTTGCCGGATGAGGGGCGGACGAGTACGGTTGGAAAGTTTGTCCTCCACTGCCCGGATCCGTTTAAGTATGCTGTGGCGGAGAAGGAGTTTTTGGCGGGGTTTACCAGTGATGGGGTTTTGACGGCGTATATTGTGAATGGCGGTTCTGTTCCTGTGGCGATTGATTATTTTATTAAGCACTACCACGATAACGGCTATATTGGGATTGTTAGCGATGATGGGGTGATCCAGTATGGGAGGGTGGAAGAGTGCGATGTGCAGCAGGGAAATAAGTCGGAGATGCTGGTGGATCTGTCCGGCTATGCGGGGCTGAATGCAATGGCTTCCGGGGGCGGCGTCCAGGATGCGAATAACCAGTATCCGCTAAATGGGTCGTTCCGGGCTGTTACCAGAGATGGGATCCAGTACCTGGCGTTGGATAATGTTGGTTCCGGCGGCGCCTGGCACGGGGCGTCAAAGTCGGTGACGCTGCCGGCTGATTCGAATGGGGAGGTTGGGGCGGTTAATTTTTATTTGGAGTCCAGGTTTTGGTTTAATACGGATAAGGTTCCGCAGACGGGCGCGTTGGAATTGGTTGTGGGAGATGCGAATGGGAGGCATGTTGCTTCGATCCATGTTGTGAAAAGTACTACTGCTGCAAATCAGTGTTCGGCTGTGTTTCAGATAAACGGTACGGAGGCCGGCAGGATTAAGTATGAGCCTGGATATTGGAGCGTTACCGGGAATGACAGGAAGCCGGTGTATATCAGGAAATCAGGGGAATTGTTTGAGTTCTGTTTTGGCGGGAAGAAGTATCAGTACCGGAATCCTGCTATGGCAGGAGTTAAGGCTGTTTCGGTTACGCTGCTTTATTTGCAGTATGGTACGAGGGGCGCTGTAAATCTGGTTACAAAGATGTTTGCGGAGTATTTAAGATTCCGGAAGGATGACGTGGCATTTTGGTATGATGTGCCGAATAGGTATGCGTCTGGGGACGAGCTGTATGTGGACGGCAGTGAGTCGAAGCTTTTTGTGAACGGTATTGCGAGCCTGGATGATGAAATCCTTGGGAGCCGGTATTTTAAGGCGGGTCCTGGGATGACAAAGGTGGAATTTTATTATTCAGGGTTTTCGAACCCGGCGCCGGAGGTGAAAGTGAGGATTAGGGAGGCATGGATATGATGGAGAATGTGAGGGTTGCGATTCTGACTGCGCAGGATACGGTGTGTGGATTTATGGATAATAGTGTGGATGAGGCGCTGCATTTTTATGATGACCTGCTTCACAATTATTTGGAAGGTACATCGAATACGTTTGATTTTAAGGCTTCTGCAAAGCATCCGGATTCTGAGTTTCTTGCAGTGGGGAATAAACTTTCATTCCGGTATAATGGCAGGGACTATTATATGAATATTATGAATGTGAAGCGGACGGAGTATGCGGTAGAGGTTCGTGCATACGGCCTTGTGTTCGAGCTTTTGAATGAGACGACGGCTGCGTATAAGGCGCCTAGGGCTATGAGTTTTGAGGAGTATGTCCGGGCTTTTAATTTTGCGGATATGCTGACGGTCCGGTTGAATGAGGTGGCTGATAAGAGGCTTGTCCATGAATGGTCTGGGTCGGAGACGATTCTGGCAAGGCTGTTTTCCCTGGCGAATGTTTTTTCTGCCGAGGTGGAGTTTGTTCCGGTGATGAACCCGAATTATACGCTGAACCGGATTGAGATGAATGTTTATAAGGAGCATACGGATGGTGTCCAGGGGATTGGCCGGAACCGTTCAGATGAGATTCTGAGGTATGGCCTGAATGTGAAGGGGGTTACGAAGACTTCGGATATTACGGAGCTGTATACGGCTATCCGGCCATTTGGGAGAGACGGGTTGACGGTTCGGAGCCTGGACAAAAAAGAGTATGATGCGGATGGCAGGGTGGAGTTTGAGAGTCCGCAGGGGAGTTGGAATATTCTTGCGGTACAGGCGAAGGACGCATTTCCGTCAAACACGATTGATTCGGTTGCGGATAAGTATATTTGTAAGATATGGGATTTTGATACGGATAATGTGAATACGCTTTATGGGCAGGCTTTGGCGGAGCTTAAGAAGCTTTGTGTACCGAAGGTGACTTATGAGATTGAGGGGTATACGGAGGCGGATATTGGTGATACGTTTACGGTCCAGGATGAGGAGTTTGCACCGGTTTTGTACTTAAGCGTCAGGATTAGTGAACAGGAGATTAGTTTTACAGAGCCGTCCAGGAATAAGACTAGATATTCGAATGTTAGGGAGTTGGCTGCGGGAGTGTCGGATGTGCTGCTTGCGCAGATGGATAGGCTGATCCGGGAGAATAAGAGTTATTCTTGCAGTATTGTTTCTACGAATGGCGTTGTATTTAAGAATGGTAAGGGGAGTACGACGCTGACGGCCTGTGTGCGTTCCGGCGCGGTGGATGTGACGGATGATTTTTCCATCCGGTGGTTTAAGGATGGGGAGATTGCCGCGGAGGGGAAGTCGCTGACGGTGGCTGCAGGCAACGTGGGAGAAGGCGCTGTGTTCCGGTTTGAGGCGGACGACGGAACGAAGGTGATCGGCCAGTATGAGGTTACGCTGTCCTGTGTATACGACGGGGAGGATGGCCAGCCAGGTAAGGACGGCGACCCGGGGAAAGACGGGAGAGGCATTGCCGGTACCCAGGTTTCTTACCAGGCTTCGGAAAGCGGTTCTGTTATTCCGGCAGGTACGTGGTCAGAGTCACCGCCTGAGGCTTTGGCAGGGCGTTACCTGTGGACAAGGGTTGTAATTACTTATACGGATGAAACGTCCAGCACGTCTTATTCTGTAGTGAGGAACGGGACGGATGGCGTGAACGGTTCGGACGGTGTGGATGGCCAGATGCTGTATGCGAACTGCGGGACTGCGGCGGGTACGGCGGCAAAGGCGGCGTCATTGTCTGCAGGGCGGCTGCAGCTTAAGCCTGGGACGACGGTGGCTGTCCGGTTTACGTATGAGAATACGGCTGCGAACCCGACGCTGGATATTGACGGCACTGGGGCGAAGGCTGTTTATGTGCAGGGGTCGCGGTCGGTGTACTGGGCGGCCGGCGCTACGGTGGCGTTTACTTATGACGGGGCTTCCTGGCGCGTGGCGTCGGAGCCGGTGTATGCCAGCGAGGCGGTGATTGGCAACCGGGCGTTTAAGCATGTGTATATTGGCGGAAGCGGCGTGGATATCCGGAAAGGCGGCTCCGTGCTTGCTTCGTTCCAGGATAGTGTGATTTTGCTGGGCGCTGGGGCGGATATTGCGGAAATCCAGATGCTGGCTGGTATGCTTAAGATCGGGGCTGTGGGAGGGCTTGGCTCCTATATTAAGGGGGATCCCGTCCAGATCGGGGTGAAAGGGTTTGCGGAGGCGGGTTATACGTCGGCCCCACATTTGTATATCAGCGGAAGCGGGGTGTTTGCTACGAACAGGAATGGAGGTTCCAGGGGGAGGGTTTTGACAGAAAATGGCAACCGGGAGCTTCTGTGGTCTGGGACGCTTGGAAAGGGCGGCGCGACACAATTGCCGAATGCAAATTGGTCCAGGTATAACATTTTCCTGGCCAGGACTTCGGATGGCACAACGGCTATGGTCGGGGGCCGTTTTGATAATGGGGGCCTTGCTTATATACGTTTTGCGGGCGGTTATGATGACGGGTCGAACAGCTTTATGTTTAAAGCGAATACAACCATTCATATGTCTAATAACGTGTTTACGAATATCTCATGCTCGAAGCACAAGTATTTGACATCCGCATCCGGGGCAGGGCAGGCTGCTGCGCTGAACCTTGTTGCGTTGTGGGGGATTATTTAGCTGGAGATTAGGAGGCGCGGTATGGGGATCAGGGACAGGCCGCCGGATACGGCGGCGTGATATGGGATGATGGAAGACGTGGTTTGTTTTTGGAGGGCCGGAAGGATGGCTCTCTTTTTATGTGCGGTATCGCACGGAAAGGAGAAGTTTATGTCAGTGATTGAGAAAGCGATTAGATGGATGGAGGCTGCTGCGGCGGATAACCGTCATGGGTATGACCAGATATACAGATGGGGAGAAAAAGGGGATTATGATTGTTCGGCGGCGGTTATTACAGCATGGCAGCAAGCGGGCGTGCCGGTGAAAACGAACGGCGCTACTTATACCGGAAATATGCTTCCGGTTTTTTTGAAGTTAGGGTTTAAGAATGTGACGGGAAGTATTAATCTTTCTACTGGAGCGGGCTTGAAGCGCGGCGACGTGCTTCTGAACACCAGGTACCATACGGCGATGTACTGTGGAAATGGCAGGGAGGTAGAAGCTTCTATCAATGAGAAGGGTACTGCGACAGGGGGCGTTCCAGGAGACCAGACCGGGATGGAGTTCCTGGTTCGGCCTTACCGGAATTATCCTTGGAATTATGTGCTGAGGTATGATGAAAAGGCGAAGCCGGCGCTGCCTGTGCAGAAGCCCGGGAACCCGGTGAATGACTATGGCCTGTATTACCGCGCCCACTGCCAGACGGCTGGGACGCTTGCGCCTGTGAGGGATGGCCAGACGGCCGGGACTACCGGATATAAGAAGCGTCTGGAAGGCTTCTGGATTGATTTGAGGAAGCTCAGGGAAAAGTACCCGCAGGCGAAGCTGTCTGCAAAGGTCCATATCCAGGGAACCGGATGGGTGAGGTATGCTAATGTGGAGCATGACACGCTTCTTGGTACGACCGGGAAGGGCAAGAGGATTGAAGCGGTTGAGCTTACGCTTACCGGGGTTCCGGGCAGGAATATTTACATACAGCTGCATCTGGCCGGGCATGGATGGACAGGCTGGATCCCGGGAGGGTTTGCTTCCGGAAGCACCGGGATTGGGACAGCGGTTGAGGCTGTGCGGTTTAAGATTGCGTAGGAAGGGCATCCAAGGACCGGCTCGGCGTCGAGCCGGGGCAGGCGGAGCCATAAGAGGACAGGAGGTGGATGGGTTGGAAATCAGGGCGGGGCCGGAGGGCCTTATTTTTGTGGGAAAGTTAGGAAAGGAGTGGTTTGGATGGAACAATTGCTGGTGCAGACGTATACTATTGTATTACCGGTGTTGTTGGGATATATTGTGTGGCTTCTGAAAAGGCAGAAGAGGGACAGGGATGCGAACAGTAGGGGGACGATGCTGCTTCTGAGGGTTCAATTGATCGAGTACCATGACAGGTATGCGGCGTTGGGGCATATACCTTCCTATGCCCTGCAGAATTTCATTGAGATGTACGAGGCCTACCATGAACTGGGCGGCAATGGAATGGTAACGGAAATGTATAAAGAGGTTTTGGAATTGGAGATTAGGAAGTAAAGGAGAAGAAGGATGAGTATGGAGATTTTAGTGCAGTTTGTAACGTATATGCTGGCGGCGGTAGGGGCGCTTGCGTTTATGGTCAGCATGATTACGCAGGTGATTAAGGAGATGCCGGGGCTTAAGAGGGTACAGACGAATGCGGTGGCGCTGGGGGTATCGCTTGTGCTATGCCCTTTGGCGGTTGTGATTGCGTGCCAGTATTTTAAAATAGTGATTGTCTGGTATTATATTTTTGCATCTTTCCTGGCGGCGTTTGTGGTGTACCTGGTGAGTACCGGGGGCTGGGAAAGGGTAGCGGAGATGTGGGAGCGGACGAAATATAAGAAATAGATGGTTACTGTTTACACAGTACTTTGCATTTGCTGCAAAGTACGTAAGAAAGTGATTCAGGAGTGAGAAAATCCCTTTCACGAAGTGAATTTTGATGGATTTGCGAAAGTTACTGAGAACGGAGTGAACAGTAACAATAGATGCGGAGGGCCTGTTTCAGGCCCTCATTTATGACTTGTGTATAATGAAAAAATACTATATAATGTAAATATATTCAATAGTGGAGTACATACAATGGAAGAAAATGATATTACCGTATTTGTTGATGAATCCGGAACAATTGGAAAAGGGACAATAAAAAAAGATAATTTTTTTATTATAACACTGCTGTTTGTAAAGGATGATGATATTAACCACTTGAAAAAAGTGTTTAAAAAAGAACGATTGAAGGTTGTTAATAAAAAGAAAGAACTAAAAGAACATTTAGCAAACAATAAAGAAGTTAAGGGTTCTGAATTGAGTGAAACTGAAAAAAGTGGGATTTATCAGAGATTAATCGAAAAATGTGGAGATAAGTTTGAGATTGCAGTTATTGTTTTAAACAATAAAGATGCTACTGTAAAATTTAGAACTAATTCTTCAAGAGTGTTTAATTATTTGATAAAAACATATTTAGATAGTTCTTTTAAGAGAAAAAGTAAATTTAAGTATCCGCAGCAAATACATTTTGTAATTGATGAGCGTAATGTTGCAACGGAATCAAAATATACTTTGCAAGAGTATCTGAATACAGAACTTAATTTAATGGAATCGTTTTCTAAAAAAGATATAATGGTTCATTATTATGATTCAAAGACATATCTATTATTACAACTAACGGATTTTATTTCAAATACGTTTTACAGATACAAGCAGAAGAATATTACAGAAGCTATTGAGAACGTAGAGTTGTTATTAGGACAAACAAGTACAGGAAAAATATTTAAGTTTCCGTATTAATGCTGATCTTGAAGAATATACTAATATTGGCGATTGCTAAATAAGTCCATGATTTGACACATGATTGTGCTTGGGAGAAATCCTCTTTTATGGCATAGCAACCGCTAAAAGTTGTTGACAAGATTCAAGCAGTATGTTATTATTGTGTCAACAAAATAAGTCCTTATAAACCGCAAGAGATTGTAAGCAGTATGTACTACTGTCGGAATAAGGCATTGCTAGAAAAGCATCTCAGCTATGGGATGCTTTTTCGTTGTATCTACGTAGATATTGGGAGGAAGAATCATCTTTTTATGCGGCGTCGTACGGAATTGCACCGTAAGCCAGAAACACAGAAATGGCAGCTAATGAAAGCCGCTTTTTTGCTGAGTCTTTCACATATTATAGGTTACTGCATTCTGGTGGCCCGGATGGTGAGTTAGCCGCTTCTATGCGGTATCTGTCTCAGCGTTATACCATGCCGTATAAAGAGGTGACCGGAATTTTAACGGACATCGGCACGGAAGAATTAGCACATATGGAAATGATTTGTGCGATTGTATACCAACTGACTTGTAACCTGACTCCGGAAGAATTGAAAGCTTCCGGATTCGATAAGTATTACGTGGATCATACGCTGGCGCTTTGGCCGCAAGCGGCTAGCGGGGCGCCCTGGACCGCTACCTATTTCCAGTCCAAAGGAGATCCGATTACGGATCTGCATGAAGATTTGGCAGCAGAGCAAAAAGCAAGGACTACTTATGATAATATCCTGCGTCTGGTAAACGACCCGGAAGTAGCCGATCCGATTCGCTTCTTGCGGGAAAGAGAAATCGTACATTATCAAAGATTCGGTGAAAGTTTAAGAATTGTTCAGGATAGATTAGACTGTAAGAACTTCTACGCCTTTAATCCGGAATTTGATATAAGGGATATGGGAAAATGCCGTAATTAAAGAATGGTAGAAAAAAGGGAGTGCCTGCTGTCTGGTACTTCCTTTTTGGCTGTTTCTATGACTTTTTTTGGTTGTCCGGTTGTATTTATCTTACTCTCCCGATATAATAAGAAGGATTGGAGAGTGTAATAATTATGGGAAATATTAGACAGATGCCGCGGACGCGCCAGAAAAGGGCGCGTGTGAAAACTGGGGCAAAGACGAGAAGACGAGTGGAGTATTTTGATTACAGCTTGCTTGCGGTAATTATATTCTTGGTATGTTTCGGGTTGGTCATGCTGTATAGTACCAGTTCTTACAGCGCTTTAAGGTACTATGAAGACGGGATGCATTTTTTCAAACGCCAGGCTCTTTTTTGTATTGTGGGTTTGGCGGGCGCTTATGTGATCTCGAATATTGATTACCATATCTTTGCAATCTATGCAAAGAAGTTGTATTGGGTCTCTATTTTTTTGATGGCGCTTGTGCTGACGCCCTTGGGGCAGGAGGTAAACGGCGCCAGGCGGTGGATTAAGCTTCCAATGGATCAGCAGTTCCAGCCTTCAGAGGTGGCAAAGATTGCGATTATCGTATACATTCCGCTGCTGCTGTGTAAGTTGGGTAAAGAAGTCCATACCCTGCAGGGGATCGTACATATATTGATCTGGGGCGGATTTTCGGCAGTTTGCGTATATTTTATGACAGATAATTTAAGTACGGCGATTATTGTAATGGGAATTTCCTGTTTTTTGGTATTTGTGGTTAATCCAAAGACAGCGCCTTTTATTGTAATTGTTACTGCGGGATTTATTCTCATTGCGGCTGTTGTGGGAATCTTGGGATTGCTAGTTCAGAATCCGGAGATGAGCAGTAATTTCCGTCTTCGTCGTGTGCTGGTTTGGCTGCAGCCTGAAAAATATGCGTCCAACTGGGGATTCCAGGTTATGCAGGGTCTTTATGCGGTTGGTTCCGGCGGCTTTTTCGGAAAAGGTCTTGGTAACAGCGCCCAGAAAATGGTCATTCCTGAAGTGCAGAATGATATGATTTTTTCCATTATCTGCGAGGAATTGGGCGTGTTTGGTGCAATTATTGTGTTGACTTTGTTTGGATTGCTGCTGTACCGCCTGATGTTTATTGCACAGAACGCGCCGGATATGTATGGAGCCTTGATTGTGACGGGAATCTTTGCCCATATAGCGATTCAGGTTATTCTGAATGTAGCGGTTGTGATTAATCTGATTCCGACCACAGGTATTACGCTGCCCTTTATCAGTTATGGAGGGACGTCCATATTGTTTCTAATGGCGGAAATGGGAATAGCCTTGGGAATTTCCGGGAAAATCCGATTTGAGGGATAATTTGGGCCATGTATGCTCTTGCCAAGAATGGGTATTCTATGCTATTATTTAAGTAGTTTTAAAAACTACATATAATAGAAGCGGATAACTTACTTTGGTATCTGCAGGAGGGTATGATATGAGCTATAAGATAATTGTGGACAGTTGCGGAGAGCTGTCTCAGGAGATGAAAGCATCCGGACATTTTGTGACGGCGTCCTTATCGATTGACGTGGATGATTACCATATTATAGATGACGAGACATTCGACCAGAAGGTATTTCTAGAAAAGGTGGCGGCAAGTCCGAATTGTCCGAAGTCGTCTTGCCCATCGCCGGAGACTTATCGGGAAGCGTACTGCTGCAAAGAGGAGCATGTATATGCGGTTACATTGTCGGCGGAGCTTAGCGGCTCCTATAACAGTGCGGTCCTTGGCAGGAATCTTTATCTGGAGGAATACGGAGAGAAAAAGATTCATGTATTTAACTCTAAGTCGGCGTCCATTGGCGAGACGCTGATTGCATTAAAGATTGCCGAATGTGAAGATCAGGGGATGGCTTTTGAAGAGGTAGTGGAGACGGTGGAAGCCTATATAGAAGGGCAGAATACCTTTTTCCTGCTGGAGTCTCTTGAGACGCTTCGGAAGAATGGGAGACTGACCGGACTAAAAGCAGTTGTTGCCACGGCTCTTAATATTAAGCCGGTTATGGGCGCGACTCCGGAAGGGACGATCTGCCAGCTAGGGCAGGCAAGAGGCATGAAGAAGGCGCTTGCAAAGCTTGCCGACGAGGTGGCAAAGAATACGGCTCACGCGGAAGAAAAGATTCTGGCAATTAGCCACTGCAATTGTTTCACAAGAGCGCAGGAATTGAAAAAATTATTACTTGAACGGTTCAGTCCTCGGGATGTGATCATTTTGGATACGGCGGGAATCAGCAGTTTGTATGCGAATGACGGCGGAGTGATTGTGGTGATTTAGAAGTTGTTTCCTGATTGGAAATGTGCTATGATAAGTATGTTGTCGGGGAATTCAGAGGAGAACATATCCGGCGGCAGCATTTGACAGGAAAAAGGAGTCGTAAAGCATGAGTCAGGAAAAAGTAGATAAATATAAACAGGAAAAAGCAAACCGTAAACAGAATATGAAAAAAGAGAAGGTAAAGCAGGCGTTCCGAAGAGTTGTTGTGGGAGTCTTAGGGTTTGCCTTGGTTGGATGGCTTGGATATTCCGCATATAATTTATATGATGCCAGCAGGCCGAAACAGACGGCGCAGGTTGACTATACGGCGATTACAGATTACCAGTCGCAACTAGCGGAGCCTGTGGAAGAGTAGTACAAAGAATAAAAGGAAGAGCAGGACTGGTAAAGAGATTTACCGATTCTGCTCTTTATCATATATAAGTCCTCTCAATACTTTGCGCATAAATTTATTGCACCTTATTGCCTGGATTAGGATTGAGCTATCCATTTAAGCAGATTATTATCACAAACAGCTTCGATATAGCCGCTGTCCTTCATCCATGACAGATAGGAACGTATTGTACTGCCAATCAGGACATATTGCTCAAAATTCATATTCAGCCTATATTCATCAAAAATCTGTTTTAAGAGAGTTTCAAAGCACATAGGGGTTTTTAGGATCGTTTGTAGTTTATCTGCAATATCAAAAATTTTCTGGCGGTTAAGCTGTACCAGTTTTTTTACATTTTCAACGGCTTCGGCATGAGCGGGAACAAATAAGGACGCTTCCATAGTCTCGACTTTATTCAGCGTGTTTAGAGATTCCGCAATATCATAAATGAAAGGAAACGGAATTTTTTCCAGCATACCTGCGCTAAGGATACAGTCAGCAAGGAATACAACATTATCTGGCGTGCGGATGCCAGTCATATGAAAGAAATGTCCCCATAGAGGAATAACTTCCAGTTCTTTTGGAAAATCACAGTCGGAGATGGGGGAGACGTCGCTTTCTTGAGTCAGTTGATATTTATGTTTTAAATAATCCTTACCCGGATATCCACCATATAGGAAGGAAGGCTCCAGAACAAGATTTTTTGCAAATGCCGCTTCAAGTCCGTCTGCAAATATTTTGCAACCGGTTTGCTGCTGTAAATATCTATTTCCTCCGATATGGTCTGCATGGGAATGTGTGTTAATGATACCCTTTAAGTTCCATTTGTTTTCATTGAGAATCTTCCAGATTTTTTTTCCGGCAGTTCTATTATTCCCACTGTCAATAAGATAAACGTCTCGGTCGGTTTGCCTGTAAATACCAATCTTTGTTGGGCAGTTAATATAATAAGTTCGTTCGGCGACATGGTTTAATTCGTACATTTTTAAATTCCTCTCTTGCTGAATAAGCGGCAGTTTAACAAGTATACCTTTACGAACATTCGTAGTCCGTTAAGTATAAATATCGTATGATAAATACAGCGGACAGATTTTAATCGTTCTCCAATACCAGCAGTTTCCAAAATAATTATTCTTTTGTGTATGTTATCATACATTTTAATATAATATATAGTCGTTGCTTTTTCAATAAAGTATTTGGATTATCCCAGTCCAGGAAACATCATCAAAAATGCAGCAATCTCTTCTATCATATAAATTCCATTTATTACAACAAAAATTTTCATCCACATATGCTGAATCTGCGCCCAGTTATAAACAAAAATCGTAAAAATTGCGGAATTTCTGTATAAGAGATATGTTTTGCCGACCTCTCATATTCGGTCATCAGCATATAAAGGGGATAGTCTATGGAGGAAGGGCAGCGTCCGATCCGATTTTGGAGAGAGGACTCCGGGTGGATATTTTCTTGAATAAAAGAAAGAGAGCCATTAATATGGAAGGGGAAAAAGGATAAGCATGAGGGAGAAAGTTAGGGGACGATTTTGTTTTCAGAAACTATGAGCTGGATGGAATTATCAGGCGGGCAATTCATAAGTATGCGCCGAAGTTTATTGGAAGAATCTTACACAAATGTCACACGAATGTCACCGGATTCGATGTCGGGATTTCTAAGGCTTTGCTATAGTAAGGATACAAAAGAAATGAAGGAGGTTACAAAGATGGCTTTTTTAGAAGTTTCATGTCTGAAAAAAATATATACGACCAGACTTGGAGGCAGTCAGGTTCGGGCGCTTTCTAATGTATGTTTTTCGGCGGAGCAGGGAGAATATGTAGCAATTATGGGAGAATCCGGTTCTGGGAAAACTACGCTGTTAAATATCCTGGCGGCTTTGGATAAGCCTACCGGCGGAAAGGTAATTCTGGACGGTATGGATTTGGGGCAGATTAAGGATAAAGAGATTACCATGTTCCGGAGGGAGAATCTGGGATTCGTATTTCAGGACTTTAACCTGTTAGATACTTTTCATTTGAAGGATAATATTTTTCTGCCGCTGGTACTGGGAAGAAAGAGCGTACAGGAGATGACGAACCGTCTCCTTCCCATTGCCGAAAAACTTGGTATCCAGGATATTTTAGAGAAATATCCTTACGAGGTTTCGGGAGGACAGAAGCAGAGGGCGGCGATTGCCAGGGCTTTAATCACCAATCCGAAACTGATTCTTGCGGACGAACCTACAGGGGCGTTGGATTCTAGGTCGGCGAACGACCTTCTGGCCTTGATGGGGGAAATCAACCGGGAGGGGCAGACCATACTGATGGTGACCCATTCCGCCAGGGCGGCAAGCCGGGCGGGCAGGGTATTATTTATCAAGGACGGCGAGGTGTATCATCAGATTTATCGAGGGAATAGTACAAATGAGCAGATGTATCAGAAAATATCCGATACGCTGACGCTGCTGGCAACAGGTGGTGACGCGCGATGAAATATGGATTCTATACAAAACTCGCACTGACCAATATACGGAAAAACAGAAGGATTTACGTACCCTATATTTTAACCTGTATTCTGACAATTATGATGGATTACTTGGTGAGATCCCTGTCTGTGAATCCGGGATTGGAAGATATGTACGGAGGAAGTTCCATTGCCCTTACACTGGGACTTGGGACGAGGGTTATCGCGCTGTTCGCGTTTATCTTTTTGTTTTATACCAACAGCTTTCTGATAAAACGCAGAAAAAAAGAATTCGGTATGTTTAACATCCTTGGCATGGAAAAGAAGCATCTGGGCAGGATGCTTCTGACAGAAACGATTTTGGTGACGGTAATGAGTATCGGATTGGGACTTGGGTTTGGAATTCTCTTAGACAAGGCGATGTTCCTTTTGATGTGCAAAGTAGTTGGAACAAAGATCAGTCTTGGATTTTTTGTTTCAGGAAGTGTGATTTGGTCTACGGTGAGGCTTTTCTGTGCAATTTATCTGGTGATTTACTTAAAATCGGTTTACACTATCCGGATCTCCAGCCCGATAGAACTTCTTCGCGGCAGCAGCGAGGGAGAAAGAGAACCGAAGACCAAGGCGCTGTATGCGTTTCTTGGAGCGGCGCTTCTTGGAACCGGATATGGCTTGGCAATCACGATTCGGGATCCCATTGCTTCTATAGGCGTGTTTTTTGTAGCTGTAATACTGGTAGTAATTGGAACCTATCTGTTATTTACAGCGGGAAGCATTGTGATCTTAAAGCTGCTTAAAAAGAACCGGAAATTTTACTATCAGCCAAGAAATTTTATCAGTGTGTCAGGAATGCTTTACCGGATGAAACAGAATGCAGTGGGACTTGCTAATATCTGCATTTTGTCTACCATGGTGCTGGTTATGCTGTCTTCTACGACATCTCTGATGTTCGGTATGGAAGATATGTTGAACGTCCGTTATTCCAATGATTTTGCAGTTCGCTCCAGAGAGCCGGATGTAGAACAGAATGATAAGATATTCCAAAAAATCGAAGAATATTGTCAGAATGCGTGTATTCCGGTGGAACATAAGGTCAGATACAAATCGCTGTCGTTCATAGCGGAAGAAAAAGGAGGCTGGTTTGAGACGGACAGCCAGGCAATCGACGTAAAGGGAGACGTGTCGGAACGCTGCTCTTTGTTCCTTGTTCCGCTGTCGGATTATAATGCGTCTTCTGAAGAGGCCAGAACGCTGGAGGGAAATGAAGCGCTGCTCTTCTCGAATTATGAAGCGTATAAAGAACCGGTTCTTGGAATTTTTGACAAGAAGTATCAGATTGCCGAATATTTGGACGATTTTTTGGGAAATAGCGCGTCGGATATGAACATTATTACCAGTTATTATGTGGTAGTGACAGATGAGGAATTTGGGAAACTGGAGGAGATAAGCGGGAAAGAGCTGGGAGAGCTGGGGACTGTGCAGACTTATTATGGCTTTGATACTTCCGCTTCTAAGAAGGAGCAGGAGGCGCTGGCAGAACGGATTCTGAATATTATTGTGGAGGTGGGAGAGGAATACGAAGGGAATTTCAGCGGATATATGGAAGCTAGAGTAAGCGAGAGACAGGAATTTATGGGAATATACGGCGGACTGTTTTTTCTTGGCTTGTTCCTTGGCACGCTATTTATTATGGCGACCGTGCTGATTATTTATTATAAACAGATAGCGGAAGGCTATGAGGACAGAGAACGGTTTGAAATCATGCAGAAAGTGGGGATGACCCAGAACGAAGTCAAAGGAACCATCCGTTCCCAGGTGCTGACCGTGTTTTTCCTTCCGATTATTGTAGCAGGAATCCATATTATGGCGGCTTTTCCACTAATCAGACTTCTTCTTGCGGTAATCGGCATGGTAAATGCAAAGCTGTATCTGCTCTGTACGCTGACGGCATTTCTGGCGTTTACAGTACTGTATGTAATCATTTACAGCCTTACGGCAAGAACCTATTATAAAATTGTACGAAGATAAATAAAAAAGTATTGACAAAAGGAACGTGCGTTTGTATGATGGTAATATACAAACGCACGTTCCGTACGTTTCGGGAAGACAACTTTGTGCGGGAAGGGAAGAGGACGACACATGAGGATTACAGCGAATATGTCTGTGATGGAAAAACTTGAGATTTTAACGGATGCGGCTAAGTATGATGTTGCGTGTACTTCCAGCGGAACTGACCGGAGCAATGACGGCGGCGGAATCGGCAACTGTGTGAAGGCGGGGTTCTGCCATAGCTTTGCGGCAGACGGGAGATGCATTTCCCTGCTGAAGATTTTATTTACCAATGAATGCATCTTTGACTGTAAGTATTGTGTGAACCGCCGCAGTAATGATGTGCCGAGGACATCTTTTACGCCGGAAGAGGTTTGCGAGCTTACGATGGAGTTCTATCGGCGGAATTATATTGAGGGACTGTTTTTAAGCTCCGGAGTGCTTGGGAGTCCCGATTATACGATGGAGCTTATATATTCCGCCCTATATAAACTTCGCCGTGAAAAGCAGTTTCAGGGATACATTCATGTGAAGGCGATTCCGGGAGCCAGCTTAGAACTGGTTCGCCGGGTAGGGTATCTGGCCGACAGGATGAGCGTTAATTTGGAATTTGCCACGGCAGAGGGGCTTAAGAAACTGGCGCCTCACAAGACTAGGAAGAATATCCTGGCGCCTATGAGAATGGTGCAGAACGGCGTAGCGCAGAACCAGTATGAGATTCAGAGCTATCGGGGAGCGCCGCGGTTTGTGCCGGCAGGGCAAAGTACGCAGATGATCATTGGAGCCACGCCGGAGACAGATTACGAGATCCTCCATGTGGCAGAATCATTGTATCAGAAGTTTGACTTGAAACGGGTATTCTATTCGGCCTTTGTTCATCTGAATGACGACAGGGAACTGCCTGCGAAAACCGGGGAAGGACCGCCGCTTTTGAGGGAACACAGGCTGTATCAGGCTGATTGGCTGCTTCGGTACTATCACTTTGAGGCAAGTGAGATTTTGTCAGAAGATGATCCGAATTTTAACGTATTATTTGATCCGAAGTGTAACTGGGCGCTGAGGCATCTGGAAAAGTTTCCGGTAGAAGTGAACCGGGCCGGTTACGAGATGCTGCTTCGGGTTCCGGGACTTGGCTACCGTTCCGCCCAGAGGATTGTCCGTGCAAGAAGGATGGGGACTTTAGACTTTGGGGATCTTAAGAAGATGGGCGTGGTATTAAAGCGCGCGATGTATTTTCTTACCTGCAGCGGAAAGATGATGTATCCCACAAAGATTGAGGAGGATTATATCGCCAGGAATCTTCTGAATACCGGTCAGAAGATTCCGGAAGGCCTGGATGGAATGACGTACCGGCAGATGTCTTTATTTGATGATGTGAGATTTGGTGGTGGTTTATATGAAGAAAATTTATGTGTGCAGGGATGAAGTGACGGGACTTTTGTCAGCCGTTTATGACGCCTGGCGTGCGGTAGTAGTAGACGGAGCCGGGGAGTGCGGAATCAGGTTCCGGGGGTGTATCGAACAGGAGCTGTTTTGTGAGTATACAGAGGTTGCAGAGAGTGAGAAGAAAGCCGCGGCAGTAGAACGGCTGATTTTAAGGAATCTGGGCTGGTATGCGTATAAGATGCTTTACCAGGCGGCGCTCTCGACGGATGCGTTAAAGGGAGACGCTATTTTAGGGACGATGTTGGAAGCCAGGGAGATTCCTGACAGCAGAAGGATTATGGATCATTTGGGGAACGCGCAGGTGGAAAAGGTGTTTGAACTAAGCAGGAATGTAGGAGACGAAGTACACAGATGGCTGCAGTTTCTTCGGTTTGGCGAGTTGGAGAATGGAATTATGTTTTCGAAATTCGAGCCTAAGAACCGAGTGCTGACCTGTGTGGCTCCTCATTTCGCAGACCGGTTTTGTCTGGAGAATTGGATGATTTATGACGAGACGCACCAGGAATATGCGGTGCATGAGGCCGGGAAACAGTGGGTACTGGTGACCGGAGGGGAACTGGCCGGAGAACTGGCCGGGAGATTTTCCGACCGGGAGCTGGTATTTCGGGAGCTTTGGCACAAATTTACGGATTCCATAGCAATAGAAGAAAGAAAAAATCCCGGATGCCAGATGGGGCATCTTCCACTCTGGTATCGGAAAAATATGGTGGAATTTATGCCGGTATAGGCGGCAGCGGAAATGAAGTAGAGTTTGATTGCAAGAGCCAGCTAATTGTTGTACACTAAATATAAGTAGATTAGATAGTTTGTATTTGCAGGGAGACTGGCGTCTATGGAGAATCAAGTAGTCAAGGTATCTGTCCGCAATCTGGTGGAATTTGTCTTGAGAAGCGGTGATATTGATAATCGAATAGCGGCGAAGGATAAGGACGCCATGCAGCTCGGGGCGAAGATCCACAGAAAGATTCAGCGCCGGATGGGATCTTCTTACCATGCGGAGGTTACGCTGCGCCATGTGGAGGAATTTGACGGGTTCAGTATCCAGGTGGAAGGCAGGGCGGATGGGATCATTGTGGAAGATACGGTCTGCATTGATGAGATCAAAGGAATTTTTATGGATCTTAGGCATCTGACGGAGCCGGCCGGGGTGCATCTGGCTCAGGCAAAGTGTTACGCCTGCATGTATGCTATGCAACAGGAGCTTCCTGCTATCGGGGTTCAACTGACCTACTGCCATATGGAAACGGAAGAGATAAAAAGGTTCCGGCAGGAATATAAGACGGAGGAGCTGCAAGAGTGGTTTGCAAGTCTCCTGCTGGAATATGAGAAGTGGGCCAGATTTCAGACAGAGTGGAGAAAGATACGCAACCAGTCGGTGAAAAACTTACAATTTCCTTATGAATACCGGGAAGGACAAAGAGAGCTGGTTGCCTCTGTGTATAAGACGATACTCAGAAAGAAGAAATTGTTTATCCAGGCGCCCACCGGCGTGGGTAAGACCATATCGACGGTATTTCCGGCAGTGAAGGCTGTCGGGGAAGAACTTGGGGAGAAAGTTTTTTATCTAACGGCAAAGACGATTACCAGAACAGCGGCAAGCCAAGCGTTTGCATTGTTAAAGAAGCAGGCTCTGCGGTATAAGGTGATTACGCTGACTGCCAAAGATAAGATCTGTTTCTGTGAGAAACCGGAGTGCAATCCGGACTACTGTCCTTACGCCAAGGGACATTTTGACCGGGTGAATGATGCGGTTTATGAATTGATTACCGGCAGGGACACCATGAGCCGTAAGGTATTAGAAGAGCAGGCCAGAGCCTGGCAGGTGTGTCCTTTTGAACTGGGGCTGGACGTTGCCTTGTGGATGGATGCCGTGATCTGCGATTATAATTATGTTTTTGACCCAAACGCCCATCTAAAACGCTTTTTTGGGGAAGGCGCTAAGGGAAGTTACTTGTTTCTGATAGACGAGGCCCACAACCTAGTCGAGCGGGGGAGGGAGATGTACAGCGCCAGCCTTTATAAAGAAGATGTGATGCGGGTGCGGCGGCAGGTAAAGACGCTGGATATGAAACTTGCAAAAAGGCTGGAGGAGTGCAACAAGCTGATGCTGGAGTTAAAGCGGGAGTGCGAAGGGGTTATAGTTCTGAACAGTGTAGCGCATATCTATCTGAAGCTTCTTGCGGTGATGGCTGAGCTGGAACGCTTTTTAGAGGAATCTAAGGAGAGTGCAGTAAGAGAAGAGGTTCTGGAGTTTTATTTTGAAGTCCGCTTCTTTATCGCCATTTACGAAAAATTAGATGAGAACTATATGATATATGCTGAGCTTGCCGAAGATGGCAGGTTCTTAATTAGGCTGTTTTGTGTTAATCCTTCGGTAAATCTGAAAGAATATCTGGATAAAGGAAACAGCGCCGTATTTTTTTCGGCTACCATGCTTCCGATTCACTATTATAAAGAACTTCTCAGCACAGAGAAGGATGATTATGCGGTATATGCGGAGAGCGCATTTTCAGAAGAACAGCGGATTATTCTGCAGGGGATGGACGTTAGCACGAAGTATACCCTGAGGGGGAAAGAGATGTATGGCAGGTATGCGGAATATCTCTATAGAGCTGCGAAGACAAAAAAAGGCAACTATATGGCGTTTTTTCCCTCCTATCGTTTTTTGGAACAGGTATATGAGGCTTTTTTGAAGCTGATAGAGAAAGATAAGGAGGACGAGGAAGCGATTGATTGTCTGGTGCAGGCTCCTTATATGTCGGAAGAGGCCAGGGAGATTTTTCTGGAAGGCTTTGAAGAGAAGCGTGAAGGCAGTCTTATGGGTTTTTGCGTGATGGGCGGCATCTTTTCGGAGGGCATTGATCTTGTAAGCGACCGGCTGATCGGCGCGGCTGTTGTGGGAACCGGACTTCCTCAGGTATGCAGGGAGAGAGAGCTTCTAAAGAGTTATTTTGACGGCAGAGGCGTAAATGGATTTGATTATGCCTATGTATATCCGGGAATGAATAAGGTTCAGCAGTCTGCGGGCCGGGTGATCCGTACCGAGGAGGACAAAGGAGTCATACTGCTGTTGGATGAGCGGTTTTCAGAGCGGCGGTATCGGAATACCTTTCCAAGAGAATGGAAAAGTATCGGATACTGCAATATTCATACAATGGAAGCAAAGCTGCAAAATTTCTGGAAAAATGCCGATTCAAAGAAATTTTAGCCGGAAACGGATTCAAAGTAGTTTAGGAATTCGGTTATGGCGGGGGAAACGGGCAGCTTATCGTTGTATACAAGGGCTAATTCCCGGGAGGGGAGGCGCTCCTTTGTTTTTACAATAAACAGGGTATCCGGCTGGTCTGGGAGGCAGTAGTCGGGTACAAAGGCGATTCCAAGTCCGATCCGGGCAAGGTCGATGAGAAGGTCGTTGCTGTTTAGTTCTGCTTCCGGAACCAGTTCCAGAGCATGCCGTTGGAACAGGCTGTGAAGAAATTCACTGGTGGTACTGTTTTTATCCAGCATAAGAAGGGGATATTCAGACAGCTCGGCCAGGGAAAGAGCGCGTCCTTTTAAATAGGCGAAGGACTGGTTTGCAATGAATACGTCGCGAAACTGCTTGATGCTCCGGATAGACCAAAGGTGGTTTAAGTATGCGTTGGGGTGGTTCACTACAATAAAGTCCGCCTGTCCATTTTTTAGAAGCTCTATACACTGAATGGAGGTTGCATTGATTACCTTGATGTGTACGCTGGGAAAGGCCTGGTGGAACCGTTCAATATAGGGGACGAGAAAATATCGGCAGATGGTGTCGCTTGCGCCGATCCGAATCTGCCCGCCGGTGGAAGCAGAGTCCAATAGCCTGGATTCCCCTCGTTTTATCAGGCTGATAGCTGGTTCGACGTGCCGAAGCAGAATCTCACCCTCGGCAGTCAGGCGCACTTTCTTTGTGCTACGGATAAACAAAGTCTGGGACAGCTTGCTTTCGAGAGCCTTAATCGACTGGCTGACTGCAGACTGGGAGATATATAGTTTTTTGGAAGCTTCCGAGAAGCTCAAGGTTGTTGCTACGTGGTAAAAGACTTTATATAATTCATAATTGATATCCATCATCGGTTCCTCATTTCAGTATGTTTGTCCGTATTGGGCGATTTTGTTTCTGGTTTCATGGACATTATAAAGGAAAATAAAAGGAATGACAATGGAGCAATCACAGAAAAGACGGGAGATATAGAATGAAGAAGAGGCAAATTTTACAGAATATCACGGCGGCGGCAGCTATAGTTAGTTTGATTATAGCACTTTTGCTTACAAGCTTCCAGGCTGCGATTTACGGCGATCCAGAATACCGTTTTTATGAGAAAGAGTATGAGAAATACCAGGTAGCAGAAAGTCTTCATATGGAGACGGAGGATATTATGGACGTGACGGATCGGATGATGGCGTATCTCATTGGGGAGCGGGAGGAACTGTCTGTGATTACGCGGGTAGACGGCAGGGAGCAGGATTTCTTTAACGAACAGGATCGATTTCATATGGGAGAGGTGAAGGATCTGTTTCTTGGAGGACTGAGGCTTAGGAATTATTTGCTTGCGGCGGCGGCGCTTTTCCTGTTCCTGCTGGTTATAGGGAAAACAGATCTGGGAAAAGTCCTGCCAAGGGCATATTTTATATCACTGGGCGTATTCGGGGCGTTAACAGGGATATTAGGATGTCTGTTTGCATCAAATTTCAATAAGTATTTTATGATATTCCATGAAATATTCTTTGACAATGACCTGTGGATATTTGACCCGGCGGAGGATTATATGATCCGTATGCTGCCGGAAGGGTTTTTCTTTGACTTTGTTATCCGTATCGGAGGATTTTTTTTGGGCGGGTTAATTCTTCTCGGCGGATTGGCGGGCGGATGGATGATATTCAGAAAACGCAAAAGAAGACTTTGATTTACGAAAACGGCGACGGGAGATATCGATATGTTCAGGTTGAAGCCAGGTGAGTATCAAAAGCAAAAGTATGTGGAATTAAGGCTATACGCACCTACGCACCGCAAAATGAGAAGATCGTATTAGACTTTACCCCCTAAGAATTTCCAATGATAAAAAATGATTTTTGCGGCGTTTCTTGAATGGATGAAAAAAGCTCTTGATTATACGTCTATTATTGTTGTTGTTGAAGGAAACTTGTAAACGGAGGATAGGGTAGAAAGAACAGTCAAATAGGGAGTATAAACAATGAAGATTCTGATTGAGAAAGAGTACAAAATCGATATTAACTTATAACGGAAACTTATGAAAGAATTTAGATATATTAATTACAGTTATAACAAAAATCATGTTATGATAGAAACAGAAAAGGGGCGTTGCGCCCTGTGAGTACAAACCAGTCAACCAAACAGATGGAGGAAGTTTTATGAGTAGTGTAAAACGGGTATTTGTTGAGAAGAAACCAGAGTACGCCGTTCAGGCGAAGGATTTACTGCATGAGATTAGAGGATATCTGGGAATCCACGATGTGGAAAGCGTACGTGTGCTGATCCGTTATGATGTGGAGAATCTTTCAGAAGAGACCTTTGAGAAGGCATGCAACGGTATTTTTGCAGAGCCGCCGATAGATATTTTGTGGAGAGAAGAGGCGTTGGTTACGCAGGGGGACAGCGTATTTTCGGTAGAGTATCTTCCAGGACAGTTTGATCAGAGGGCGGATTCAGCAGAGCAGTGCGTACGGTTCATTAAGGAGGATGAGAAGCCGGTAATCCATACGGCGGTTACGTATATCATTCATGGAAAGGATGACAAATGTATTTCAAAAGAGGAGTTTCAGGCGGTGAAAAATCACTGTATTAATCCGGTAGACTCCAGAGAGGCAGAAGAAGAAAAGCCGGATACGCTGGTGACAAAGTTTGACGAGCCAAAGGACGTGATCGTATTTGAAGGATTCCAGGCCATGGACGAGGAGAAGCTGAGGGAACTGTATGCTTCTTTAGGACTTGCCATGACATTTCAGGATTTTCTTCACATTCAGAATTATTTTAAAAATGAAGAACAGAGGGATCCGTCCATGACGGAAATCCGCGTACTGGATACCTATTGGTCTGATCATTGCAGACATACCACATTTTCCACGGAACTTAAAGAGGTTACATTTGGAGAAGGGGATTACCGGGAGGTGATCGAGGGAACCTACAGGCAGTATCTGGCGGATCACAGCGAGATTTTTAAGGGCAGGGAGGATAAGTTCGTCTGCCTGATGGATCTTGCGCTGATGGCGATGCGCAAGCTGAAAAAAGAAGGGAAATTGCAGGATCAGGAGGAGTCCGATGAGATCAATGCCTGCAGCATTGTGGTTCCGGTGACAGTTGACGGCGTGGAAGAGGAGTGGCTGGTGAATTTCAAGAACGAAACCCACAACCATCCTACGGAGATTGAGCCTTTCGGCGGCGCGGCAACCTGTCTTGGCGGGGCGATCCGGGATCCATTGTCAGGCCGCACCTACGTGTACCAGGCGATGCGTGTGACCGGCGCTGCAGATCCGACCCGGCCGGTGAAGGAGACGTTAAAGGGCAAGCTTCCACAGAAGAAGCTGGTGCGGGAGGCTGCTCACGGCTATAGCTCTTATGGCAATCAGATCGGGCTTGCGACGGGAATGGTTAAGGAGATTTACCATCCGGATTATGTGGCGAAGCGTATGGAGATCGGCGCAGTTATGGGCGCGGCCCCAAGACGAGCGGTGATCCGGGAGACGTCCGATCCGGGAGATATCATCATTCTCCTTGGGGGACGTACCGGGCGCGACGGCTGCGGCGGGGCGACCGGTTCATCTAAGGTGCATACAGAAGAGTCCACGAAGATCTGCGGCGCAGAGGTACAGAAAGGAAATCCGCCGACAGAGCGTAAGATCCAGAGATTGTTCCGCCGGGAAGAGGTCAGCAGGCTGATTAAGAAATGTAATGATTTCGGCGCGGGCGGCGTATCGGTAGCGATCGGCGAGTTGGCGGACGGTTTAAAGGTTGATTTGGACAAGGTTCCTAAGAAATATGAGGGTCTGGACGGAACGGAAATCGCGATTTCCGAATCCCAGGAACGGATGGCGGTTGTGGTTGACCCGAAGAATGTGGAAGCGTTTATGGGATACGCGGCGGAAGAGAACCTGGAGGCTGTGTCTGTCGCGGTTGTTACGCAGAGCCCGAGATTGGTTTTATCCTGGAGAGGAAAAGAGATTGTGAATCTGTCCCGCGCCTTTTTGGATACGAACGGCGCGCACCAGGAGACAAGAGTCGCAGTAGATATTCCGAACAAGGCGGACAGCATTCTGGCAGACCAAGTAGAGGTTGGCGACGTAAAAGAAAAATGGCTGGATACGCTGAGAGATTTAAACGTATGCTCCCAGAAAGGGCTGGTGGAAATGTTTGACGGTTCCATCGGGGCAGGTTCCGTGTTTATGCCTCATGGTGGAAAATACCAGCTTACGGAGACCCAGGCGATGGTTGCAAAACTTCCGGTGCAGAAGGGAGACTGTGATACGGTTACCATGATGAGTTATGGTTTTGATCCGTATTTATCAAGCTGGAGCCCATACCACGGCGCCGCCTACGCGGTGACGGAATCCGTTGCGAAGATTGTAGCCGCCGGAGGCGATTACCGGAAAATTCGGTTTACATTCCAAGAATATTTCCGGCGTATGACAGAAGATCCCCGCAGATGGAGCCAGCCTTTTAGCGCGCTTTTGGGAGCCTACAGCGCGCAGCTTGGGTTCGGACTGCCGTCCATCGGAGGCAAGGACAGTATGTCGGGAACTTTTGAAGATATTGACGTACCGCCTACGCTGGTATCTTTTGCGGTGGATGTGGCAAAGGAGAAGGATGTGGTTACTCCGGAGCTTAAAACGGCCGGCAGTAAGCTGGTGTGGCTCCGTATTCCGACGGATGAAAATGACCTTCCGATCTACGAAAAAGTGATGGAACAGTACCAGAAATTTTCGGAGGATATCCGCAGCGGCAGGATTATCTCCGCGTATGTGCCTGACCGTCACGGCGTGATTGCGGCGGTAAGCAAAATGGCGTTCGGAAACGGCATGGGAGTAAAAATTGAACACAATATGGATCCAAGGGAGCTGTTTGCGCCCGCATTCGGCGATCTGGTTGCGGAAGTTGCCGAGGGACGCGTAGGAGAGCTTGGTATTTCCTATACGGTGATCGGGGAAGTGACGGACGACGGAATATTTGCTTATGGAAATACGAAGATTGAGATGAAAGAAGCGGTTGGGGCATGGGAGGAGACGCTGGAGAAAGTTTTTAAGACGGATTCCGGCAGCCAGGACGGGCCTGTGGCTTTCTTCGCGGCAGGGAAGTCGCAGGATGGAGCAGTGGAAGAAGACGGATGCTTCCATGCGGCAAAGGTGCATATCTGCGAGCATAAGATTGCCCAGCCTACCGTATTTATCCCGGTATTTCCGGGAACGAACTGCGAGTATGACAGTGCGAGAGCCTTTGAGCGCGCCGGAGCAAAGGTAGTCACGAAGGTATTTTGCAACAGGGATGCGGCAGATATCAGGGATTCGGTAGCGGTATTTGAGAAAGCCATCGGCGGGGCGCAGATTATCATGTTCCCGGGCGGGTTCAGCGCCGGGGACGAGCCGGACGGTTCCGCCAAGTTCTTTGCGACGGCGTTCCAGAATGCAAAACTTAAGGAAGCGGTGGAGCGGCTGCTGAATGAGAGAGACGGACTGGCGTTAGGAATCTGCAACGGCTTCCAGGCGCTGATTAAGCTTGGTCTGGTACCAAACGGCATGGTGACCGGCCAGGACGCGGATGCTCCTACGCTGACTTACAACACCATTGGACGCCACATTTCTAAGATGGTATATACTAGGGTGGTATCTAATAAATCCCCATGGCTGCAGAAAGCCAAGCTCGGCGGTGTGTATGCCAATCCGGCGTCCCACGGAGAGGGACGGTTCGTGGCAGATGAAACATGGCTGGCGCGGCTAATCGCGAATGGCCAGGTTGCAACACAATACTGCGACCCGGAGGGGACGGTCAGCATGGATGAGGAGTGGAATATCAACGGCTCTTATTGTTCCATTGAAGGAATCACCAGCCCGGACGGCCGGGTGTTTGGCAAGATGGCACATTCCGAAAGGCGGGGGCGTTCTGTGGCGATCAACATTTACGGAGAGCAGGACTTAAAGATTTTTGAATCCGGCGTGGAATACTTTCAATAGCAGATAAATCGTTTCCGTAATGCTGCTAATGGCAACTGATAGATAGAAGGCGGCAGGAATTAGAATGTAAACGAAACAAACGTACAACAAAGTCTCTGGGCTTCATTGGTTCAGGGACTTTATTTATTGAAAAAAAGAATGAATTTCGAGAAAAAAATCTATTAGAAACACAGATGAAAAGCAAGGAAATTTATTGAAAATTATGCCTTTATCAGTTAGAATAGAGGGGTGTGAAATTATTAACAGGAACGTTTAAGGAGGAAAAGGGATGAAAGTTATCAAGTGGCTGAATAATTACTTTGAAGAAACAGTCCTTGCAGTGCTTCTGTTTGGCATGATGATGATCATGGGAATCCAGGTAACTGCAAGGTATGCCCTTGGGAATTCTTTGTCATGGTCGGAAGAAATTACGCGTTTTTGCTTTATTTGGACAGGTTTCCTGAGCATCAGTTTCTGCATTAAGAACAGCGCGGACATTAAGATCGAGCAGTTTATCGACCTGTTTGAGAAGATTGCGGACGGCAAAGTCAAGATTGTATTCAAGACTTTTGTAAATGTTGTGGAATTTATCCTGTTTGCCTATCTGCTTCCGTTCGCATATCATTATGTTCAGTCTGCGTATGTCAGCCAGGCGACCAGTCCGGCCTGCGGAATCCCTATGTGGACGGTGCAGAGTATTACGCTGATTAGTTTTGTGTTATGTGAATTCCGTGTTATCCAGAAATTTTTGAAACATGTAAGGCAGTATATGGGAAAAGAGCCTGTACCGTGGAGAGACGCGCCGGTGCAGGCGGATGGAAAGGCGGGTGAAGAGTAATGTCGGCTGCTGTCGTAATGATTATATTTTGTCTGTGCCTGCTGCTTGCGATACCGATTTCTATGTCTCTTGGGATTGCCTGCGTGCTTCCCAGTGCATTTGACGAGTCCTTTACAGCAAGCGCTACATATATTGTCCGGGCGATGTTCAATGCATTGAACAGCTTTCCTATGCTTGCGGTTCCGATGTTTATTCTGTCGGGAATTCTGATGGCAAAGGGCGGTATTTCCAAACGTTTATTTGATTTGTTTGCGTTTCTAATCGGCAAGAGAACTGCAGGGCTTCCTTGTGCGGTGGTAGTTACCTGTCTGTTTTACGGAGCAATTTCCGGTTCCGGGATTGCGACGGTTGCGGCGGTGGGAAGTATGACCCTTCCGATTTTGTTAGGACTTGGCTATGATAAGAAGTTCTGTGTTTCTTTGATAGCCGTGGCAGGAAGTTTGGGAGTAATTATTCCTCCAAGTATTCCGTTTATCATGTACGGTCTGGCTTCCGGGGAATCCGTGAGCGATTTGTTTACGGCCGGTATCGTGCCTGGGATTTTGGTTGCACTGCTCTTAATGGTCTATGCGATATATTACTGCAAGGTGAACGGAGAGGATAAGGAAAAGATCGGTAAGTTTATCGATGAGCTTCACGGGAAAGGATTTGTATCTGTGCTTAAGGAGAGCTTTTTTGCCGTGCTGTCGCCGGTTATTATTCTTGGAAGTATTTACAGCGGCGTTGCCTCTCCTACGGAAGCGGCTGTTATTTCCGTTTTCTATGCGCTGATTATCGGATTGTTTGTGTACAAAGAAATTAAATTTAAGGAATGCCATAAGTTTTTCATAGAAGCAGTAGGAAGCTATGCGCCGATTCTGTTTATTATGGGGGCGGCAATCGCGTTTTCGAGAGTGCTGACCTTGATGCAGGTTCCTCAGACTGTCAGCGGATGGATCTTAGAGAACTTTACCAATAAAATCCTGGTGCTGATCGTGATTAATATTTTCCTTTTGCTTGTGGGAATGTTTATGGATACGACGCCGGCGATTCTGATCCTGACGCCGATCCTCCTGCCGATCGTGAAAGGCTTTGGCATGACGGGAATCCACTTTGGCGTAATGATGGTGGTAAATCTGGCTATTGGATATGTGACCCCGCCGATTGGGGTGAATCTGTTTGCGGCAAGCTCTATGACGGGTATACCGGTGATGCAGATAGCAAAGAAGGCGATGCCTCTGATTGTAATGTTTTTGATTGCGCTGCTTTTGATCACATTTATCCCGGCAATCAGCCTGGTATTGATTTAAGATAGGACGGAGGGCTCATGATAATGAAAAAGAGAATAAAACAGATGAGCTTTATCGCTGTGCTGATGTGCGTATGCATATTTGGAACCGCATGCGGCGGCAGCGATGGAGAGCAGACTTATGCGTGGCCGCTGGCGACCTGTAGTTCCGGAGAGACTGTTACGAATACATTTGCCCAGAGATTTGCGGATTATGTATATGAGATGAGCGGCGGCGAGATGCGGATACAGGTTTATACGGACAGTACGCTGGGTACGGATACGGAGCTGATGGAGACCTGTAAGGACGGAGACATTCCTTTCGTAGTGCAGTCCCCTTCTCCGCAGGTAAGCTATATGCCGGAGCTTTGCGTGTTTGACACGCCCTGCTGTTATGCGGATATCGAGACGGTTCGGGAAAACTTAAGCAATAAGAAGCTGATGCAGGTATTTAAAGATATCTATCTGGACGCTGGATACCAGCTTCTTGGAATTACAGACCAGGGGTTCCGCGTAATGACGATGAACGGTAATTATTCCGGCATTGATTCTATTAAAGGGCAGAAAATCCGTGTTATGGAAAATAAGTACCATATCCAGTACTGGAAAGGCGTTGGGGCGAATCCTACGCCTATGACCTTTTCCGAGGTATATATCGGACTTCAGCAGGGAACCATTGACGCCCAGGAAAATGCTTATGCGCTGATTGTTACGGCAAAGCTGTATGAACAGCAGAAGAACTTGATTGAGACTAATGCGGTTCCGGATTTGGTTACTTTGATTGTCAGCGACGTATTTATGAATAAGCTTTCTGAAGAACAGCAGGAGATCATACGGGAGGCCGCGGCTAAGGCGCAGCAGGATTCCTATCAGATTTCCGACCAGAAGAAGGAGGAGGCTAAGGAATTCTTGGAGAAAGAGGGCATGAAGATCATTACGCCTTCCGAGGAAGAATTTGAAAAGATGAAGAAGCTTTCGCAGCCGGTATGGGACAGCGTGAGAGAGCAGTGCGGGGATAGCCTGTTTGACGCTTATACGGCGATTGCGGAAGAAAAATAAAAATACATAATTTGAGAAAAGGATTCGGGGATGAGAGACGCCTTGAATCCTTTTTTGTCGAGAAGAAATGTATTGCGCCATCATTTGCCCGGCGTTTGTCACAATTCACAAAGATTCTTAGAAGGATAACGTAGGATTCGTTAATGTGTGCTAGAAGATATTAATATAGTTCAAAAATATTGATTCATATATTGTTTTATGCAGGATATATTTTACTAAACTGCAAAAAAATTAAAAAGCAACTAATTTAGCACTTGTTTTTTGATTGTTTTTAATATAATATGATAAAGTATAAAACGTCGGGCGGGGCAGACGCATTTTCGTATGCCTTTCTGATATTCTGGAATATGAAAAGATGCCGTCGGCAGGCTGTTCGTATACCGGAAAAAAAGAATTTATTTATTTTAGGAGGATGTAAGTATGTCATACGTTGAAGAAGTAATTGCAAAGGTTGTTGAGAAGAATCCGGCGCAGCCGGAGTTTCACCAGGCAGTAAAAGAAGTATTAGAATCGTTAAAGCCTATCGTTGACGCCAATGAAGAAAAATACCGCAAAGAGGCGCTTCTTGAGCGGATTGTCGAGCCGGAAAGACAGATTCTGTTCCGGGTTCCATGGGTAGATGACAAAGGCCAGGTTCAGGTAAATAAGGGGTTCCGCGTACAGTTTAACAGTGCAATCGGACCATACAAGGGAGGAATCAGACTCCACCCGTCTGTAAATATCGGAATTATCAAATTCCTTGGTTTTGAGCAGATTTTCAAAAATTCTCTTACCGGTCTTCCAATCGGAGGCGGCAAGGGCGGCTCTGACTTTGATCCAAAGGGCAAGTCCGACAGAGAGATCATGGCGTTCTGCCAGAGCTTTATGACAGAGTTATGCAAGCATATCGGCGCGGATACAGACGTTCCGGCGGGCGATATCGGAACCGGTGCAAGAGAGATCGGTTATATGTTCGGACAGTACAAGAAGATCCGTAACGTATACGAGGGCGTGCTGACTGGAAAGGGGCTTACATACGGCGGTTCCCTTGCCAGGACGGAGGCTACCGGATACGGACTTCTGTATCTGACAAAAGAGCTTCTTAAGATTAACGGACAGGATATTGCAGGCAAGACGGCAGCCGTATCCGGCGCTGGAAATGTTGCAATTTATGCAATTGAGAAGGCGATTCAGCTTGGCGCTAAGCCGGTTACCTGCAGCGATTCCACAGGTTGGATATATGATCCGGAAGGAATTGACGTTGCGGCGCTGAAAGAGATTAAAGAAGTAAAACGCGCAAGGCTGACCGAGTATAAGAATTACCGCCCGAATGCAGAGTACCATGAGGGCCGCGGCGTATGGTCCGTGAAATGTGATATTGCGCTTCCATGCGCTACACAGAATGAACTTCACCTTGAGGACGCAAAACAGCTTGCCGCAAACGGATGTATCCTGGTTGCGGAGGGCGCGAATATGCCGACAACCATGGAAGCTACCGAGTATCTGCAGGCAAACGGCGTACTCTTCGCTCCAGGCAAGGCGGCGAACGCAGGGGGAGTCGCTACATCAGCGCTTGAGATGTCCCAGAACAGCGAGAGACTAAGCTGGACTTTTGAAGAGGTGGATGCAAAGCTTCAGAATATTATGGTAAATATCTGCCATAACATGGCCGATGCGGCTGAAAAGTACGGACATAAGGGCAACTACGTAGTGGGTGCGAATATTGCCGGATTTGAGAAAGTAGCAGAGGCGATGCTGGCACAGGGCGTAGTATAAACAAATCGTATCATTTCATAAGAAAAATAAGCGGCCTGCTGCATGTGAATTGCGGCGGGCTTTTTTAACCGGCGTATCCTTGGTTTATAAGCGCATACGCGCCTTATGCATCATCTTTCGGCGGCCTGCTGCGTCAACGGCAGTCAGAAGACACATGCCAAACGGTGGTAACGCTGCAGAATCGCAGCTACAAAGTCCAGAACCGTAGATGCGCTGATAAACGGAGGGTAATGCCCGGGAAAATAAAAATGGTATGCGGAAAGGATTTCTTGTGGTATATTATGTGTAGTAGAAAAGTGAGGAGGATGCTATGAAAGTATTAGTATGTAACGCTGGAAGTACATCGTTGAAGTTTCAATTGTTTGATATGCCCGAAGAACGGGTATTGGCGGCGGGCAAGATTGAGCGGGTTGGAAGTGAGGATAACGCGATATTTCACTATGAATCCAAGGAAGGGTATCAAGTTGAATTAGACAAACAGTGTATTCCGACTTATACTGCCGGAATCCAGATGTTTCTGGACTGTCTGGTAGAACCAAAGCATAAGGTGATTGATTCGCTTAAAGAACTGGAGCGGGTCGGGTTTAAAACCGTTTTGTCCAAAGACCATTATGGGGTACATGAACTGACGCCGGAGGTGCTACAGGGCATGGAAGACTATATGGTGATTGCGCCTGCCCACAACGCGCCGTATTTGAGTGCAATCCGCCAGTTTCAGGAGCTTGTGCCGCATGCAAAATTAGTGGGCGCGTTTGAGACGGCATTTCACACGACAGTTCCTCTGGAACGAGCGATCTATGGGATTCCCTATGAGTGGTATGAGACCTACGGTATCCGCAGGATGGGATATCACGGGGCGTCCCATGAATATGTTTCCGATACGGTTGCGGCAAAATACGGAACTACCGGGAAGACCATATCCTGTCATCTGGGCGGGAGTTGTTCGCTGTGCGCAATCGACAATGGGAAGAGCGTGGATACCAGTTTTGGGATTTCCCTGCAGGTGGGGATTAACAATTCAAACCGCTGCGGAGACATTGACCCGTTTATCATCCCATTTCTTCAGAAGCAGGGAATGGAACTGGATGAAGTGCTGCAGGGCTTGACAAAGAGAGGCGGGCTCTTGGGTATTTCCGGCGTCAGCAATGATTTGCGGCTGGTGGAAGAGGCGGCGGAACAAGGCAACGAGAGAGCCGGACTTGCAATTGATATTTTCTGTAATGACATTATCCGTTATATCGGGGCATATTATGCGGAACTTGGCGGGGTGGATCATCTGGTATTTACGGCGGGTATCGGCGAGCATGACGCCTTTATTAGAGAGAAGGTCTGCCGGAAACTAGCGCATATGGGAATTCTGCTGGATGAGGAGAAGAACCAGGCGGTAGGAAACGGAGCGGCGTGTATATCCAGGGACGATTCTCCGGTTACGATCGAAGTAATTCCGGCGAATGAAGAGCTTGGGGTTGCAAGAAAGACGTATTCCTTGTAATACGTTTGGCAAATCACCCAAATCACCTTTGGCAAGATTTTGTAGAAAATTGTGAAAAAACTATTGACAGTTACTGGCAGATAATAGTATAATAGCAAAGCGGGTTGCGGAAGCGGCCTGCAGAATGTGGGATCTTAGCTCAGCTGGGAGAGCATCTGCCTTACAAGCAGAGGGTCACAG
>CAJURK010000009.1 GCA_910588745.1 uncultured Dorea sp. | reverse complement strand
TGTATAGCTTTTCATAACCGACTTTATGTGAAGCTTCACATAAAGTCGGAAAAACTTCCGTTTGCGCGGCTATGGTGCGCCTGCTGTCGGAGAAGTATCCAGAAGCCAGGATTCTGGCGATTGATGCGGATCCGGCCGTAGGCCTTGCCGCCGGGTTAGGCGTGGAGGCAGAGTCAACGCTGGATGATATCCGCAGGCGCATTGTGGCCAGTGTGGAGCAGGGAGAGCCGAGAGAAGCGGTAGAACTGCTGGGCGAAGCCAGGTTTCAGATTTTTGACACCATGGTTGAGCAGGAGGGATTTTCTTTTCTGGCAATCGGACGGCCGGAGAGCGCCGGCTGCTACTGCAAGGTAAACGCTTATTTGAAAGAAGTGATTTCCCTGTTGGCGAAGGATTTTGATTATGTGGTCATTGACGGCGAGGCGGGAATTGAGCAGATTAACCGAAGGGTTATGGAGCAGGTAACGCATCTGGCGCTGGTTACAGATCCCAGCCGTAAGGGAGTGCAGGTGGCAAAGACAATCCGGGGCGTGGCGGACGGGCTTGTGATGTACAGGCAGTGCGGCGCCATTGTAAATCGGGTGGCGGAGCCGTCTGTGCTAGAGCTGATAGACTTAGCCCCCATCCAGCTTCTGGCCAGCATTCCTACCGATCAGGAACATGCGGCAAATGAGGTCAGGGGCTTAAGCGTTTTTGAACTGAGCGGAGACGCCCCTCTTCTGAATGGAGTTCGGAAAGCGTTAGAACACTGGGAGATATTATAAGGGTACGTTTTCCCAAAGCAAGGATTATCTAACGGAAGGGCGAGCTGCGCCAGGAAGCAGTAAGAGGCCGCCGGCAGAGAATCCGCGGGCAGCAGCGCAAATGTTTTCTGACTGCAAAAAGGCGGGATGAAGAGGATAGGCGGAAGAGAAAATTTAAGAAGAAACTCGCTCTATCCGGCGGGAAACGATGCGCATGGATCGCCTGCTCATGGGTTTATTTTCTGCCGGATGGAGTACAAAGGTAAACTATGAAAGAAGAACGGAGAGAGGTGTGGTAGTTGAAAGACCTAAAGCATTTGATTTATTTTGAAAAACTGTTGGAAACGGCCAACAACACCCTCATTGAAAAGGCAAGGAAAGAGGGCAGGCTGGCCATTGGCTACACTTGTTTTCATATGCCGGAGGTACTGCTGAATCTGGATAATTGTTTTTCCGTGCGCCTTAGGGCGCCGAACACAGGCTCTATGGATATCGCTACATATTATATGTCCAACTATACCTGTGAATTCTGCAGGGCGCTGCTGGAGCGGGCCTTTGAAGGGGGATTCAACTTTTTAGACGCGCTTGCGGGAGTGGATGCCTGCGCGGAGATGAACCGCTGTATGGAGAACATTGAACTTCAGAAGCTGATACCGAATGAGAAGTTTTTTGTGACGCATGCGGATATTCCTTATAAGGTGGAAGATTTTACTATTGTCCATTACGTGCGGCAGATTAAGAACCGGGTATTGAACCGGCTGCAGGAAGTATACGGCGTAGACATTTCCGACGAGGCTATTCGGAAAGCGGTAGAGGAACACAACGAGATCTGCCGTATCATTACCGAGATCGGAGAGTTCAGGAAGCATCCCAATCCGCCGGTTACCGGATATGAATTCCATGTATTGAATATGGTGACCTTCTGCTGTCCGAAGTATCTAATATTAGACAAACTTAAGAAGACGCTGGCGGAGATTAAGACCCGTAAGCCTGACCCGAAACCATGGTACCGCGCAAGAGTTGCGCTGGTGGGTAGCGAAGTGGACGACCTGGGTTTGACGAAGCTGATTGAGGATGCGGGAGCGTTTATCGCAGCCGACCGGTTTTGTTTCGGTTCTACGCCGGGACGGGAAGAGATTGTTTTAAATGATGAGGAAGACGCGCTTACGCAGGTATGCCGGCATTATCTGCAGGTATCCGAGTGTCCGCGTTTTATGAGCAATGAAAAGATTTCGCAGCGCAGGGAGACGGCGGATCGTCTCGCCAGGGAGTATAACGCCGAGGGAATTATTTTCGAGCAGATTAAATTCTGCGATTTCTGGGCGTTTGAGCGCGCTCTGGCCAGTCATATTCAGGAGACGGAGTATCATCATCCAGTGCTTTCTATTGACCGGCCTTATAACGCCCGGTCTTCCGGACAACTGCGTACCCGGATGCAGGCGTTTGTAGAATCTTTGGAGATTAAGCGTATCCAAAAGGGAGGAGGCGGCCGCGATGCTGAAGAATAATCTCAAATGGGCAAAGAAAAATGTCCCCCAGGATTTAAAGATATGGAAAGAATTGATTTTGGAAGTTGACTGGAAGGACGTGGGCGGCAGACTCAAGAAGGATATGAAGGAGGCGAAGGAGCGGATTGCAGACGAGGCGCGTACCGTTGCCGTCATGTCGGGAAAAGAACGGCTCGACCTTCTGATCAATGGGGAGAAACACTTGGGACGGCTGTACCGTTCGGGAAAGATTGCCTTTACCCGGAGGGAATGGAAAGGAATCGAGAGTACGGCCAGGGACTTTGCCGGTTGGCTGAAGACCTGGGGCGTGATGATGGGGATGGTGATGAAAGACCCCGTTTCCCTTGCGGAAGGCTTGTTTGAATATCGGTGGCTCAGCTCCTATCTGGCTCTTCCCGCTTTTGCAGACCGGAATAACCTGGGTCTTAGAGGACCTCATGTAACGATTGCCAACGAGCTGTTCCTGCCGATGTTTCGGTACGGGGCGGACACGATTGCGACCCTTCTTATGGCAGATGAAAGACTAGGGAATAATGAGAAAATAAGGAAGAAGCTGCTTCTGTTTGACGAGATGACCATGAGTCAGATGATGGCTGGATTTCCAAATCTGGAAGGAATTCCGTATCAGTTGATGCCGGTATTTATGGTGTCGGAGATTGACCAGTTGGTATGTATTCCTTACATCGATGCGGTAGAGAGCTTCGGCCTGCCGTCGGATACTTGTCCGGTGCCGACGTCCGAGTGCGGTGCGGCGATTATGGATGCGCTTCCTCACTGCGGACTGGGATTTATCTCTACCTCGACGCCCTGCGACGGCTCGGATATGGCGACTTCTTATCAGGACCGGCGTTTTAAACTGCCGACTTATCCGCTTACGCTGCCTGTGCGGTATGACGATGAGGATACGGTGGACTGCGGCGCGGAGGATATGAAGCGTTGTATTCAATGGGTAGAGGAACTTACCGGGGAGACCTGGGACTGGGATCATTACTTCAAGGTAATCCGCAGGTTCAATGAGCAGACGAACTATGAGATGAATAAATGGGAAGTGAATAAGACGCCGTATCCGCAGGTTATTGGTTCGGCATATGAACTGTTCCGCAAGTGGAGCTATGAGATGGACGGCGGCCTGAATCCCCGAACCAGCAAGTCCTTCAAAAAGGTTGACAGGATCATGATGAAAGCGTATGAAAAGAAGATGAATCCTTATCGTGCGCCGATTCGGCACCGTGCGATCGTATGGAGCTGTCCCGCCCACTATTACGCGAATTTCTCCAATTGGCTCCAGAATTGCTGGGGAATCGGAGTTCTGGTAGAAATGGAGAGCTTAAACTTTACCAAGATGCTCAATACGGACGATAAGGAAGAGGCGATCCGCGATCTGGCTCGGCTGTATGAGCGGATGGTTATGCGCAAGCATACCAACGGCGGCCATGTTCACGTGTTAGAAGAGCTGTGGAAGCAGGTGGAAGAATTCAATGTAGAGATCGTAATTATGTATCAGCATGTGTGCTGTAAGACTATGAGCGGGCTCCAGGGGCTTTTTGACGAGCAGGCCAGAGAGAAGGGCATTCATCTAATCTGGGTAGAACACGACCTAATGGATCCGCGTACCGTATCCCGCCGCGATATGCGCAGCAAAGTGAATAACTATATGGTAAATGTATTCCAGGAGGAGCCGTTAGACCCATCCCTGGTGGAATTTGAGGATGATGTGACATGGTAACGGTATCATCGGATAGGAGGTAATGATTATGAAATATTTCGGAGGATGCGACGTGGGCTCTACCTATACGAAAGCTGTAATAATAGATGAGAACGGCAGGCTTGCGGCTCATACTACGATCCGGAGCAAGATTAATTCGGAAGTTTCGGCCAAGATGTCCATGGAAGAAGTAGTGGGACAGGTGCCGGAGTTAGGGTCTGCGCAGGATTTGTGTTATTTAATCGGAACGGGATACGGCCGTAATAAGGTTCCCTTTGCAGACGAGAATATCTCCGAGATTTCCTGTCACGCGATGGGAGTTCATGTGACGGATCCTGCGGTAAAGGCGATTATTGATATCGGCGGCCAGGACGTAAAGGGAATTAGCATTGACACGGACGGAACGGTGAAAAATTTTGCCATGAATGATAAATGCGCCGCAGGTACGGGGCGGTTTTTTGAGGCGATGGCAAGGAGTTTTGAGATGTCGCTTACCGATTTTTCGAAGCTGTCCCTGACGACAAAGAATGTAATTCCGATTACCGCCCAGTGTACTGTGTTTGCCGAGAGCGAAGTAATTACGCTGGTAGGCGAAGGAAAACCGATGAATGAGATCGCGGCGGGTATCCAGATGGCGGTTGCAAAGCGCTGCTTTGTTATGGCGAAAAAGGCGGGAGCTACAACGGCGATTACCCTGACCGGAGGCTGTGCGAAGAACGAGGGCCTGAAAAATGCCATTGAGCATGTATTGAAATTAAAGGTGATTGATCTGCCGATTGACCCGCAGTTGATGGGAGCCTTAGGAGCAGCGGAGTACGCAAGGAAAAAAGGGCTGGCCGGTTTGGCGTCGCGTTAGTGGGGCGGCGTAAAGGGGCGCAGGCAGAAAAAGAGGGATTGATATGAAAAAAGTACTGAAGATTTTGTTCAAGATAATCGGAATATCATTTAGCGTGTTGTTTACCATTTATATGTTAAACCTGGATATGAAGCTCGTGGGATTCATTTACAACTGGCTCAATAAGTTCCACGATAAGAAAGACTCCCTGAGAGATATCCAGTTCTGAGGAAACGATGAAACTATATGACGCCGTCATCCGTTCTACAAGAGAACAGATGAGTCCGTATAAGCCTAAGGTTTGGACTTACGCGGAACAGGGAGCCTGGCCGGATGCAGGGGTAAGCGAGCTGGTACTGCAGCGGGACGCCGCCTATGAGCTGGGAGGAAGCGGCCTGCCGGCAGTAAATTATACCTGCGTGACGACGGATGGCGGATTAATCGGAGAGAACCAGGTAGCGCTGTACGGGCCGGATCTGCGGGAGATTAAGAAAGATACGCCCTATGCCCGGATTGCCCTGATTAGGACGACACAGTTAGGGGAAGAGGACGAGGCGGCTTATAAGGCGATTCGGGATATGGAATTTGTGAAATATCATGTGTTTCCCAAAGGATATATGTTTCGGATTTCATCGGGAGATTTCAGGGAACAGGTGAGAGTGAGCAGGATTGCCCTGAAAAAAGGAATTTCCTTTCGCGGCGTCGGATTTGATTTTATCCGCCGGTACCTGCAAAATCCCAACGTACTGCAGGTTCAGCTCATCTTTATTACGGCTGCGGAAGCTCCTTACCAGACGCTTCGGGAAAATGCGAAAAAGTCGTCGGATATTACCAGGACGCTGACGCATATTCTGGACGGACTGCCCGCAGACTGCGGAAGCTGCAGCTTGAAACCTGTGTGCGACCAGGTGGAGGGAATGCGGGAACTTCATTTCGGAAGAAATAAATGATAAAAAATGAAGCTGTGTGACAGAAAAGCCAGGAAAGGCATGTTCTGTCCCGCAGCTTTTTTGTGGGAGACACGGCGCTGGGAATAAAGTCAACGACCCGGAGCGGGAGGTTACGTTGCTTTGTCAGCGCTTCGGACTATGATTTTGTTCTCCATAAAATCCAGGCTGCAGAGCTGCCCCGGATATTCGGTCTGGATTCCCATGATATCTACAAAGGTCAGCTTGTCCGGCTGGATGCGGACGTTTGCTATGTTGCGGCACAAAAGAGCGTCGCCGTCAGGCCGTTTCTCATATACGGTTGAAAGACACATGAATTTATTCTCCTTTCATCATGGCCAGGATTGCGGCCAGTTTCTCATTGCCGCGGTTGAAATCATGCACAGCTTCCCGGAGCAGAGAAGTTTCCTCTTCCGAAAGATTATGAGCCAGTTCATGAAGTTCTTCCGCGTGGCTGCGGTTGTGATTCAGCATATAATTCAATAAAGCCAGAGTCTCCTCGCGGGAGCGGGCGGTTTCGTGGGTGTGATGATGCTCGTGCATGGCAGAGTCCTCCTGATTTTTTTATTATTATATCATGTTTTAACAGGAAAAAATATAAAATATAAGTAGAATGGTATAATTTGCGTAACAGTTCAGCCTGCAACTGCGCACTTGCTGCGCAGTTAGCAGCCAATGAACTGGAGTAGCCAGGAATCTGCCCCTTTGCCGCAGGCAAATTTTAAAATGGGCGGATTCCGTAACAGTGAAGCAGGCAGGCTGAACTGTTACTAATTTGCCCGCGTCCGCGAACAAGCAGCAACATGGCGGAAGGAGGAATGAAAAATCGAGGAAAAAAAGGAGTTTCCAGGAGCGGAAAAGAAAGCCGGGCAAAAGCGCTCGCCCGGAAAAAGAGGCGCGGCGTTGTTTGCATGCTTTGTCATCATACTTGCGTCCGTGATTATTTGGAATATAAAGTATCGGTATGTTCCTGACATTACAAGGAAAGGCAGGGAATTTCTTGCAGGGAAGGAAGGGGAGGTGGCCACGGTTACGGAAAGTATGCTGGAGGAGACCGTTAGGAAAGGGAGTTTGTATACCGCGGAATATCCATACAACGGTTATACTGCCGTATATGACGAGGATGGTGAAACGGTAAAATATTATGTGGCTTATGAGGGAACGGTAAAAGCCGGTTTTGATGTGAGGAAGATCGAAGTTTTTTTAGATGAAGAGTCCAATACAATTTATATCCGGCTGCCGGAGGCGGCGGTAACGGGACCCCAGGTAAATCCAGGAACAATGGAGTATATATTTGAGGATGAGAAATATAATACCGAGACTGTGGCTCAGGAGGCGTATAGGGCAGCCTGCGAAGATCTGGCGGAACGGGCGCGGGTGGATACGGATATCAGAGCCAATGCGGAGGAATCGGCGAAAGCGGCGGAAAAGGCGTTGGTAGAACCATGGGTAAATCAGATGGAAAGGGGAACGGAGTATACGGTTAAAGTGCTGGCGTATGGAGAGGATGGGTAGATTCAAGAAGCCTTTTGTGTTAATATGTATCATAGGGATTGTAATTGCGGTTACGGGCTATTCTGTGAAACGGTATTCGGAGGCGCAGGGAAAGCCGGCGGATATTCGGAAAGCTTCGGTGGAAGACGTCAAAGTCCCCGTCCCGGATTTAGGGCGGGTGCAGAGCATTTGCGAACTGGCAACCCTGGAATGCTATTACCATAATGTGGCAAAATCCACCAAAGAACCTGGCAGGGGGCTGTTTCATTTCGGGGAAAAAGAACGACCCTTCTGGATTGAGTATACAGGGATTGCAGAGATTAGCTATCAGTCTGACCTAATAAAAATGGAGCAGAATGGAAATGAGATTATCATAACCCTTCCCCGGCCGAAGGTTACCTGTACCGTCGAGCCGGATTCTTGGAATGAGGAATCTTATGTGATTTCAAAAGACCGGTGGTTCCAAAAGAATCCGATTACGGCCGGCGACCAGACCAGGGCAATCGAGAAAGCACAGGCAGATATGAAAGAAGAGGTCGAGAAGAACCCTGCTCTTTTGAATACGGCTAGGATGCAGGCAAAAGAACTGATTGCAAATTACATCCGTCAGATTGGCCGAATGGCGGGAGTGGAATACCGGATTTCGTGGAAAGATGCGGACGCATCGGCATTCGAGCCGTCGGAACACGTAAAGAGAATGTGAGGTTGAAAAATGTTTACACTTTTATTTGTATTATTTACTTTTTTGATATTTGGCAAATTATTTTTATTTGCGGTTAAGGCATCCTGGGGGCTCTTAAAGATTTTATTTACGATCCTGCTGGTGCCCTTTGTGCTGATTACTCTTGTGTTTGCCGGATTGTTTTATGTGGCGCTGCCGGTTTTGGTGGTTGCGGGCGTAGTATCCCTGATTTGTTCCCGTACATAGACCCGTTTCGCGTACAAGAGAACCGCGGCGCAAAACAGCGCGGCGCTCCCGCCCAGGATGCATCCTTTCTGTGCGGAGTCTGGCTTCAAGTTCGTTCTTTTTTTGCTTCAATTGTTTGATTTCCGATCTGCTTTTTCTGTGCTGGCCGTGCAGGACTCTGCTTTTTTATCTTCGTCTTTCGTGGAAAAAGACTTCCGCTTTATGTGGAAATACACTTTTGTGATTCCTATACAAGTGGCAAAAGTGTATTTGTTTTTTATTTGTCAATTTTCTATAATTAGGATAGTTCGTATGGTCTGCAGAAATGATCTGTTTCTATATGCGCGCGAACCGGATCATAACGGTAATTAGAGCAATTGCGGACTGTACAGGGCCTTTGACGTCAGGGCGTTATTATTATTCTAAGGAGAAAAGCTATGAATTCCAAGTTTCAAGACACATTAATGAAGTACATGATGCCGATCGCGAATAAAGTGGAACAGCAAAAGCATCTGCAGGCGATTAAAGACGGCATGATTTCCATTGTCCCGATTATTATAGTCGGTTCGATCAGCCTTCTTCCGCTTGCGGTTGCTAATCTGCTCGGAAGCGGCCCGGTGTATGATTTCCTGAATGCGCATATGTCTGTATTTACCTATGCGGGGATGTTTACTACCGATATGCTGTCCATTTACGCGGCTATGTTTATTGCGATTGCGCTGGCGAAGAATTACGGTATCTGCGGCAACTTAACAGGCGCCACCGCAATTATGGTACATTTGATTTTGAGCGGTCTTTCCATTGAAGGCGGCATGGATATTTCCTATTTAGGAGCGTCGGGACTGTTCACGTGTATCGTTTCTGCAATCCTGAGCGTGGAAGTGACAAGATTGCTGAAAAAGAAGAACATTATCATTAAGCTTCCGGACAGTGTTCCTTCGATGGTAGGGGAAAGCTTTGCGGCTCTGATTCCGTTGGTGGTAAACGCAGTGATTGCAGTAACGGTTGCGAATATCAGCCTTGCTTTTTCAGGAAAGGTATTCCCTGCGTTTATTATGAGCATCCTGGCTCCGGCTATCAGCACCATGGATACCCTTCCGGCGCTGCTGCTGGTCATCTTCCTGACACAGTTTTTATGGTTCTTCGGCCTTCACGGACCTTCCATCACCTCTGCGGTATGGGCGTCTTTTGCGATTGCTTACGAGGCGGAGAATATGGCGAATTATGCCGCGGGTTCATCCGTAGATCATATTTTTACGTTCGGCCTGTTTTACGCGGTTCTTCAAGTTACCGGCTCCGGCCTGACGTTAGGACTGGTGCTGATGATGATGCGATCTAAGGCGCAGTCTTTGAAGTCCATCGGAACGGTGGGAATTGTACCGAGCATTTTCGGAATTAATGAGCCGATTATTTTCGGAGCGCCGATTATCCTGAATCCGTTTCTGTTTATTCCGTTTGTATTCGGTCCGCTGGTGATTACAGTCATTACTTATCTGTCTATGACAAGCGGCCTTGTAGGGAAGCCGATTGCAGGCCCTCCGGGATTCCTTCCGCCGGGAGTCGGCGCGTTCTTAATGACGCTGGACTGGAAATGTGTGGCGTTGGTATTTGTAAATCTGATTATTATGACGATATTCTATTATCCATTCTTTAAGATGATGGAAGCAGACGAGCTGAAGAAGGAACAGGGAGAAGCGGCGTAAAGGAGCAATGGGTGATACATATGCTTACGAGAAGACAGTCAAAGTTGCTGGAAATGTTATTAAATAATGTACAGGGAGTTACGGGTACGAAACTGGCGGAGTATCTGGAGGTGTCTTCTCGTACTGTTCGGAATGAAATCAGCGAGATTAACCGCATCTGGGAGAGCGAAAGCGTAATCAAATCTTCCAGGCAGCGGGGGTATTTTATCGAACCGGCGGAAATGGATTCGGTGAGGGATTATTTCTTGTCGGAAAAACATGGAAAGACGGAAGAGGAGCTGTCCGACCGGGGGTGGATGATTCTTGGCATGGTTCTTCGCAGGGGGCGGGCGGATATTTATGATATCGGGGATGCGCTTGCCCTGTCAGAGCCGGCGATGTATAAGGAGGTCAGCCGTTTTCAGAAAAAGCTGAGACAGGAATATCAGAGCGGCCTGCTGCAGATGAGCGGGGACAGGCTGTGGATTGAGGGGGAAGAGGCGGATATCCGCCAGACCTTGTTTCGCATTATTAAGAATGAGACCCAAAATCGGACAAGGAATTTTTCCTGGTTTTTACGGACGTTCCTGCAGGAGGATTTTGACCTGGGGGAATACGGCTGGATGGTAAGCCTGGTGAAGGAATATTTTGACGGGCGTTATATCCAGATCTCCGACGACAGTCTCTATATGGCCGTCAGCGCAGTTTACATTACGGTGGTTCGGAACAACCGAAATCACAGGGTTGCGGAGCCGAAAGGCGCGGCGTCTGCGAAGGAAGAGCTGGAGAAGTTTTTTGATTATCTGAAAGGGCAGGGAATCAAGCTTGGAGACGGCGATATCCAGGTGTTAGAAGGACTTCTCCACAGCTTTAAGATGACCGGGGAGGTTTCTGCGGACAGCGGGATTGATAGCTTAAGCATCCAGATTTTGGAGGATTTCTGCCACGACGTCATGGAGAAATATCATTTTGACCTGTGGCAGTCCCAAGGCTTTTATGATAATATCTTGATCCACATTGAGTATATGATGCAGAGGCTGGAAACCGGCTACGAAGTGAAGAATCCGATTTTGAATGATGTAAAGAAGCAGTATCCCTACGCCTATGAGATTTCCATGCTAATGGTATCCATTGTGTACCGGTATAAGAACTGTTATATTCAGGACGACGAGATTTCCTTTATAGCAATTTTTGTCGAACATTTCCTGGAAAATGTGAATCAGAAGCTGAAAGCAGTGATTATCAGCTCTACCAGGTTCAGCGTAAACAGCATTGTTAATAACTGGATTCAGGCTAACTTCCAAAATCAGATTGAGACGGAGGCAATGCTTCCAAAGCATAATCTGGAGCAGTACCTAAAGGAACATCCGGTAGATTTGATTATCTCGATTATGGATACCTTCGTCCATCCTACTGTGGCAACCTTCCGGGTGGACGGGATACCGAACCAGTATACGCTGACGGCTATGAACGCGCTGGTTCACAAGATCCGCATGAATTACCGGTTTCGCGAAATCATAAAAGAGTATTTTAACAACAAAATAATTCGGATATACAGAGAAAAAGTAGAGTTTGAGCAGGTGATCCGGGAGTTGTCGGCGGCGCTTAAGAGAGAGGACTGTATCTTTGACGTGCGGGAATTTGCAGAGGATGTACTCCAGCGGGAAGTAAACTATCCTACCTTTATCGGCGACTGGTTTATGCTTCCCCATCCGCTGATGACATTCGCCAAGAAGACGGCAATCGGCGTAGCGGTATTAAAGCAGGCGATTAAGCTGCAGGAGAAGGAGATACAGCTTGTATTTCTGCTGGCCATGGAACGTAAGCAGAATGAGCAGATCGGAGTTTTGTTTGAATTGTTCCGGCATATGGCGTTAGAGCGGTCGGCGATACGGTGCCTTGCAGCGGTGGAGACGGAAGAGGAATTCACGGACGCGCTGATCCGTATCTCAAATTCTCTGGAAATCTGTTGATCCTGCAAAGGAAATATGGAAAATATATGGATTCAAAAATCTTTATGAAAGACAAGGACAAAGCGCTGTTTCGGATTTTGCTTTTGTGCCTTGGCAACCTAGTTCTGGGATTCGGGAATGCAATCTGCCTTCAGACGGGGCTTGGAGCGGACGCGCTGAATGTGCTGTTTCAGGGAACGGCAGCGTTTTTAGAGCTGCCTGTGGGAACGGCCAGTCTGGTGGCTTCGGGAGTCATGGTAGCGGCGACTTGCTTTCTGGATATCAAACAGCTTGGCATCGGGACGGTTCTGGCGCCTTTTGCCTGCTCTTTTGGGATAGACGTAGGGATGGCGGTTCTTCCGGCCTGTACCTGGTTCCCGGCTAATTATGGAGTGATGCTTCTGGGAGTCTGCACCATTGCTTTTGGGCTTGCCCTTGGTATTTACGCAGATTGCGGGAAAAGTTCCTATGACGCATTGATATACGGCGTGATGCATAGGACTAACTGGAGATACCATCAGATACGATGGGGACTGGATCTTCTATTTCTGGCAGCGGGAGTCCTTATGGGAGGCAGGATGACTCCGGCTACTGTGATTGCAGTCGTTGTGACGGGTAAGATTGTTACAGGATTCTTACATCTGTTAAATAAAACAAATATTTTGAAAAATGAATAAAGAAAAAGAAAAAGATTGAGAAAGGATGGTTTTTATTATGAGAAAGTTTTCAATTGTGATTGCCGGAGGCGGCAGTACTTATACCCCGGAGATTATTTTGATGCTTTTGGATAATTTGGACAAGCTTCCGCTGCGTTCAATCAAGCTCTATGACAATGACGAAGAGCGCCAGAACAAGGTGGCGAAGGCTTGCGAGATTATCGTGAAGGAAAAAGACCCTTCTATCGAATATCTAGCGACGACCGACCCTGAGACGGCGTATACGGATGTAGATTTTTGTTTGGCGCACATACGCGTAGGAAAACTTGCAATGAGGGAACTGGACGAGAAGATTCCCATGAAATACGGCGTAGTAGGACAAGAGACCTGCGGCCCCGGCGGCATTGCATATGGAATGCGCTCTATTGCGGGAGTGCTGGAAAATATTGATTATATGGAGAAATATTCTCCTAACTGCTGGATGTTAAATTACTCCAATCCGGCGGCAATCGTAGCGGAAGCATGCAGAAGGTTAAGGCCGCGTTCCAGAGTGATTAATATCTGCGATATGCCAATCGGCATGGAGCAGAGTATCGCCAAGATTCTGGGATTTCGTGACAGGAAAGAGATGGATGTGCGGTATTTCGGCCTGAATCATTTTGGCTGGTGGACATCCATTAAGGATAAAGATGGAAATGAATACATAGAAAAGCTGGTGGAGCATCAGCTTAAGTACGGCAACTGTCCGATTGATTCTACGGAAAAGGATTATACGGACAATAGCTGGCATGAGACGGCAAAGAAGGTAAGAGATATTGTAGCGGTAGACCCGACGATGGCGCCAAGTTCCTATCTCCAGTATTATTTGTTCCCGGACGACATGGTAGCGCATACCGACCCGAATTATACCAGGGCGAATCAGGTGATCGACGGCCGGGAGAAGCGAGTGTTCGGTGAGTGCGCAAAGATTGAGGCGGCGGGGACGGCGAAGGATACAAAGTTGGAAATCGGCATCCATGCGCTGTTTATCGTAGACTTGGCCACGGCGCTGGCATTTAACACTCATGAGAGGATGCTTCTGATTGTGGAGAACAACGGGGCTATTGAGAATTTCTCGCCGGACGCTATGGTTGAGATTCCCTGTATTGTGGGGAAAGACGGTTATGAACCTTTAAGCGTCGGTAAGATTCCAACGTTCCAGAAGGGACTGATGGAAGAGCAGGTAGCGGTGGAGAAGTTAACGGTTGACGCCTGGATGGAGGGAAGCTACCAGAAACTCTGGCAGGCCCTGACACTGTCAAAGACCGTTCCCAGCGCGGGGGTTGCTAAGAAGATTCTGGACGATCTGATCGAGGCAAATAAGGAATACTGGCCGGAGTTAAAATAGTTCAGAAGAAGGCAAAATTTCCGCCGGCATAATCGACGCGGAGCGGCGTTGGAACGGCGTGGACGGAACGCGCGCCGGAGGCGGCGGGGGCTGTCCGTAAAAGTGAAAGAATAAGAACATGCAAAAAGAAAAGGAGACGATTATGAAAATATTATTGTGTTGTAATGCGGGAATGTCCAGTTCTATTTTGGTGAAGAAGATCCGCGAGGCGGCGGAAAAAAGGGGAATGGACGTTACAATTACGGCGGTTCCAAACGCCGCTATCCGCGACGAAGTAGGCAAATGGGACGTATGTTTAGTTGGGCCGCAGCTTGTATACGCGGTTGCAAATATCAAATCCCAGCTTAACATTCCAGTAGCAAGCGTTGAGCCGCGCACCTATGCAATGGCGGACGGGGACAAAGCGCTTGACTTTGCAATAAGCCTGATTGAAGGGTAGGAAAAACACATGGTAAATATCGAGAAAATATCAGAGACTGCGATGGGGGTCATTACTTATTCCGGAATGGCAAAATCCTGTTATATGGAGGCGCTGGCTCTTGCGAAGCAGGGAAAATTTACAGAAGCAGATGAAAAGATTCAGGAAGGCGGAAAACATTTTGTAGAAGCCCATAACGGCCACATGGATGTGCTGCAGGCGGAAATGAATACCGAGGAACCGCAGATCAGCCTTCTAATGACTCACGCGGAGGATCAGCTTATGGCGGCGGAGACGCTAAAGACAGTGATTCTTGAGCTGATTGAACTTTACAGGGAGAGGAAATAGGCGTCCCTGCGTCGGGCGAACACTGTAAGAAGAGAGGCTGCCGCGCAGACAAAACCTTGCAGGAAGAAGAGGTAAGCGTCTGTGCATTGAATGAACACTGTAAGAAGAGAGGCTGCCGCGCAGACGGAACCTTGCAGGAAGAAGAGGTAAGCGTCTGTGCATTGAATGAACACTGTAAGAAGAGAGGCTGCCGCGCAGACAAAACCTTGCAGGAAGAAGAGATAAGCGTCTGTGTGCTGAATGAACAGCGCCGGGAAGAAAACATGAGATAGAGAAGATAAGAGAGAGGAGAATCGTGATGGGAGATTTTAATATTTGGGCGGCATCGAAAACGTTAAATGGGTTTGCGGCGGATGAGATTATATCCTGCCTGCAGAAATCCATTCGCAGGGCAATGGTAGAGGAAGCTTGCCAGTACGCTTATGAGCTGTATGTATCCGGCCCGGTATTTTTGGAGAAAATGTGGAGAAGGCTTTTGACGATTTCGGTGGAGGATGTGGGATTCGGCAATCTGGACGCGGCGGTTCAGGTGAATACCATGAATGAAATGCGCAAGAACTTTCCTTATGACGACGGCGACCAGCCGATGTATTTCATCCATGCAATCCGGATTCTCTGCGAGAGCGAGAAAGACCGTTCCAGCGATTATTTGAAGAATATTATAATTAAAGAGGCGGCCATGGGTAAAGTGCCGGAGATTCTGGACGTAGCTTTAGATAAGCATACCAAGAGGGGACAGGAAATGGGCAGAGGCTCTAAGCATTTCTTTGAGGAAGGAACCAAGGTAATTCCGCAGCTTAAGATTGACAATGATTACAGGGAGCGCTACGGAAAGATATTGGAAACCTACAGCCCGGATAAGAATGTGCCGAACGCATTCAAGTATAATTCCGGCCAGTACTAATCAGAGATAGAATACATGTTAGCGTGTGCCGGAAAGGGGCTTCCTGTTATGACCGCTGGAATTCCTGCTCAGGCATGCGCCGAAAAGGCTGCCGCGATAATGTGCGGCAGTTTTTTGCGCACATAGGAAATATGTTCCTGATATAAAAAATAAATGCGATACAGCGCGGTTCGCGGAGCGGAATTGTAAGCTGCGCCTGCTATGTAAAGGAGAGGAAAGAATGAAATATGATGTAATTATTATCGGCGCCGGCCCGGGAGGGATTTTTTCGGCCTATGAATTAATAAAGCGGAATGAAAAACTTAAGATAGCAGTTTTTGAGTCCGGATATTCGCTGGAGAAACGCCGATGCCCGATTGACGGGAAGAAAGTAAAGTCCTGCGTCAAGTGTCCGGTCTGCGCCATTATGAGCGGCTTTGGAGGGGCGGGGGCATTTTCCGACGGAAAGTATAACATTACCAATGATTTCGGCGGTACGCTGTATGAATATATTGGACGGAAAGAAGCTCTCAGCCTGATGCGGTATGTGGACGAAATCAACATGTCCCATGGGGGAGGGGATACAAAGATGTATTCTACCGCCGGAACCCAGTTTAAGAAAGTTTGCCTGCAGAATAAGCTGAAGCTTTTGGACGCGTCCGTGCGCCATTTAGGAACGGATATCAATTATGTAGTGCTGGAAAAACTATATGAAGAACTAAAAGATCAGATTGAATTTCATTTCCAGAGCCCGGTGGAGGAAATTCAGGCGGTGAAGGAAGGATACCGGGTTGTTTGCAAAGAACGGAGTTATGAGTGCGGGAAATGCATCATTTCTGTAGGAAGAAGCGGAAGCAAGTGGATGGAGACCGTATGCAGGAGCCTTGGCATTGAAACCAAATCCAACCGGGTAGATATCGGCGTTCGGGTGGAACTTCCGGCGGTGGTGTTTTCCCACCTGACGGATGAGCTGTATGAGAGCAAGATTGTTTATCGGACAGAGAAATTTGAGGACAATGTGCGTACGTTCTGTATGAATCCCTACGGTATTGTGGTAAATGAGAATACCAACGGCATCATTACTGTAAATGGACACAGCTACGAGGGTCAGGATAAGCGAACCGAAAACACCAACTTTGCATTGTTGGTGGCCAAGCATTTCTCCGAGCCGTTTAAGGATAGCAACGGATACGGCGAGAGCGTAGCCAGATTGTCGAATATGCTGGGCGGCGGGGTGATAGTGCAGCGGTTTGGGGATTTGGTACGGGGAAGAAGAACCAATGAGAAGCGTTTGGAGGAAAGTACCGTTGTACCGACGCTTGCGGCGACGCCGGGGGATTTGAGCCTGGTGCTGCCGAAACGTATCCTGGACGGCATTATTGAGATGGTTTATGCGCTGGATAAGATCGCGCCGGGAACGGCCAATGACGATACGCTGCTTTATGGCGTGGAGGTTAAGTTCTATAACATGGAGGTTGAGATTGACAAGAATTTAGAAAGCAGGCATAAGGGACTTTATATCATCGGAGACGGCAGCGGCGTAACCCACTCCCTGTCCCATGCGTCGGCCAGCGGGGTGTATGTGGCAAGGCGGATTGCGGAATAAGTATCCGGAGGTATACGGCCAAATAGTTATCTGGTTACTGTTCACACGTCACCTGCCGGACGCGGGCTGAATCAGCCCGCTGTTTACCAAATGACCTGTGAATTGCAACGTTATCTAAGTACGGCAGAAGTTGTTTTGGTTTATACTCTTGTAATAAAGAAAATAAGTCAATATAATAAACAAAAGCAGCTTGATATAGAAACGTTTCGGAATTAACAGAAACATATAGAGAAAGGGAATATGATGAAAAAAGAAACAAAACGTTCTGCCGTAAAGAGAGCGCTCTGGGCGTTGGCCGGAATTCTGCTGTTTTGCGTACTGGCCGTGGGAGGCTACGTATTGTATATGCAGATGCAGTATTACCGGATTGAGGATCATCTGGCGCTGGAGACAGAGAATAATCAGAAAGAAGCGCTGCAGACAGGAAAAACTTATACGGCAGTTACCTATAATATCGGCTTTGGGGCGTATGGGCCGGACTACAGTTTCTTTATGGATACCGGAGAGATGAACGACGGTACCGCGACTGCCGGGAAATATGGGAAAGCCGTCAGTAAAGATTCGGTAGAGGAAAATACCGCGGGCGCGATAGAGGAGCTGCAAAAGCTGAACGCGGACTTTCTGTTGTGCCAGGAGGTGGACACAGACGCGGACCGAAGCTATCATGTGAATCAGGCGGAGATGTTGAAAGAGGCATTTCCGGAGTACGGCTCTGTATATGCAAATAATTTCCATTCAGCCTATTTGTTCTATCCGTTTTCCGACCCTCATGGGGCGGTTCAGGCGGGGCTTTTAAACTTCAGCCGTTATGAAGTAGAAGAGGCAAAGCGCCGCAGCTATCCGGTGGATAACAGCTTTATCACTAAATTTACGGATCTGGACAGATGCTTTTCCCTTATGCGTATTCCGGTAGAAAACGGGCGGGAACTGGTGCTGGTCAACAGTCATATGTCGGCCTATGACGAGGGCGGCAAAGTACGCGCAAGGCAGCTTGAACTGCTGAATACGGTAATGGAAGAAGAATATCTGGCCGGTAATTATGTGATTGTAGGCGGGGATTTTAACCATGCGCTGGGGGAAGGCACGGCAGAGGGATTTGCGTCAAAGCAAAAGTTCCCAGCCTGGGTGTCTGTGCTGACAGAAGCAGATATTGTTGAGGGCGTACGGATTCAGGAAGCTGAGAATGAACTGGAAGTTCCTACCTGCCGGGGCGCAGATATCCCCTACACAAAGGGGGTAAACTATGTAACGGTAGTGGATGGCTTTCTTGTATCGGATAATATTCGGGCGAAGGCGGAAAATATTGATACAGACTTTGCTTATAGCGATCACAATCCGGTAAAGTTGGAGTTTGAATTTATAGAAGAATAAAAACAGATGGGAATAATGAGAACAGGATTGTATATATCCGCGCGCAGAAGCCCTTAGCGACGAAAATATAGACCAAGCAATTAAGCAGGCGAAAGAGCAAATGATATGCATGAATTCCGTGATGAAGTAAGAAAATTTCTGATGTTCTCTCAGAATACGGAAAATGAATTGATTTAAAGAGAAAGATTGTTTATAATAGAAGCGTGACAGTATCATACTGCCGCGCTTTTGTGGCATTAAACTGGAGAAATATCTGAAATTATAAAGGGGAGCAAGATATATGTTTAGACAAACGAAGAAATTTCTGCTTGCCAGTCTGGTCTGTCTGGTAGCGTTGTGTATTGCAGTATTTGTATGGCTGGGCAATGTTATGGAGGAGAAGAGCCAGAAGGCAATCAGTCAGGTAGGAACGATTTACATGTCGGAATTGAACCGCCAGCTTCAGCAGAAATTTGTTGCAATTGTAAATCTTCAAATGACGCAGTTAGAAGGGATCGTAGAGCGTACCCCGCCGGAGACGGTCGATTATGGGGAGGATATGCTGAATGAACTGAGCTTGAGCGGCAGTGTGCGTAAGTTTTCTTATCTTGCTCTCTATAGCAGCGACGGAGAGTGCGAGCCGATTATCGGCGATTCAGTAAAATTGTATGATGAGGAAGAATTTAAGGATATCATAGGGAATAAAGAAAAGAGTGTGACCAGCGGCTATTTTCCGGATGGGGAAAAGGTATTTTTGCTGACATTAGACGCGGAATATCCGATGAAGAGCGGGAAACACAGCAGCACGCTTGTGGCGGGAGTGCCGATGGCGTATATTGAAGAGGCGCTTGTTTTGGATGAAGAGGGAGCGGCGGCTTATTCGCATATTATTCGTGACGACGGAAGTTTTGTGGTTCGGAGCGGAGTTGCTTACCGAGATAATTATTTTACCAGAATTAACGAAGCCTTTTCTGAATTTGCGGGCAGGACGCCGGAGGATTACGCGGAAGAATTAAAAGAGGCTATGGGGAAAGAGGAAATCTACTCTGCAATGGTTAAGGCGAACGGCGAGTTCAGCCAGCAATATTGTTCGCCGCTTTCTGGTTCGGAGTGGTATTTGATTTCCGTTATGCCTCACGGAGCGCTGAACGATGCGATTGCTCAACTCAGCGATGACAGACAGTCCGTGATGATTAGGGCGGTAGGGGTGATTCTATTTGCGGTAGGGGTGATCTTTGCACTGTATTACAGTATGTCCCAGCAGCAGTTAAGGAATCTGGAAAAAGCCGAAAGGGAGGCTGTTCATGCTAACCAGGCGAAGAGTGAATTTTTGTCTAATATGAGCCATGATATCCGTACGCCGATGAATGGAATTGTAGGTATGACGGCAATTGCAATGACAAATATTGACGATCCGGCAAGAGTAGAGAATTGTCTCAAGAAGATAACGCTGTCCAGCAAACATCTTCTTGGGTTAATCAATGACGTATTGGATATGTCCAAGATTGAGAGCGGTAAGTTGTCTTTGAATATGGACGTGGTATCCCTGAGGGATACGATGGACAGCCTGGTTAATATTGTGCAGCCCCAGATTCGGGAGAAACAGCAGCATTTTGATATTTTTATACAGGAGATATATACAGAAGAAGTGTATTGCGACAGTGTACGATTGAATCAGATTCTGATTAATCTTCTGTCGAACGCTCTGAAATTTACGCCGGAAGGAGGCAGGGTGAACGTCTATTTGTGCCAGGAACCTCTGCCCGACAAGCATGGATATGTGCGGTGTCATTTCAGAGTGAGAGATACAGGAATTGGAATGACGGAGGAATTTCAGCATAAAATATTTGAGACGTTTTCCAGGGAAGAATCCAGCCTTGTTAGCAAGACGGAAGGAACCGGGCTCGGCATGGCTATTACTAAATACATTATAGATATGATGGGAGGAAACATCGAGATCGAAAGCGAACCCGGAAAGGGCAGTGAATTCCATGTGACGCTCGACTTAGAGAAGGCTACGGTACGGGAAGAGGATATGGTGCTGCCGCCATGGAGGATGCTGGTGGTAGATAATAACGAAGAGCTTTGCTTAAGCGCGGTGGACGCATTGAAGAAGATCGGTGTGGATCCGGATTGGACAACTGCCGGAAGGGAAGCGGTGGAGATGATTAAAGAACGCCATAACAAAGGGGACGACTACCATGTAGTGCTTCTTGATTGGAAGACGCCGGATATGGACGGTCTTCAGACTACCAGGGCGATTCGCAAGATCGTAGGAGACGCTGTCCCGATACTGATTATTTCGGCCTATGACTGGAGCGATATTGAAGAGGAAGCTCGGGAAGCCGGCGCGCACGGATTTATTTCCAAGCCGTTATTTAAGTCTAATTTGTATTTGGGACTGAGCCGATATGCGGGATATACGGCAGAGGAACAAGAAGAGAGGCCGGCGGATACTTGCGTCTTTACTGGTATGAGGATTCTGTTAGCAGAGGATAATGAACTGAATTGGGAAATTGCGGAGGAGATTCTTACGGAAGCGGGATTTGAAGTAGACTGGGCGGAGAACGGTGAGTTGTGCGTAGAGAAGTTTAAAAGTTCCGAACCGGGAACCTATGATGCGGTGTTGATGGATATTCGGATGCCTGTTATGATGGGATATGAAGCCGCCGAGGAGATTCGGGCTCTTGACCGGCCGGATGCGGGGCTTCCGATTTTCGCTATGACAGCGGACGCGTTTTCGGAGGATATCCAACGATCTAAAGAGTCGGGAATGAACGAGCATATATCGAAACCAATTGATATAGACAGACTTATGATGCTTTTAAAGAAATATTTGAAAGAAGCATAGCAAGGAAGCTGGAGGACATAAAATCATGAGTCAGAAAGAAAATGGGAACATAAGAAAAAAGATTTTGATTGTAGATGATTCGGAGATTAACCGTTCCCTTTTGTCCGATATGCTGTCGGACGAATATGAGATTTTAGAAGCGGAGCATGGGATGGAAGCAGCCGCCATCCTTCACGACCAGGAGCAGGAGATTGCGCTGATGCTTCTGGATATCGTAATGCCGGTGATGGACGGGTTTGAGACGCTGGCTGCGATGAATAAGAACGGCTGGATCAAGAGCATCCCGGTTATTATGATATCTGCGGAAACAGTGCCTACTTATGTGGATCGGGCGTATGACCTGGGAGTAAAGGATTATATCAGCAGGCCCTTTGACGAGAGGACGGTGCGCAGGCGCGTTGTCAATACGCTGATTCTGTTTGCAAAGCAAAAGGAATTAGAGCATATGGTGACGGAACAGATTATGGAGAAGGAGAAAGGCAATAAGCTGATGATTGAGATCCTCTCTAATATTGTCGAGTTCCGTAACGGGGAGAGCGGGCTTCATGTACTGCATATTCGGATTTTGACGGAGCTGTTTTTAAGGAGCCTTCTGGAGAAGACAGATAAGTATGACATTTCTTCGAGGGATATTCCGGTAGTATGCAACGCGTCGGCGCTTCATGATATCGGAAAGATCGTGATTCCGGAATCGATATTGAATAAACCGGGACGGTTGACGAATGAGGAGTTTGCGATTATGAAGACGCATTCGGCTGAAGGAGCCAAGATTCTGGAAGGAATTCCAATGCGGGGGGATATGCCGCTGCTTCGGATTGCATACCAGATTTGCAGATGGCATCATGAGCGGTATGACGGAAGAGGATATCCTGACGGACTGAAAGGGGACGAAATTCCGATTTTTGCCCAGGTAGTCGCTCTTGCGGATGTCTACGACGCGCTGACAAGCAAGCGGGCTTATAAGGATGCGTTCTCCCATGAAAAAGCGGTGAATATGATTCTGAACGGAGAGTGCGGAACTTTTAATCCGCTGCTTCTGGAATGCCTGAAGGATATAGAAGGAACTTTGGAACAGGAATTTAAAGAGCTGTCGGAGGGTCGTGATTCTCAGGAAGAGATTATGGATACAGTGGAGCAGATGCTGGAGGGAGGAGAGTTGAGCGTATCTGAGCATTCGCTGAGGCTCTTAGAGCATGAACGGATGAAGTATCAGTTTTTTGCAACGCTTTCCCATGAGATTCAGTTTGAATATACGAAGATGCCGGAGATGCTGACTTTGTCCGAGTGGGGGGCAAAATATCTGGATATGCCGGAGACGATCTTAATGCCTAGAGAGGCGAGATTTGGCGCCGAGGTATTTAATAAGAGTGATTTTGAGCAGCTTCTGGCAAAGTTGGAGGCAACAACCTGCGAAGAGCCTATGACGGAAGAAAATTATCTTCTCAACATCAACGGGCAGGGAAGATGGAGCAAGGTCATTGCAAGGTCTATGTGGAGCGAGGCGGAGCCGCCTGAGTATACGGGGGCGATCGGAAAGATCGTGGATATCCATGAAGATATGGAGAAGATGAACCGCTTGGAGTTAAAGGCGGCTCATGACTCCCTGACAGGACTTTTGAATCATAAGGCTGCAAAAGCGCAGATTTCTGAGATCCTGGCGGAGGATGAAGAGCAAAAATATATACTTCTCGTATTTGATTTGGATCATTTTAAGAAAGCAAACGATACATATGGCCATCTATTTGGCGACGAAGTGCTTAAATTTGTGGCGGCGACACTAAAAAACAGTACTCGGGACGGAGATATCTGCGCCCGGATGGGCGGCGATGAATTTCTGGTGTTCATGCCGTATAAGGAACAAATAGAACCCCAGGTAAGTCGTATTTTTGACCTTCTGTGCAGCGACTATAAAGAATTTAGGGTTAGTGTCAGCATAGGCGTCGCGTGCGCGCAGGATTGCGGACGGGATTATGATACGTTGTTCCACATGGCGGACGAAGCGCTGTATGAGGCAAAGCGAAGAGGACGTAATACCTATTGTTTTTATGAGGGAAGTCTGGAAGAGTGATTTTAGCATATATATTAGGAGGAAAATGAAAATGACAGTAAAAGAATGTTATGAATTGATTGGCGCGGATTATGAAGGCGTAATGGGCAGGCTTCGGACGGAAGAGAGGGTAAAGAAATTTCTTCTTAAAGTCCTGAATGATAAAAGTTACGATTTGTTGTTAGATTCTGTTGAAAGCGGAAATGTGGAAGAGGCGTTCCGGGCGGCTCATACGATGAAAGGCGTATGTCAGAATCTATCGCTTACCCCGCTCTATGAATCTGCGAACGCTTTGGCAGAGCTGCTGAGGGATCGAAAGGAGTTCGGCGAGGACTTTGCGCCTGCGCTTTTGAAGGTAAAGGAAGACTATGCGCAGATGACCGCTCATATTAAAGCGTTAGAAGGTTAATCGAAATTGTGTGAACGGGCGGGAGGCGATATGAGAACCAGGCGGGAGGCTGTTCAGTACAGTCTTGCTTTTTCGGATGTTTACGAAGATTACCCATTCCATGATTCAAACTGGACCTGTATGAGAATTCGTGCAAACAGGCGTATTTTTGCGTGGATATTTGAAAGAGAGGGACATGTATGGATTAATGTGAAATGTGATCCGGAGTGGCGTGATTTCTGGAGAGAGACGTATGAATCAGTAATTCCGGCTTATCATATGAACAAGAAATACTGGAATTCGGTGATATTAGACGGAAGCGTTCCGGAACAGGAGATTCGGCGGATGATAGCGGAGAGCTATGATTTGTGTAAGAATAAAAAATAAGAAAGAGCGTACCTTTGAGCATAACATAAAGGGGCTGTCGGGAAAATGTAATTTGTCTGCAATATATTGTCGCATTCTCGAATTGGGGGAGACAATACATTAGACGAATGGTATCATTTCCGACAGTCCCTTTGTTTAGGATGACAATCAGGCCTATGACAGCTTTTTGCCTTCAAAAAAGCTGTCTATCTTTTTCTTGATTTCGTCATGCTTTAAGTACTTTGAGAGATATCCTTCTGGTTTGAGAGAAATAACTTTTTTCACGCTTTCCGGGTCGGTCCGGCCGGTAAGAAAGATGACCGGAAGACCGGCAAAATCTTCCTCGGAACGTATCATCTGCAGCACCTGCCTGCCGTCGCAGACCGGCATCTCATAATCTAGAAGTACCAAGTCAGGCTTATCCAGAGAAATAGACTGCAGCGCGGACATCCCGGACTTAGCCAGAGCAATTTCATAGTCGCTGCACAGCAGTTCTTTCATTCCCTGGCGGATGGTCATAGAATCATCCACAATAAGAATCTTGGGTTTCTGCGGCTCCTCCCGTTTCATAAGGTACTTTTCAATTTCATCCATAGCATTGTCTGACTCAATCGCCGTTCCGACTCCGTCGTGAAGCAGATGGGGCGCAATTGCACAGTAGGAAAAATACCCTTCTCCGGTGTCGAACAAAAGGCTTACCTGCAAGGTTTCTCGTTCAAATATATTTCGGAATTCTTCGTATGTTAGAAGATTCTCTTCCTTTAATTCTGTCAGTTCCACATCTGGCAAATGCTCCCGGATGCGCTCTACAAACTGACGCGCCGTATATCTGGTTGCATTGATCAGCATACTGTCAAGTTTATTGGTCTTTAGTCCTAAAGCTTTTCCGACGGTGTTGACCAGCAATTTTTCTTCAAAGACCAAAATAATTTCGCATTCTTTTACATCTTCGCTGTCTTCTGTGCCTGCGCTGTAGAGAAGGCGGTAATAAACGCCCCGTCCGAATTTCTCTCCGCTGTAAGTCTCGCTTACGACATGGGACGCCAGCTTGAACATATCATACAGTAGCTGAAGAATTACCTTTTTCATGGCTTCGTGTTCTTCGTGCGGGAGAAGGTTTACCCATTTGCTGGCGCCTTCGCCAACGATTGCCCGATCCTCTGTCAGAGTGTGTCCAATCAGCCAGCCTGCGCAGACGCCCAGAAAATGATTGACGGTACCCGGAGCATAATTGGTCAGTTCCAGTTCCTTTTCCAGTGCCGGAAGAGTCTTTTGCCGGAAGCCTTCATGAAGCCGCCGGTGTGTTTCAAATCCGCTATAATTGATGGATTTCATATAATTTTCTTCTTCAGCAAAATGTTTCATTGTATGTTCTTTGAAATATTTAATTCCTTCCTGACATGCCCACTGACTTTTCTTTTCCTCTTCTCCAAATGCGAAGAGCTTGTTAATGATTTTAAAAAGTCTCTTGTGCTCCTTATCGATAACGTCTACCCCAATATTGTATTCCTCGCTCCATACCAGTTGACTATCCATAATGAAAAAATCCTCCTTTGCCGTGGCTAGGATAATCCTGCCTTACAATATATAATATACCAAACATTATGAAACTGCAACGGTATCCAAAAGATTTTTTTACAGCTTTTCCAGAGCCTCATTGGAGCCGATAAGCATCAGAATGATTCCTGCTTTCAGCGGCATATCCGGGTCAGGGGTAATTTCTACATGGGAGCCTTCCTTAATCCCGGCGACATTGACGCCGTAAGTTTTCCGAATGTCTAGTTGTTTCAGCGTCTTGCCGATCCACTGTTTCGGTACGGCAGTTTCGACAATACTGTAATCCGGTGATAACTCAATCCAATCTGCGAGATTTGCCGATAAGAGGTTTTTTGCGATTTTCCGCCCCATTTCTTCTTCCGGAAAGACGATTGCGTCTGCGCCGACTTTCCGAAGGACCTGGGCGTGCCGCGCGCTGTGGGCTTTGCACAGGATATAGGGAATGCCCATTTCTTTTGCCGCCAGTGTAGCAAGTATGCTGCTTTCCAGATTTTCCGAGGAGGCCACGACAATACCGTCGAAATTTCTAGAACCAAGAGAGTTCAAGAGTTCCGGATTGCCGATATCTGCCTGCATGGCGTAAGTAACCTTATCCGCGATGGCGTCAATCAGCTCCATATTTTGGTCTACGGCCACAACGTCGCAGCCGAGCCGCTGCAGCGTAACCGCAACGCTGGCGCCAAAGCTTCCAAGTCCCAAAACGATAAATTGCTTTTTCATTGTCTCTCTCCTTTTTATCCAACCATAATTTGTTCTGCCGGAAGTCGGCGTATTTTATCCCGGGGATGCGTTTTGCCCGCGAAGGTCAGTACCAGGGTCAGGGGTCCCAGTCTTCCGATGTACATCATGCACATCAGGACAATCTGGCTGCCCCTGCAGAGCCGGGGAGTCAGATCTGCCGAAAGCCCTACGGTTCCGACTGCCGATGCGGCTTCATAAATGATATCAACCAGCGGTATGCTGTCCGGCTCCAGCGCAAGTATCAGAATTGTTCCGGTAATGAATGCCGAGAACGCTGCCATTACTACGCAAAAACCAGTGCGGAAATTTGCCGGAGAGATTCGTCTGCCCATGCATTCGGTATCATTGCCTCCGCGTACAAACGTGAGGCAGGATAGAAACAGCATGGCCAGGGTGGTAGTTTTTACGCCTCCGGCCGTTCCTCCGGGTGACCCGCCGATAAACATCAGAATAGAGCAGAATAATTTGGACTCCTCATGCAGCGCACTCTGGGAGACAGTATAAAATCCGGCGGTTCTTGTGGTGACCGATTGGAACAGGGACGCTAAGAGCTTCTCGCCGAAGCTCATAGTTCCAATGGTTTCCGGGTTATTGTATTCAAATAGAAAGATAAAGATGCTTCCGGCGGCAATCAGGACCAGCGTCGTAATAACAGCCAGCTTTGAATGGAGGCGAAGCCTTGTGAACCACCAGTTTTTTGGAACCTGCCGGTGGAGCAGTTTCCCGGCGTTGTCTATGACGTCAAACCATACGGTAAAGCCAATGCCGCTTAGAATGATGAGCAGCATTGTGGTGAGATTGAACATAGGGTGTAACACATAACCGGCAAGACTGCTGCCGCCAAGAATATCAATTCCTGCATTGCAGAACGCAGAAACCGAGTGAAAGACAGAAAAACAAATACCTTTCGCCAGGCCGTATTCCGGCACAAACTGAAACATATACAGCGCGGCTCCGCATCCTTCTACAGCCAGAGTCCCGATGATAACGTTTTTTACCATTCTGACAATGCCGCCGGGACGCTGGGCGCTGTAAGATTCCTGCAAAACCATCCGTTCTTTTAACGTGATCTTTTTATGGAGTAATAAGAAAAATACGGTTGTGCAGGCAATCACGCCTAAGCCTCCGATCTGAATCAGCAGAAGCAGGATGATTTTTCCAAATATGGTAAACTGAGAGGCGGGCGTGACGGTTACAAGTCCTGTCACGCATACCGAAGTGACGGAAGTAAACAGCGCGTCCAAAAAGGCGATTGGCCGCGTATTGCTGACAGGCAGATACAGCAGCGCGCTCCCAAGCAAAATGACGCCTAAAAAACCAAGCGCTGTTATCTGAAGAGTATTCCATCTAACATATTTTTCATTTCTCATAATCTGTTCTCCGTTTATTGCTGAATTCCGTCTTTTCGGTGCAGCGGCAGTCGGCTCTCACTTTTTGGCTAAATTTACCAAACGCCGGACTCCGGATATATTCACATAGTTCATCGAAGGACGGGCAATGAGTTTTGTCTTGTAAATCAGTCATAGAAAAGAAACTCCTTTGCGTAAATGATACTATTCAAAGTATATGCAAATCTTCCTTAAAAGGCAAGGATATTTTGGACGACACACTCCAATCTGTTTACAGCAGCCTTTGCAAATCCATTTAAAGAATCTTTCTTTTTTGAAGAATTATTTGCCTGCTGGATATAGGTGTGGTAGAATGATACTGTTTTAGATAAACGTGTATTGTGACGGAAGCCTTTGGCTTCGCGGAGATTATTGACTGTAAGGAGGGTATCATGGAATTTCAGAAGGTTATTGAATCAAGAAGAAGTATCAGGAAATACGATCCGAATCAGAAAGTAACAAAAACACAGATAGAAGAGATGGTGAAAGCGGCTATGCTGGCGCCGACCTGGAAGAACAGCCAGACGGCCAGATATTACTGCGTGATTTCGGATGAGATGTTTGAAAAAGTGCGTACCGAATGCCTGCCTGCGTTTAACGCGAATAATTCGGCAGGGGCAGGCGCGCTGATTGCGACGGCGTTTGTAAGGGACATTTCAGGGTACGGGGGAGGCGGGGAACCTGCCAATGAATTGGAAAATGGCTGGGGAATTTACGACCTGGGACTTGCCAATGAGAACCTGATTCTGAAAGCGGAAGAAATGGGTCTTGGAACGCTGGTGATGGGAATCCGGGACGGGGAAAAGCTTCGCCGTTTTCTTAAGATACCGGAAAATGAGACGCTAGTATCGGTTATTGCGGTAGGATACGCGGCTGCGGCTGCGAAGATGCCGGCAAGAAAGTCTCTGGAAGACATAGCTGTTTTTCTGTAAAGGAGAAGAGGGATGTTAAAGGGGAAGAAGATTGTTCTTGGAATAACAGGTGGGATCGCGGCATATAAGAGTGCGGCGCTTACAAGCCTTTTGATTAAATCGGGCGCGGATGTGCAGGTAATCATGACGGAGCATGCCAGGGAATTTATTGCGCCCTTGACCTTTGAGGCGCTGACGAACCGAAGATGCCTGACTGATACGTTTGACCGAAACCATGAGTACAGCACGGAGCATGTGGCGCTGGCAAAGGAAGCGGATGCGGTGCTGATTGCGCCGGCGACGGCTAATGTGATGGCCAAGCTTGCCCATGGAATCGCCGACGACATGCTGACAACCACCGTGCTGGCCTGCGGCTGTCCGAAGGTGATCGCGCCGGCCATGAATACCAGGATGTATGAGAACCCGGCGACCAGGGAGAATATGGATACGCTGAGAAGGCATGGAATGACGGTCGTTGAACCTGCAAGCGGGAGGCTAGCCTGCGGCGATGTGGGCGCGGGAAAGATGCCGGAGCCGGAGGAACTGCTGCAGTATGTACTGATGGCCTGTGCCTGTGAAAAGGATATGGTGGGAAAGAAAGTGCTGGTAACGGCCGGGCCGACAAGAGAACTGCTGGATCCGGTACGCTATATCACCAATCATTCCACCGGAAAGATGGGATACAGCATTGCGAAACTCTGCGCATTAAGAGGCGCGCAGGTGACTTTGGTCAGTGGGAAGACGTCTCTCATTCCGCCTATGTTTGTGGAAGTGGTTCCGGTGGTGACGGCCGAGGATATGTTCCGGGAAGTGACGGCAAGAAGCCGGGAGATGGATATTATCATCAAAGCAGCGGCAGTGGCGGATTACCGGCCGAAGAATGTCTGCGATGAGAAGATGAAAAAGTCCGACGGAGAGATGACCCTGGAACTGGAACGGACGAAGGATATCCTGGGATACTTAGGAAGCCATAAGAGGGAAGGACAGTTTCTGTGCGGATTTGCCATGGAGACACAGAATCTCTTAGAAAATGCAAAAGAAAAGCTCCTGCGGAAAAATGCGGACATGATTATTGCAAATGATTTAAGGATTCAAGGCGCCGGATTCGGGACCGATACGAATGTGGTCACGATTATAACGGAAGACAGGACGCAGGCGCTTGAGCTTATGTCAAAGGAGGCTGTTGCCGGGCAAATCCTGAATGAGATCCTGAAAAGGCAATAGATGTGAAAACGAAAAAGGGCTGCGCATAAAGCGCGGCCTTTTTGCAATCTGGAAATTGGACTTGAACACGGTTCGGGGTTACAATCTTTCGATTGTTTGTGTTCTATAAACAATATAGCATGTTTTTGGCAAATAAGATATAGCTTTTTGATACATAAATTACCAAAATAATTGTGCTTAAAACACAAATGTGATAAACTAAAGAAAATGAATAAATATTCAAAAAATGAGCGCGGCATTGCCAAAAGTTCATGGACAGGAGGGGCGGGTACATGGCGGTAGCTTTGGAAGAACTGTATCAGGAGATAGAGCCGTTATATGATATCAGGCTGGTTACGGAAAGCTGTTTCCATAAGATCATTGAGTGGACTCATATTGTAGAAAATCCGGAATTCATCAAACTGCTTCACGGGAATGAGCTGATCTTTAATCCCAAAGAGGGTTTAATTCCCCGCAGCTTGCTGCGCAACAAACTAATGACGAACGAAGTGAGTCTCGGGCTGATACCCCGCAGCTTGCTGCGGGGAGTTTCATTGCCGGACTGCAGTTTGATTCCGACGAATGGATGCTGGATTTTGTGCGGAGTTTGAACGAAGCGGGAGCAGGCGGGCTGGTATTATCTCTGCACGACGGTAAGCGATACTCGAAGCAAGTGCTGGACTATTGCAATGAGAATCGCTTTCCGTTGTTTGCCGCCGGGTGGAACACCCCGTATCTGGATGTGATGCGGTTGTTTGCTTCGGTACTGCTCAAGAATGAGCAGAGGGAAACCAATTTAAATACGGCTCTGAAGAACGCGGTTTATTATCCGGAGAACGAGGCGGCATATCTTCATTACTTTGAATATAATGGATTTTACCGGAATATGAAATATATTATGGCCGTATTAAGCTGCAACGCGTACCGGGATAAGCATGGAAATAAGCGTATGCAGGAAATTGCAAGGGAACTTCACTATTCGCTGGAGAGAGGGCTTGTGGTAGAAGAGGGAGGCAGGCTTCTGATTATGGCGTCCAGACAGAATAAAGAACAAGTAAAGCAGGTGCTGGAGAGTATATGCGGCTGCGACTGCCAGGTATACGCGGGAATTGGCACGGAGGTATCAAAACTGCAGAAACTGCGGCAGAGTTATGAGCATGCTATGACTGCGTATCAGCTTACTAAGACGGCGATCGAGAAAAACATTCTTGCTTATGAGGAACTGGGAGTATACAAGATCTTGTCCGATCTGCGGCATCCGGAACTGGGAGAAAAATTTATCGGCGAAGTGCTGGGAAGACTGATTCAGTATGATGAGGAGAATGGAACGGATTATCTGGAGATATTAAAGGCATTTTTTGAAAATGAATGCAGTATCCTGCATACCGCTAAGGCAGTTTACTGCCACAAAAATACGATGAATTATAAGATGAATAAGGTGAAAGAGATACTGGGGTATGATATAATGAGTAATGGAAACCGGGCGAGGATTATGGTGGCGCTGTATTTTATGAAGATGCGGAGATAAGGGCGCTTCTTCTAAATTACCCGGGCAGAACCTGGAAGCGGCAACGGCGGAGTACGAGACGGGGCTGCAATAGATAAGGAGGAAAGATTTATGGAAAAAAATAAAAAGATACGGAACCGAATACTTGCGGAAAAGATCATAAAAGGACTGGAATCCAGGAATATGGAAGGCTTTTTTGCAGAGTCGAAAGAAGAAGCGTTTGAAACGGCGATGAAGCTGATTCCAGAGGGAAGTTCCATAGGATGGGGAGGCTCTATGTCCGTGGATGCGGTTGGGATAAAAGAAGCGCTTAACGCCGGAAATTATCAGATCTATGACAGGGATGCGTGCAAGACCGAAGAAGAAAAACGGCAGACAGAGCTTGCGGTTCTGGGGAGCGATATTATGCTCTGCAGTTCCAATGCGGTTACCGAGGATGGTATTCTGGTAAATATTGACGGAAGAGGAAACCGTGCGGCGGGAATTATTTATGGGCCTAGAACGGTGATTATGGTCGTGGGTATGAATAAAGTGGTAAAGACGCCGGAGGATGCCTGGTCGCGTGCAAGAAATGAAGCCGCTCCGGCTAACGCGCAGAGATTTCCCATTCAGACCCCCTGCAAAAAAACCGGCTTCTGTGCGGACTGCAAATCGCCGGATACTATATGCTGCCAGTTCGTAGTAACCAGATTTTCGAAAGTACCGAAACGGATTAAAGTCATTCTGGTGAATGAAGAGCTGGGGTATTAGGGCAGCGCGGCATGGGCATATCCATTGCAGACGCTTCCAGGTTTGTTCAAGGATACGCCCATGCAGGACAAAGCGCCGCCTCATTCGCGAAACGAATTTTAGATAAATATGCGAAGTTATTGTGGGCAGAGTAAAATGCGGCGTAAATTTTGGTTATTTGTTGTTTTTTTTCTGTTGACTTGAAGAAGTACATTTGTTATACTATATAAGCACACAAAATAAGGCGCCATAGCCAAGTGGTAAGGCAAAGGTCTGCAACACCTCTATCACCAGTTCAAATCTGGTTGGCGCCTCTTAAAAAAGCCTGGGAGACATGATGCTTCCGAGGCTTTTTTCATTTCTCAAGCCGTATTGTAATAAACAGGCTGACAAAACGGTTGTATTTCCGGAAGAGAAGCGTTTGGGTTAAACAACCGCCTCAATCAGTGCTTTATCGCCAAGTACAATCTTATTCACGCCAATCTGCTTCTTTTTCTTTTTATATTTTCTACCATTCCAAAATAAGATTACCGCTCGCAGGCGGCTTTCACCCTTGCCGCCGCGTCGGTAAAACAGGTAGAATTTATCCAATGCATCCGCAGTTTTTAAAGTAGAAATCTCTTGTCTGTCTTTTTTATAATAAGAGTATGAGGGAAGTTATTATACGCACAGGGAGAAAGAAAAGATGGAAAAGCAAGAAAAATTAAAAAAGACAGAAAAAAAGCATCCTTGCAGCTCGATAGAACGGATTCTTGAGTCTGTAAAAGAAAAGCTGAAAAATGAACCGAGACTTTATACGATTTTTAAAAATTGTTATACGGATACGCTGGATAAAACAGTGAAAAAAATGGAAGACGGAACGATGTACGTGGTTACCGGAGATATCCCCGCGATGTGGCTAAGGGATTCTTCGGCGCAGCTTAGGCCGTATCTGATTGCGGCAAAGGACGACCCGGCGGTGGGAGACATTCTGACGGGACTGTCAAGACGGCAGTTTCAGTATATACATACAGACCCTTATGCGAATGCGTTTAACGAGACTGCCAACGGAAAGTGCTGGAGATACGACGATAGGGAGATGGGCCGCTGGGTATGGGAGCGTAAGTACGAGGTAGATTCACTTTGCTATCCGCTGCAGTTCGCCTATCTGATTTGGAGAAATACAGGGCGCACAGATCAGTTTGACCGGACTTTCCGCAAAGGAGCGGAACGGATTCTGGAGGTATTCCGCACCGAGCAGTATCACGAGGAGGAATCCCCTTACCGTTTTTTCAGAAAAGATACGTATTTTACGGATACTCTTTCGAGAGATGGGAAGGGCGCGCTGGTAAAGTCTGGCATTGGCATGACTTGGTCGGGTTTTCGGCCCAGCGACGACGCCTGCGTTTACGGATATCTGATTCCGGCGAATATGTTTGCGGTAACGGCGCTTGGCTATCTGGAAGAAATAGCGGATAAGATTTTTCATGACAGTAAGCTGAAAGCGGATGCGGGTAAATTAAAAAGAGAGATTTATGAGGGGATTGAGCGGTACGGGATTGTTAGAACGGAAGAATTTGGAGAAGTTTACGCATATGAGGCCGACGGATACGGGCAATACCTTCTGATGGACGATGCGAATGTGCCAAGCCTTCTTTCGATGGATTATCTCGGATACAAGGGCAAGCTGGGGCTTTGGTGCGGGAATAATGAGATGGAGATGTTTGTGGAGGAGGGCCATCACTGGGTAACGAAGAAAACGGAAGTGCGGGACTATATTATTATGTATGAACAGTTGATTCCGGAAGTACTGGAGAAATACGATCCCCAGACCTTTTACTGGCCGGCAAGCCCTTCCTCGGGGGGAGCCTTCGACGAACCGAACAGCCCGGACAGGGGAGACGTGCATTACTGGAAAGTATGGCATGGGAACCGTCCGTTTTCCGAGTACCGCAAATATTTCTTCCGCTATGCGTCGGAGTTTGGTTTCCAATCCGTACCTGCGGGAAAAACAATCGAGACCTTCACTGATAACCCGAAAGACAGGAATCTTTTTTCCTATGTGATGGAAAAACACCAGCGTCAGTACGGCGCAAATGGAAAGATCATGAATTATCTGCAGCAGACCTATCTGTATCCTACGGATTTCGAGACGTTAATCTATGCGTCCCAGCTTCTGCAGGCGGATGCCATCCGCTATGGGGTAGAGCATTTCCGGAGAAACAGGGGACGCTGTATGGGCGCTATCGTCTGGCAGCTCAATGACTGCTGGCCGGTCATATCCTGGTCGTCCATCGACTACTGCGGAAGATGGAAAGCGCTGCATTATGCGGAGAAACGTTTTTTTGCGCCGCTTATGCTTTCCTGTGAAGAGGAAGGGATGATGACCCAGGAAGCAGATATGAACCGGGAGCATTTTGTGTTTGAAAAATCAATTCGGTTAAATGTGGCAAATGAGACTAGAAATGAGCAGCGCGTGCTGGTGTCCTGGGCGCTGCGGGATGCGCGCGCAGAGGTGCTGCGCGACGGGGGGACAAGGGAGGTGACAGTTCCCGCGCTTTCTTCCGTATGGCTGGATAAGGAGCTGCTGCCGGAGCTTGACGTGTTTTCCGAGTATGTAAGCTATGAGATGAGACAGGAGGGCAGGGTTCTATCGGAGGGAACCGTCATTTTTTCTTATCCGAAGTATTTCCGGTATGAGGAACCGCAGCTTTCCTACCGCATGGAGGGAGATGAAATCATTGTGTCGGCAGGCGCTTACGCAAAAAGCGTAGAAGTGCAGAATGAAAGAGAAGACCTTATCCTGTCCGACAATTATTTTGACTTGAACGGGGACGAAAGACGCGTAAAGATTCTTTCCGGAAAAGCGGAGAAGATACGGCTTAGAAGCGTATATGATATCAGGTAGCCATCTGCCGTCCGCCAAGAGCGGAGCGAACAGTAACCCCAATTTTCGCTTCCTGTAGATTTACCAAAAAAAGAAATGACAGATAAATTTTTCGGCTGTATAATAAAACTATAAGTCCGGCCATAAGAAGCGGACAGTGAGGATATAGGGAACAAGGATATGGGAACATATACGTTAGACCGGAAAATTGCGCATGAGTTAAAATATAATATTGATCATATGGAGTACAAGCCGGATATGGCGCTCCCGCCTGAACGGGAGCTGGCAGAGAGATTTGGGGTACAGAGAAAGACGATACGTATGGCGCTTTCGCGTCTGGTGAATGAGAAAATCATTGTGGCAAAGGAGAGGAGCGGATATTTTATTATGCCGCCCCGGTGCCAGTTGCGGGTGAATGAGAATTCGATCGGCTGGCGGCTGTGTCTGTCGGATAAGGAATTAAAAGCAAAGCCTTTGTCGTATAGCCTTGTGGAAACAAATAAGCGGTTAAGTGAGAAATTCCGCCTGCCTTTAGGGACGAAGCTTCATGAGATCCGCAGGATCTATGAGATGGATGGAATTGTCATAGGCTTAGAAGGGTTTTATGTCCAGGAGGATATGTTTCCGGGCATGGCGGGGGAACTCTTATCCTCCGAATCAGTTTTTTCGGTTTTTGACGACTATCATATCGAGATTCAGAAGAGCCTTTTCACAACGAATATCATATATGCAGATGAAATGGAAAAGGGGATTTTTAATCTGCCATTATCTGCGCCTCTGGTCAAGGAGGAATTATCGCTTTTGGAAAGGGAGAACCGTTTTGCCGCGTATGCCTATATGAAGGCCCCAATAGAGAAGATGGAGATCATGCTTTATGAATGGGAATAACCCAATTGATTACAGAATGCATCTGTATATACAGGTACAGGATATTATTTTAAAGAAAATTGAGAATGGAGAATATTTTGCCGGGATGCGGATACCAAGTGAACGGGAATTGGCGCAGACCTATGGAGTGAGCCGGGTTACTGTGAAAAAAGCGATCGAAGGCCTTGTGGAGAAAGGGCTTTTATGCCGGCGGCAGGGGAAGGGAACCTTTGTAAATGAATTAAGCAGCAGGAAGCTGGATATGAGCGAGGAGGAAAAGATCAGGGATACCGGTTTTACTTCCCTGATGGCTTATTTAGGGAGCGAGGCGGGAAATAAAGTACTTTTTTCCCAGTTTATCGAGGATGACAAATATATAGCAGAGAAGCTGGGGATCAAAAAGGAGGATAAAGTATTTGCGCTGGGGAGAGTGAGGTATGAAAAAGATAATCCGGTGATGGTTCAGTATGCATATGTACCCTTTGCTATGTTCCCGGATATTGAGCAATATGATTTTTCTAAACTGTCTCTATATAAATACATGGAGTCAAAAGGTCATCTTCCTGTCAAATTTAATGTAAACTTGAATCTTCAGGCCTGTGGGGAAAAGGAAGCGAGGCTTTTAGGGATACCGGAAGGAAAGGTGGTATATTTTTACAGCAACAGTTCCGTTGACGCCGCGAAAAACATTGTGGAATACACAGAGGAATTCCTTAATCCAGACGTCATTGTGGTCAGCCAATATGTAAAATACAGAAAAATTAACAGCGGCAGATGAGTGTGTCCGGCCGGTTAGAAAGAGGGCTTTCGGGTAATAATATCCGAGAGCTTTTTTTGTGTCCATTTGGTTGCTGTGTGAACAGGAACTCCATTTGCGGTGGTAAAAATTGTTGATACAATAGCAATTGACAAGTGGAATGTTTTGGTGTATTATAATTTAAAATTGGTATTATAAATAAACCACAAAAGGAGAAGGTATGAAAGAACAAGTTACCATGGATTTTTATATTCGGGAGACGCCGGAGGTTTTTCAGAAAAATTTTGAAAACCGGAAAAAGCTTCTGGAGGAGATTGTGAATGAATTTGTGAGAGGGGGGTATGAGAATATTGATTTGATCGCGTCGGGGTCGTCGAATAACAGCGCCCGCTGTGCAGTTCCATTTATGGAAAAGCTCTTAGGAATCCAGATCCGAGTTTTGACGCCGTTTTATTTCTGCCATTATGTGGATACTTTACCTAAGGACACATTGCCGCTGGTGATTTCTCAGAGCGGTTATAGTACCAATGCGATCCGGGCGGCCCGAAAACTGAAGGAGATGGGGAGGCCGTCTATCGCACTGACCGGTGATTCGGACAGCGATATAAAAGAGGAGTGCAGCCTGCTGATTGATTATGGTATGGGTGTGGAGACTGTGGGTTATACGACAAAAGGCTCTGTGGTATTGATGGAGTTTCTTATGTTGTTTGCCATGGAATCGGCAGCGGCACAGGAAAAGCTTGGAGAGGATGAATATGGGAGGATAGCGGCTCTGTTTGGGAAAGCCGGGCAGGCGCATCGAATTGTCTATGAGGAGGCAAGGCGCTTTTACGAGGAGAATAAAGACTCTTTAAACCAAATGGAAAAGGTTTATATCATGGGCAGCGGCGCGAATGTGGGGACAGCCATGGAGGGGGCGCTAAAAATCAGCGAGACGGTACACTGCATATGCAGCGCCTATGAGACGGAGGAATACATACATGGGCCGAATATTCAGGTAAAAAAGGATTATACGCTTTTCTTTCTGGACAGCTTTACGGATGTGCGGGAGAGAATACGGCAGATACGAGAGGCAAGCAGATGTTTTACGCCTAATGTTTATGGGTTTTCCGGCGCGTTTATCAGCCGGAAACTGGGAATTGAAACAGAAGATATGGGATGGTTTGATTTACTTTCGCCACTGTTCAATGTTGTGTACTTCCAATATCTTTCTTATAAAATCACAGAGGAGACAGGCAGGTGGGATGATAACGGGGCAGAGTACGATCAGTTTGACGCGCTGGTTCATTCTAAGACGGAGACCTATGAGAAGATGTATCAGGCCGGCCTGGTAACGTAAAATGGGGGTGAATGGATGAGACACTTTATATTAATGAGCCACGGATATCTGGCACGGGGAATGGCAAGCTCTGTGGAGATGATTTTGGGAGAACGGGAGGATATTTCTTATATCTGCGCATATGTGGACGGGGACGCCGATATAAAAGACGAGGCAGCAAAACGAATAGAGAGCTTCGGCGAGGACGCGGAGACGGTGATTTTGACAGATATCTTTGGGGGAAGCGTAAATAACGAACTCCTTGGTCTGATGAACCGGAAAAATGTGTATCTGGTCAGCGGTATGAATCTGTCGCTTGTGTTAGAACTTCTGATCCGCGCAGAAGATGGAGCGGAGACAGGAAGCATCATTGCGGAATGCATACAGCGTGCGAAAGAGGGTATGAGGTTCTGTAACCATGAATTTTCAGAAAATTCAGAGGATATTCCTCTGGACGAGTTTTAAAGGAGGGATACGCGTATGATAAAATTATTGAGGGTAGACCACAGGCTGCTCCACGGTCAGGTTGCGGTGTCATGGAGTTCTTATCTGGGAATTGACTGTATCCTGCTGGCAAATGACGAGCTTCTTAAAGACCCGCTTATGATGACGTCCGTGAAGCTTGCAAAACCCCAGGGGGTTAAAGTGGTGGCAAAGACGGTTGCGGACAGTATCGAAGCAGTAAAAAGCGGCGTGACGGATAAATATAAGCTTTTCATTGTCTGCGGTAATGTGGCGGATGCATGCAGGCTGGCTAGGGAACTGTCTATCGGCTATATCAACCTTGGGGAGACGCGTGCGTCAGAAGGAAGAAAATCAATTTCTACAAACGTATTTATAAACAAGGAGGAGAAGGGGGTACTGACTGAAACGATGGATGCGGGAGTCAGAATTGAGATTCAGGGACTGCCCTCCCAAAAGTCGGTGAATTTAAGAAATGCACTTAAGAAATTCTAAAGGAGAACAAAGAAAATGTTAGTAAAGGCACTATTATTGTATCTTGTATCAATTATGGGAAATTCAGTATGGCTTCTCGGAGATAGCCTTTTAAACCAGCCGATTGTCATGGGTACGCTGACAGGGCTTGTTATGGGGGATTTAAAGGCGGGAATCATTATGGGAGCCACTATGGAACTTGCGTTTATCGGGGCGGTATCCATCGGGGCGTACGATCCGCCGGATATGGTTGTGGGAACAATACTGGGAGTGGCGTTCGCAATACAGGCAGGAGCGGGTCCCGAGGCTGCGCTGACTCTTGGGCTTCCGGTGGCGACGATTATGCTGGCTATCAATACGGTGAAGGATACGCCGATTTTGGTCTGGCTTGCCCACAGAGCGGATAAATATGCGCTGGAAGGAAATTACCGGGGAATCGGAAGGATCGCTGTATTGTGGCCGATGGTTCTTTATAACTGTCTGCCGGTGGTTCCGTTCGCATTTTATTTTGGATCAGACGCGGTCGTGGCGGCTCTGGATTTCATACCGGAATTTGTCCAGGTGGGCATGGAGGCGGCTTGCGGCATCGTACCGGCATTGGGATTTGCGATGCTGGCACAGATGATTATGAAGAAAAACGTAGCGCCGTTCTTTTTTCTGGGATATTTTATGATTCAGTATTTTGGCCTGTCAACGACCGGAGTTGCGGTATTTGCGGCAATTATCGCGGCAATCTACGTACTGAACGCAAAACAGACGGCGCCTGCGCTTAGTATGGCGGAAGGAGAAGATGGAGGTGGATTTGATGATTTTTAAGAAAAATCAGGAATATGACGGAGTAATTGAAAAGAAAGATCTGAAACGGGTATTTTACAGATCCATTCCAAATGAGAACAGCTATAATGCCGAGCGTATGCTGAATGTAGGATATTGCTACGCAATGATCCCGGCGCTCCGTAAAATTTATAAGGATGACGAAAAGGAGTTCAGGGAAAGCATGGTTCGCCATCTGGAATTCTATAATACAACGCCCCATGTCGTAACGCTCCCACTGGGCATCAGCGTAGCGATGGAAGAGAAGCGGGCGGCAGAGAAGGAAAACTTTGATACAGATACGATTACCAATGTGAAGACTGCGCTTATGGGGCCGCTGGCCGGGATCGGAGATTCTATCTACTGGGGGGCGCTTAAGATATTTGCCACCGGAATCGGGACGTCCCTTGCCTTGCAGGGGAATATTCTTGGGCCGATCCTGTTCCTTTTGATTTACAATGTCCCTCATTTTGTCCTGCGTTATATCCTGACATTTATCGGGTACGATTTTGGAATTAATTTCCTTGACAAGGTGGAAAAAAGCGGACTTATGAAAATTGTCACCTTTGCGGTGTCCATTATCGGATTGATGGTGGCTGGGGCAATGGTCGGAGAGATGATCTATGCGGAGGTGCCGGTTGCATTCGGGCAGGGCGATGAGGCGACCACGCTGGTTGAACTTTTGGACAGCATTATTCCAGGACTTATACCTCTTGGGATCTTTGGTTTTACCTACTATCTTCTGAAAAAGAGGCTGAAGCCTATGCTTGTATTGTTTATCCTGTTTGCCGTCTCTATTTTGGGCGCGTATTTTGGTATTTTGACAATTTAGATTTGGGGTATGAAGGATGATGGGAAAACATGAAAGAAGTATTTGATTTTGAACAATTCGTTGAGGGGGGCAGGGAGGTATATGGGCAGCGTGAGGAATTGGAGGCGGCCGCAGCCGAAGCCTTTGGGAAAGGGATAGAAAATGTCCTGATGATTGGCATCGGCGGCACGTGGGGCGAATTTTTATGCATAGCCCAGATCCTCCAGAGGGAGACTTCACTTCCGCTTTATGTGGAGGAGGCGGCGGAGTTCTGCGTAAAGGTGCATAAGCCTTACCTGACAGAGAAAACTTTGCTCCTTACGGCGTCAGTTACGGGAGATACAAAGGAAACGATAGGCGCGCTTGAAATCGGAAGGAAAAAGGACTGCCATATCGTCTCTTTTACCGAGAAGGAAGATTCCGCCATTGCGGGCCTGTCTGATACGCATGTCCTCATGCCCCGGGAGGATGTATACACAGTGGCTTATATTTTCCTGCTAAGGCTTCTGTTCCTCAGAGGGGAATACCCGCTGTACCCAAAGTGGATTGAGGAAATGGCAGGCTTCCACAAGGGGCTGGGCGCATGTATGCGGGCGCATGGGTCAGAGCTTGAAGCGATGGCGGAAGCGCTTGACCGGTATGACTACAGCCTGTGGGCGGGATGCGGCACACTGTGGGGAGAACTTCATGTGTTTACAAACTGTGTGCTGGAGGAAATGCAGTGGAAGAGGACAACGTCTGTGACAAGCGGAGAATTTTTCCACGGACCGTTTGAGCTTCTAGATGGGAACCTTTTGATGTTCCTGATAAAGGGAATCGACGAATACCGGCCTTTGGACGAGAGAGTGGAAAAATTTGCAAGGAAATACGCCGGAAAATTTTACGTGTTGGATATGGCGGAGTATAAGGTGCGGGGGATCGGAGATGAGTTTCAGGTTCTTATGGCACCCGCGGTGCTTTCGGAGGTTACCTATCTGCTGGCGGGATATCTTTCTGCCAGAACCGGGCATGATTTAAGTTTTCGGAGATATTACAGGAAGTTTGATTATTAATGAATTCCTTAGGGACGGGTAATGGGGAGCTGGTAAGATGGAGATGAAGGCGGTAATATTTGATATGGACGGGGTTCTGATAGACAGTGAAATTGTCTATATCGAATGGGAAAAAGAATTTTTCAGGCAATATGGGATAGAACTTTCTGACGAGGCTTACAGGAAGACGCTTGGGCATTCTGATTCAGATGTGGAAGAAGCTCTTGAAAAAATCTGGCGGGCTTATGGAAGGAAAGAAGATTTTAAGGCTCTCAGGGAAGCGTATTATGATGCCCCTAAGTTTCATGATATGGATTACAGCATGATTTTGAACGACGGTGTAAGGGAGACGCTTGCTTATTTAAAGAAAATGGGAAAAAAGCTGGCGCTGGCCTCATCATCTTCCATGCCGGAGATCGAAAAGGTACTGGGAGACTGCGGTCTTGCGGAATATTTCCAGGCAGTTGTAAGTGGGGAACAGTTTGATGAGAGCAAACCCAACCCGGGAATCTATCTGTATACGGCAGAAGAACTGGGGGTTTTGCCGGAAGCGTGTATGGCAGTTGAAGATTCTGAAGCCGGAATTGCCGCCGCCAAAGCGGCTGGCATGTATGTGGCGGCAAAGCGAGAGGAACGCTTTCGGGTTGACCAGAGCCAGGCTGACACAGTCATTGAAACCTTGAGAGAGCTTATAGGGATATAAAAATATGTGAAAAAATTATCAAGGAATAGCATTCGCTATCCATGCCCTCTGCACGTCTGCAAAGCTAGCTTAATACAAGGCTGTACTTTTGGGAATCAGTCAAGCCTGATTCCCGAAAGTGCGTCTGCAAACGCAGTATTCACCGCTTCTTTTTTTTGTTTTTTCATGTAATTCTGTACATCCTTTTTGGTCACGCCGGCGCCTTCTTTCTGGCGCCTTGTTTTGAAGGCGGAGAGCTTTTCTTTATAGCCGCAGGTGCAGACGAAGGTTTCTTCTTCGCCCCGCTTTATAAGCTCCATTTTCTTATGGCAGCCAGGACATCTGGCGTTGCTTGTACGCGCGACGGTTTCCCGATAGCCGCATTCTCTGTCCTGGCATACCAGAAGTCTTGCGTTCTTTCCGCTGACGGAGAGCATCCGTTTGCCGCAGCGGGGGCATTTGGAGTTTGTTAAGTTATCGTGGCGGTAGGCGCCGCTGGAAGTCTTGATCTCGCTGATCAGAGACCTTGTGTACTGTTCGATCTCGGTGATAAATGCAGATTCCTTGCGGCCGTCTTCGGCAATATCCGCCAGCTTCATTTCCCACTGTGCGGTAAGCTCCGGCTTCTTTAAATCCTCCGGCACAAGGGTCAGAAGCTGCCTGCCCTTGGAGGTTACGAAAAGCTCGTTTCCTTTCTTTTCGATGAGGAAAGAGTGGAGCAGTTTCTCGATGATATCGGCTCTGGTGGCAACTGTACCCAGACCTCCGGTTTCATCCAATGTTTTTCTCGCTTTCTGATCCTGTGTTTCCATGTATTTTACCGGATTTTCCATAGCAGAGAGTAGTGTGGCTTCGGTAAACCTTGCGGGCGGCTTTGTGTTTCCATGGGTGATGCCGGCCTTAGTAACGGGATAAGCAGTTCCCTGTTCGATGGCCGGGAGAGACTGGTTCCGAAGGCGGAAGGCGTCTTTGGGACTGCCAAATGGCTCTGCAGCGTCATCATACTCATCGGAGTCGCTTGGGAGGCTGTCCTCATAGACGGCTTTCCAGCCCGCGGCCTTGACTTGCTTTCCGGATGCGGTAAAGGATTCCCCGGCGGCTTCTGCCTGGAGGGTGGTCTGCTCATATTCAAATGCCGGATATAGGATGCTGATAAAACGCCGGATTACAAGGTCATAGATTTTCCGTTCTTCATTTGTCATATGGTCTAATTGGACATATTCTTCCGTAGGGATGATTGCGTGGTGGTCGTTTATCTTCTTATCGTCTACAAAGGATTTGCTTACCCGGAGTGGATTTTTCATAAGCTGTGGGATGAATTTTTTATACGGTTCGATATTGCAGGCTTTTAACCGTTCCTTTATCGTGGGGACAATGTCAGTTCCAATATACCGGGAATCGGTACGCGGGTAAGTCAGTACCTTGTGGTTTTCATAGAGACGCTGCATGATATTCAAGGTCTCTTTGGCGGAGAAGCCAAAGCGTTTGTTGGCGTCCCGCTGAAGTTCCGTCAGGTCGTAAAGTCCCGGAGCATAGGTCTTTTTTGCAGATTTTTTCACTTCTGTCACAAGAAGCTTCCGCCCGTTCAGCCGGGCAAGTATTTGATCGGCTGATTCCTTCCGGAAAGTACAGGAGCCGCCGCCTTTTTTGATCTGCCAGGTCCATGTGATGCCGCCGGCCTGACAGGTGAGGCCATAGTAATCCTTGGGACGGAAAGAGCGAATCTGTTCTTCGCGGTGAGCGATGATTGCGAGGGTCGGAGTTTGGACGCGGCCGCAGGAAAGCTGGGCGTTGTGTCTGCAGGTCAGCGCACGCGTGGCGTTGATGCCTACCAGCCAGTCTGCTTTAGCGCGGCTTCTTGCCGCCCGGTAAAGGTTCTCATAAGCGCGTCCTTCTTTCAGATGGGAAAATCCTTCCCGGATGGCCTTATCGGTTACAGAAGAAATCCAGAGCCGTTTCACCGGCTTGCGGCAGCCGGATCTGTCTAGGATCCACCGGGCCACCAGTTCGCCTTCGCGGCCGGCGTCGGTGGCAATAATGATTTCAGAGACATCCTTCCGGAATAGCTGAGCTTTCACATTGTGATATTGCTTTGCAGTCTGCTTCATGACAACAAGCTGCCATTTCTCCGGGATCATAGGGAGGTAGGACATATCCCATTCCTTGAATTTCTTGTCGTATTCTTCCGGGTCGGCAAGGGTTACTAAATGGCCGAGAGCCCATGTTACGATATACCGGCTGCCTTCGGTGGCGCCGGAAATATTTTTTTGGCAATGCAAGACGCGGGCAATATCCCGCGCCACAGATGGTTTTTCGGCTAGAACAAGTGATTTCATAATTAGTACCTCTTAATTGGGAATAGCCCGTTTATCGGGCGGAAAATTTGCAAAAGTAACGAAGCTGCTATGGCGGCGCTACATATATCCGCCTCCATAATAACCCGGCCCGCCGCAGCACATTCCGCCGCCGCAGCACAGGTTGCAGACCAGATTTGCGATACAAAGCTTCATACAGTAGTTTCCTCCGGCCATCGGATAGGCCTGGTAGGGGTTCTGCCTGGTCTGATACCAGCTCCCGCCGCTCTGCAGGCGCTGCAGCAATACCTGGTACTGCATGTCGTTGGGATTCATCTGATAAGCAGTTTTGGCATGTTCCAGGGCAATTACATTATTGCCCAGGCCGGAGTTGGCCACGGCGCTGTAGTAGTACCATTTATCGGAGCGCTCTTTGATTGTATTCAATACGTTCAGGGCTTCCTGGTAATGGCGGCTGTTAATATAGTTGGCGGCGGCGCGCAGATGCAGATCTTCTTCGCTGCCGGAGGAAGACGCGGATTGGCGGTAAGAGCCTGCGCCTCCGAAATTTCCCCAGAAACCGCCGAAAGGATCGTCGGCTCCATAAGAACCGGAACTGCCCGTACCGCTGCAGGAACCATAACCGGATTCCTTCTCCTTGATAATCTGCTGGTAAGCCTGCTGGATTTCTTTGAACTTGGCTTCCGCGTGTTCTTTATTGGGATTGTTGATGTTGGCGTCCGGGTGGTACTTTCTGCTCAGGCTTCGGTAAGCCTTCTTAATTTCGTCGTCGCCGGCATCCCGCGGGACGCCTAATATTTGATATGGGTCTGTCATTTTCATTCTCCTAAATACTGCAAAGGAATATATGGTTAGTTCCCCGGCTTTTTTAGAAGCCTCCGTCCTTTATCAGGTTTAGCGGCGTTGCGCCGACGCTTTGCACACACCGCTTCATACCGACTCCATACGCCGGAGTAAAGGATATTGCGGAGAATCTCTGCATGGGTAAGTATGGGAAGTTTCTCAAATTCCCTGGAACATTCCGCAATCATCATAGTCAGAATCTGCTTGCAGTAGTCTGTAAAATCAGTGCGTTCATAGGCTTCTCTGAAAGGATTATAGCACCCATTTGCCAAATCGTCATCAATATCTTCAAAAGCATCCATCAAATAAATAAATTTTCCCAGGAAAAATCCAAATTTCCGGAGGGAAAACTCCCATTCGTCCGGTTTGTAGGCAAAGACCTCGGCCATAATCTCTCCGAAAAGCCCGGCCATTTTATCTAGATTTTGTTCGTTTTTCTTCTCGCAGACAGCTATCTTTCGCAGTCTGTCTGCGAGAAGATCTGTTTTCCGGGGGTATTTCTCAGCCAGCTTTTTTGCTTTGCCGTGGAGCAAACGAGCGTTTATGTACGCTTTTTTGCTGCGTTCGTCCCGCCAGTCGTCCATGCATTTATAATAGGATAGGATTAAGTTCATATCCGCCGCGTAGGATGTGAAGAGATTGATTCTGGCCGTATGCTTTTGGAATGGGTGGGCGACACAGTTCACCCGCATATTTTCAGCGTCCGGCTCGTACAGGCCGGACAGCAGCAGGACCAGAAAGGTCATATCGTAGGACAGGGTAAGCTGACCTGCTTTGCCGTAGTTGTCTTTCAGGACCTTGCAGAGGCCGCAGTAATATGCATGGTAAATGTCGAAATCCTTGAATTTCATCTCTGCTTTATTGATTGCAATATAACCGAACATAGCGCTGCTCCTTAGCTTTTTTTGATAAATGTAGCGCTGCATTTGGGACAGCGTATCTCAATCCGGCCTTTTCCCTTAGGAACGCGGATTTTCTGCCTGCAGGAAGGACATTTGTATATACGATGAGTTTTTCGCTGGGCGAAGATATTCTTCTGGGTATAGAACCAGCGGCGCAGTTTTGCCGTGCGGCTTAAGTACCGTTGGTTTTCCGCCGACCGTTTATAAACGTTCCTGGAAAACATCCGGTAATAGGTCAGGATAATTCCCGCCCAAGCAAGGAGCGGAACAAGCCGGTTCCTGGTAAAATAATTTAAAACAATAAAGAGCAGCGTCAGCGCCATCGTAAAGCGTCCCAGGGAGTCCATACCATAGCGTCCTGCCATAAAACGCGCGAATTTTTCCCGCATAATCATCACCTCTGTAAAAATCATACGCTATATAGAAGTAAAGTCAATAAACTTCCTCTAAAAAATCTATAAAAAATAAAGAGGATGTGTTATTCTATTGTTACGCATATAAGCGCGCCTGTGCGGGGCGGCAGAAAATATGAGAGAAAGAAGGGGATACGATGAAGGAAGTGAAACATTACAAGAGGGACAGGCGAAGGAAAAAGGGCGGGATAGTCAGTACGGTAATTCTGGTGGTGGCGCTGGCTGTTTTTTGCTTTTCCGGGTATCAGTTATATAAGATTTTCGGCGGATATTTTAAGGGCCAGAAAGAATACGATAAAATTAGGGAGATTGCTGTTGAGGAGAAAGATAAGAATAATTTCCGGGTGAATTTTGACGAGCTTCTTGCGATAAATCCCGATACGGTCGGGTGGCTCCGATTTTATCCGGAACCGGCGCAGATTAACTATCCCCTGGTTCAGACCGACAATAACGATTTGTATTTAAGCAAGACGTTTTCCGCAAACGAGAATACGGTAGGGGCGATCTTCCTTAATTATATCAATCATCCGGATTTTAATGATAAGAATACGATTATTTACGGACACAGGATGAAGGATAATTCTATGTTCCATGAATTGGAAAAGTACCAGGAGAAATCATTCTGGGAAGAGAATCAGTATTTCTATATTTATACGCCGGACGGCAGGGAGATCACTTACCAGATCTATTCGGCGGGAATCGTAAAGGAGACGTCGGATTCTTATATAACGGAATTTAGTTCAACGGAAGAATTTGACGATTTTCTGGAAACAACGCGGATCGGTTCGGCTTATGAAACCGGAGTGCAGGTGGGAAGCCGAGATTTGGTGGTAACGCTGTCCACCTGCACGAAAGAAAGCGACGATAACCGTATGGTGGTAAGGGGAGTTAAGATTTCCGAGAAAAATTTGGATTAGAGGAGGCCGGATATGGCATATACGTATGAAGTTGGAGATATTGTAAGGCTGAAAAAGAAGCATCCCTGCGGAAGTTTTGAGTGGAAGATTCTGCGGGTAGGAGCGGACTTCCGGTTAAAATGCATGGGTTGCGGACATCAGATCATGGTTGCCAGGAAACTGGTGGAAAAGAACACAAAAGGGCTTCGAAAATCCATTTAAAATCTGCTTCTCGAATGGGAGCTGCGGACTCCGCTTCTAAGAATCCATCCTAAGAAATTCTTCGTGAAAATGCTTGCGTGAGCCGGGGATTTATGGTATCATATCGAATTGTGATATATTGTTTTACCCGGTTGGGTAATTCCTTGCTCCTGGGTAGAAGCAGGGGCCAAAAGACCAGAAGGAGGTGCAAACTACATGAATAAGTATGAGTTAACTGTTGTAGTCAATGCAAAAATCGAAGACGACGAGAGAACACAGGTTATCGAGAAGGTAAAAGCTTTAATCACCCGTTTCGGTGGCAATGTGACGGACGTTGATGAATGGGGTAAGAGAAGATTAGCTTACGAAATTCAGAAGATGAAAGAAGCATACTATTACTTCATCCACTTCGAATCTGACGCATCAGTTCCAGGCGATGTAGAAGAGAGAATTCGCATTATGGACAACGTGCTCAGATATTTATGCGTGAAAGACGAGGCATAGAAGAAGAGAGGGAAAAGAATGAATAAAGTAATTTTGATGGGACGCCTGACCAGAGATCCGGAGGTTCGATATTCTGCGGGAGAAAGCGCGACTGCAGTTGCAAGATATACGCTTGCGGTTGACAGAAGGTTCCGCCGCAACGGCGACGGCGAGCAGAGTGCGGACTTTATCGGCTGCGTGGCATTTGGAAGAAGCGCTGAGTTTGCGGAGAAATATCTGCGCCAGGGACTGAAAGTTGTTGTAACAGGACGAATTCAGACTGGAAGCTATACCAACAGGGACGGCCAGAAAGTCTATACGACCGATGTGGTAGTAGAGGATCAGGAATTTGCAGAGAGCAAGGCGGCAAGCGAGTCGCATATGAGCATGGGCAGCGGTTATCAGGCAGCTCCCGCACCGGCGCCAAGCGCACCAGCCGGCGACGGCTTCATGAATATTCCGGATGGAATAGATGAAGAATTACCATTCAATTAGGGTGCTTAGTGAATGCAAGACGAAGCATGAGCTTAGCACGAAGTTGGTTCTGCGGAGCTTAGCGGGGTATTTTTGAGCTTAACCGCGCAGGACTTCCTTAGAAAAAGTATTTTTAGGAGGGAAAGCATCATGGCTTACGATAAAGGCAATCGTCCGGAAGGCGGCTTCAAGAGAAGAGGCGGCGGACGCAGAAGAAAAAAAGTATGTGTATTCTGTGGCAAAGAGAATAACGAGATCGATTATAAAGATGTAGCAAAGCTGAGAAAGTATATCTCTGAGAGAGGTAAGATTCTTCCGAGAAGAATCACCGGAAACTGCGCAAAGCATCAGAGAGCGCTGACCGTTGCTATTAAGAGAGCAAGACATATTGCATTGATGCCGTATGTTCAGGAGTAAGTGACAGACAGAATAAAGTATTAGAATAAAAAGCCGCTGGACGCGATATCCAGGGGCTTTTTATTCTCGCACTAGGTTATTTATTTTCTATGTCTGCCGATATTATTATATAAGCATTGATTGAACGGAGCGGCAGTAAGGAAAAGGAGGCGGTACGGATGAATTTCTTTACGGTTCAGAATATGGGCAATTTTACAAAGAATATGGAAATGCAGATGAAGTGGCAGAGGAAGAAAAACACGGGTGATTTTACCGCGGACGGCAGTACGAAGCTGAACGACCCGATAAGACAGCAGGCGGAAGAGATCCGCAAGTCCAGGCAGGACGGTTCATCTAAGCTTTCTGCGCAGATTGACTTAAAACTGCAGAGCGGAAAGAAGCTGACGGCAGAGGAGATGGATTACCTGCAGAAGACGGATCCGCAGAAATATCAGAAGATAAAATCTATGGAAGCGGAGCGGGAAAATTATGAGAAAGAGCTGAAAAGATGTAAGACCAAGGAAGAAGCCCAGCGCGTCAGGATGGCGCATACGGCTACGTCTTTAAGCGCGGTCAACAACATTAAAAATAATCCTGCTATTCCGGAAGAGAAGAAGTTTGAACTGATTATGCAGGAGCATTACAAGCATATGGCGCTTGAAACATCCACAAAAGAATTCGTAGAAAGCGGCAGATATGCAAAGCTTCCGACAGAAGCCGAAAAGGCAAAGGCGGAGAAAGATCTGGAAGAAGCGAAAGAAGCAGAGCTTGGCATTGAGGAGCCGGCAGAGGAGACCGAAAAGACCGAAGCGGAGGAAGACGGGGATATAGATCTTAAGGAGACGGCCGGAGAAGAGAAAGAGACGGAAGCCGAGAGGATGCTGAAAGACCAGGCGGCGCTGGAACTGGCCAAGAGAACGATTCGGAATGAACAGGAGATGACCCGCATGGAGGCGGAGGCGACTCCGGAAGCTATGAAAGTGAAGCGGGCCAGAGCGCAGGCCGCGTATAAGGAGAACCAGACGGAGATCATTTCTATCAGGCAGACGCTGGATGTGAAAGCCGGCGGAGAAGGATGATGAATTTTATTTTGATATGAAAATCAGTCGATGCAGATGAATGGGGCTGCGGGGAATGCAGTTTGTTTGCGATATTTTGTTGTACTCTTGAACCGGGTAAACAATATATTGAGCAAATGGCGTTTTCCGATAGCCCCATTAAAAGTTATCGCGAATGGAGAACTGCTGTTATTCCCAAACTATTGTGCAAATTATAAATCCGATGTGTGCTTGATAGGTTATACCGTACGTGCTATAATTTCAGGTAAGCAGGGAGGTATGCAAGATGAATTCAATGGATATTCAAAAGAAAGACAGTAAATATATTGCGAATACGTATAAGCGGTTTCCGGTAGCTCTTGTGGAGGGAAAGGGAGCGGTTGCCAAAGACCCGGAAGGAAAGGAATATATTGATTTTACCAGCGGTATCGGCGTGAACAGCCTTGGATATGCGGACGCGGGTTGGGCGGACGCAGTGGCGGCGCAGGCCCGCAGGCTGCAGCATGTTTCTAACCTTTACAGTACGCAGCCGGATGTGGAGGTTGCCGAAAGGCTGTGTGAATATACAGGATTTTCTAAAGTGTTTTTTGGAAATTCCGGCGCGGAGGCTAATGAGGGAGCTTTAAAAGTTGCAAGGAAGTATGGGATGGAAAAGCATGGGGCGCGGTGCAATACGGTGATTACCCTCCGGAACTCTTTCCACGGGCGCACGATTACGACGCTGTCAGCCACCGGGCAGGATTCTTTTCACCAGTTCTTCTTCCCGTTTACGGAGGGGTTCCGGTTTGTGGAAGCAGGAGATATCGAGGGTTTGCGGGACGCGGTAGATGAAACAGTCTGCGGAATTATGATCGAACTGATCCAGGGAGAAGGCGGAGTCGTTCCGGTGGACGCGGAATTTGTCAGGGAGGTTGCGCGGATCTGTGAGGAGAAGGATCTGGTTTTTGCTGTTGACGAGGTTCAGACCGGGATTGGCCGTACGGGAACGTTCTTATGCTATGAGCAGTTCGGCGTGAAGCCGGATGTAGTTTCTATGGCAAAAGGCATCGGCGGAGGCCTTCCGCTTGGCGCGGTGATGATGAATGAAAAGACGGCGGACGTATTAGGATTCGGCCAGCATGGCTCCACATTCGGGGGGAATCCGGTGGCCTGCGCAGGCGCGGCTTATGTGCTGGATCGGGTGATGAAGCCGGAATTCCTTGAAGAGATTAGGAATAAATCAGAATATATGAAGAAAAAGCTGTTAGAGATTCCGCAGATCAAGTCGGTTACCGGTCTTGGCCTTATGCTGGGCGCGGAATTGGAAGAGGGCCTGACGGCAGGAGAGACAGCGGGAAAATGCGTGGAAGAGGGACTGCTGGTGTTGACAGCCAAGACGAAGCTTCGCTTTCTTCCGCCGCTTGTGATCAATTATGAGGAGATAGATAAGGGTATGGAGATCCTTGCGCGGGTTCTGCAGGGATAGGCCGTACGCGGGGACATATTCGACGTGTAAGCGGCAGAATTGACAACATATGCGGGAACGGGGGTTTGGTATCAGAAGAAAGGATTGTGGCTGCAAGCCCGGCGGTAATGGCCGGAGCAGGACATATATGAGGAGGATGATTGTATGAACAAACCAGTATTAGTAATTATGGCGGCAGGTATGGGAAGCAGGTATGGAGGGCTCAAGCAGATTGACCCGGTGGATGAGGACGGACATATCATTATGGACTTTTCCATGTACGATGCGAAAAGGGCGGGATTTGAAAAGGCTGTTTTCATTATTAAGGAGGAGAATGAAGCGGACTTCCGCGCTGCGATCGGCGACCGGGTATCTGAATACATGGAGGTAAGCTACGCCTATCAAAGATTAGACAACCTTCCGGCGGGGTATCGGATCCCGGAGGGAAGAGTGAAGCCCTGGGGGACGGCTCACGCGGTATTGAGCTGCATTGACCAGGTTGACGGCCCTTTTGCGGTGATCAACGCCGATGATTATTACGGGGTAGAGGCGTTCCGGCTTATTTATGATTATCTGACTGCGCATGAGGATGACGATAAGTACCGTTATACCATGGTAGGATATCTGCTGGGCAATACGATGACGGATAATGGATATGTATCCAGAGGCGTTTGTGTTACAAATGAGAAGAAAGAGTTGGTTTCCGTTACGGAAAGAACCCGGATTGAGAAGCGGGAGGATGGAATTGCATTTTCAGAGGATGACGGGCAGACCTGGACAAGCCTTCCGGCGGAAACGATTGTTTCACTGAATATGTGGGGATTTACCAGAAGTATCCTGGAAGAGATCCGCGACGGGTTCCCGGCGTTCCTGGATGAGGGAATCAAGAACAATCCTAAGAAATGCGAGTATTTCCTTCCGGCAGTGGTAAGCAGGCTGGTCGAAGAAGATAAGGCGTCGGTGACAGTGCTGAAATCCCACGATAAATGGTATGGGATTACCTACAAGGAAGATAAGCCGATGGTGTCTTCGGCTCTTCAGAGGATGAAAGAAGAAGGCGTCTATCCTCAGCATCTGTGGAAGTAAAAAGAGGCAAGCAGGTTGATTCAGCTTGGTAAAAGTGATATATTCTTATAGGAAGATATAGTATTTATGTATAAGGAGGCAGGATACAATGGCTGTTTTGATTACAGGAGGAGCCGGCTATATTGGTAGCCACACGGCTCTGGAGTTGCTGAATGAAGGTTATGAGGTTGTAGTGTACGACAATTTGTACAATTCTTCTAAGGAATCGCTGCGCAGGGTAGAGGAACTGACAGGAAAGAAGATTTCGTTCTATGAGGGGGATATTTTGGATGAGGATAAGCTTCGCGGCGTATTTGAGACCGAGAAGATTGACGCGGTTATTCACTGCGCGGCATTGAAGGCAGTCGGAGAATCCGTTAAAAAGCCGCTGGAGTATTACCACAATAATATCACCGGGACACTGACCCTCCTTAAGGTAATGAATGAGGTGGGAACAAAGAATATTGTATTCAGCTCTTCTGCTACGGTATACGGAGATCCGGAAGTAATTCCAATTACCGAAGAGTGTCCGAAAGGACAGTGTACGAATCCGTACGGATGGACGAAGTCCATGATGGAGCAGATTATGTCAGACCTACAGAAAGCACATCCGGAATGGAACGTGATTCTGCTTCGCTATTTCAATCCGGTAGGCGCGCATGAGAGCGGGCGTATTGGAGAGGATCCGAAGGGGATTCCGAATAATCTGATGCCGTACATTTCCCAGGTGGCAGTAGGTAAGCGTGAGAAGCTGGGTGTGTTCGGAGATGATTATGATACGCCGGACGGAACCGGAGTAAGAGACTATATCCATGTGGTAGACTTAGCGATCGGCCATGTAAAAGCGATTAATTATATTTTTAAGAATCCTGGGCTTGACATTATTAATTTGGGAACAGGCGTTGGATATTCGGTACTTGATATGGTTAAGGCATTTTCTAAGGCATGCGGAAAGGACATTCCTTATGAGATTCAGCCGAGACGTGAAGGGGACATCGCCATGTGTTATGCGGATCCGGCGAAGGCTGCAGAGACGCTTGGCTGGAAAGCAGAGAGGGGACTGGATGAAATGTGTGCGGACTCTTGGAAGTGGCAGTCTCAGAACCCGAATGGTTATGGAGCATAATATACGAATAAAAGATTGGGGGCGCTGCAGTATAAGCAGCGCCTTGTTGCTGTTTGCAGGTTCGTGCATGGAACGAAAAATTTATTATCTTCCCTTTCTGGTGAAAAGGTAGTATAATGGACGCATGGCGGCGAGCGCGGGCGGGAGCGCGGTTCCCGAAGTAAGTGTGAGCGCAGTGGAGGAGCGATTATGAGTGAGAAGCAGGGCATACACCTGAAAGGGACGTTAAAGCTATATATGCAGTGGCCTGTAGCCATGTCGGCTGTTTTGATTGCTATGACTGGATGGATTTATTATACAGATCATAAGGCAGGGCTTGTGATGGCGGTTTGCCTAGTATTTTATATTGCGATTACGGGCATGCTGTATTACTATAATAAGTCCACGCTGATGCGTGCGCTGGTCGAGTTTGCGACTCAGTATGGCGCTATGCAGAATAGGCTTTTAAAGGAATTGGAGATTCCTTATGCCATTTTGCTGGAAAATGGAAAAATTCTTTGGATGAACGATGAGCTTGAGGCGATTCTTGGAGGAGGAAGCAGGCTGGACGCGAGCTTGTCGCGGTATATGCGGGAAATTAACCGGGGCATTTTTCCGAAAGAAGAGGGGCAGCAGACCCAAGTGGAGCTTACGTTTGAAGAGCGGGAATATGTGGCGAAGCTTAGGAGGATTCCGGTTCGGGAGGCTGGCGGGATTCAAACGACGATAGCTATTCCGGTAGAATCCGAATACTTGATCGCGGTCTATCTGGAGGATGTAACGGAACTGAATGAGTATATTCAGGCAAATGAAGAGCAGCGCTTGGTTGCAGGCCTTATTTACATTGATAATTATGACGAAGTGATCGAGAGTATAGAGGAAGTAAGGCAGAGCCTTCTCCTTGCGCTGATTGACCGTAAGATTAACCAGTATTTCGCGAAGGTAAACGGAATTGTCAAAAAGGTAGAGACGGACAAATATTTTATCGTGCTTGCCAAAGAGAATTTTAAGCTGTTAGAGGAGGATCGATTTTCTATTCTGGAAGATGTAAAATCTGTAAATGTAGGAAATGCAATCCCGGTAACGCTGGGCATCGGCTTAGGAATCAGCAGGGAAGGCTACAGCCAGAGTTATAGCTATGCCCGGATCGCCATTGACCAGGCGCTTGCAAGAGGCGGCGACCAGGCAGTTATCAAGGATTGCAGCGGTATCACTTATTACGGCGGCAAACGGGAGATGACGTCTAAGAATACCCGCGTCAAGGCCCGCGTGAAGGCTGAAGCGCTCAGAGAATATATGATGACCAGCGATTATATTCTGGTTATGGGCCATAAGATGACCGACGTGGATTCTCTGGGAGCGTCGATTGGTATTTATCGGGCGGCGGTTTCTGTGGGTAAGACGGCGCACATTGTTTTGAATGAGCCTGCGATGGCAGTGCGTTCCCTCCATGAGGATTATGTGAGAAACGAGGATTATCCGGAGGATATGTTTGTTACTTCGGGGGAAGCCAGAGAAATGGCCAATGAGAATTCGATGGTGGTAGTGGTGGATACCAACCGTCCGCAGATGACAGAATGCCCGGAGCTTCTGCTTATGACGAAGAATATTGTGGTACTGGATCACCACAGACAGGGGAGCGACAACATTGATAATGCCAGGCTTTCCTATATTGAGCCATATGCTTCGTCTGCCTGTGAGATGGTTTCTGAGATTCTGCAGTATATTGCGGAAGATATTAAGCTTCCGGCGATGGAAGCCAGCAGTATGTTTGCGGGTATGCTGGTAGATACCAATAACTTTACAAACCGGACTGGCGTAAGGACTTTTGAGGCGGCGGCGTTTTTGCGAAGATGCGGAGCGGATATTCCTTATGTCCGTAAGATTTTCAGGGACGACATGGATTCTTACCGCGCTAAGGCGTCGATTATCAGCAACGCGGAAGTTTACCGGCGGCAGTTTGCCATTGCAAGAGGCGAGAATCTCAAGGTGGACAGTCCAACGATTATCGGCGCCCAGGCGGCCAATGAGCTGTTGGATATCGACGGTATCCGCGCCGCCTTCGTTATTACCATATATAATGGGAGATGTTATGTAAGCGCCCGCTCGATTGACGAGGTGAACGTACAGGTACTTATGGAGAAATTGGGCGGCGGCGGACATATGAACATGGCAGGCGCGCAGTTTGACCACACGGATGTGAGCGAAGTGGTTTATAATATTAAGGCGCAGATTGACAAGATGATTGAAGAAGGAGATATATAAGATGAAAATTATTCTATTAGAAGATGTAAAATCCCTGGGGAAAAAGGGCGAGATTGTGAATGTTAACGACGGATACGCAAGAAATTTTCTAATTAAAACCGGAAAAGGCACTGAGGCCAATAATAAGAATATGAATGATTTAAAGCTTCAGAAGGCCAATGAGGATAAGATTGCCCAGGAGAACTTAGAAGCGGCAAAGGCGCTTGGCGAGAAGCTGAAAGCAGGACAGGTCGAATTATCTATGAAGACCGGAGAGGGCGGTAAGGCGTTTGGCTCTGTTTCTTCAAAGGAGATAGCGGCGGCGGCAGAAGAGCAGCTCGGGCTTAAGATCGATAAGAAGAAGATACAGTTAAAAGAGCAAATTAAGAACCTCGGCATTCACAATGTTCCGGTTAAGCTTCATCCGAAGGTTACGGCCGAGCTTAAGGTCGTGGTAAGGGAAGAGGCGTAAGATCAGGGCAAGAAAGGTGCATTTCAGGCATAGCCGAAACGGAGGAAAAGGATGGAGGAAGCGCTCATTAAAAGGGTACTGCCCCATAGCATAGAGGCGGAGCAGTCTGTCGTTGGAGCCATGTTGATGGATAAAGATGCAATTATGACTGCGTCAGAGGCTATCGGCAGGGAGGATTTTTATCAGGCGTCGTATGGAATTATCTTTGAGTCGATGGTAGAGCTATTTAATGAAGGAAAACCGGCAGATCTGATTACCCTTCAGGAACGGCTGAAAGAAAAGGATGTTCCGGAGGAGATATCCAGTCTGGAATTTGTGCGGGAATTGCTTGTAGTAGTTCCTACTTCGGCGAATGTGAAGTATTATGCGCAGATTGTGTATGAGAAATCGATGCTGCGTAAGCTGATACGGCTCAATGAGGAGATTGCGAATACCTGTTATGTGGGGACGGAATCGATGGAAGAGATTTTGGAAACCACGGAGAAGCGGGTCTTTGAACTACTTCAAAGACGGAATACGGGAGACTATGTTCCGATTAAGGAAGTTGTATTAAATGCGCTGGATCGGATTGAGAAAGCGTCGAAAAGTAAAGGAACCGTAACAGGGATTCCTACCGGATTCCTGGATTTGGATTATAAGCTGTCCGGGCTTCAGCCGTCGGATTTGGTGCTGGTTGCGGCGAGGCCGTCTATGGGAAAGACAGCGTTTGTGCTGAACATTGCCCAGCATGTTGCTTTTAAAGCGAATCAGAGCGTAGCGATATTTAGCCTGGAGATGTCAAAGGAACAGCTTGTTAACCGTTTGTTTTCCCTGGAGTCCCAGGTGGATTCACAGAGCTTAAGAACCGGGAATCTTAAGGATTCAGACTGGGAGAAGCTGATTGAAAGCGCGGGGATTATCGGGAAGTCGCATTTGATTATTGACGATACGCCTGGTATCTCGGTGACAGAACTCCGGTCGAAATGCCGGAAGTATAAGTTGGAGCATGGCCTAAAGCTGATTATTATCGATTACTTGCAGTTGATGAGCGGCAGCATCGGAAAACGAAGTGATTCCAGACAGCAGGAAATTTCGGAGATATCCCGGTCTTTGAAAGCGATAGCAAGAGAACTGCATGTTCCGGTGATTGCGTTATCGCAGCTTAGCCGGGCGGTAGAACAGCGCCCGGATCATCGGCCGATGCTGTCGGACTTGAGAGAATCCGGCGCGATTGAGCAGGATGCGGACGTGGTTATGTTTATTTACCGGGATGATTATTATCATAAAGATACCGATACGCCGAATCAGGCGGAGATTATTATTGCCAAGCAGAGAAACGGCCCCATCGGGACGGTAAATCTGGCGTGGCTTCCGGATTATACAAAGTTTGCAAATTTAAAATGGCAGGAATAGAGCGCCGTCTATGGGGGCTGCAGGGAATGTTGTGCTTTTACGAATATATTGTTTCGTTTCACCAATATATTCGTATGAAAACAGTATTTCCCGGCAACCCTCTATTTGCTTGTATGTATGGTTAACTTGTTACGTCAGTGACCCTGGAAGCAGCATTTTTTTTAACTTGCCCACAGTGGTTGTCTGAGACGACTCTTTGCGCAGATTCTGCTGTTGGCGGATAAGCTGGTCGATTTTACGAAATTCTTCTTCCTGCTGGCGTTCTTTCGCGTCCAGAAGAAAGGACATTTCTTTTGTAATCATAGAAACCAGCATCTCATTGTTGTTTTCCAGCATTCTTTTGAAACGGAGCTGCTCCCTGGTGCGTTTCATATCTGGAATCAATGCCTTCAATTCTTCAAACGGTACGCCCTGCTCGTACAATTCTTTGATGCAGTTATACAGTTTGGTGTCCTCTTTTGTGGCATTACTTAATGTATTTAATGCGTTTCCCATAGGAATACCCCCTTATTTTTGTATGCAGAAGTATAGCATGTCTAAGAAGAAGATCTTGTCAGAAGCAGTCGGGCAAAACAAAGATTTATGCGACAGCTTTCGCAATAATTGAAGCGTTTTCGTTTCTAAAGAACAAAAAAGACAACCGCGCAGGTTGTCTTTTCCTCGATTATTACTCTTATACATTGAAGGTAAGAGTTCTCCGGACTACTCTGCAGAGATAGCCTCTACTGGACACTGATCTGCACAAGAGCCGCAGTCAACACAAGCTTCAGCTTTAATCTCGAAATGTCCATCACCCTCAACAATAGCCTCTGCCGGACACTGAGCCGCGCAAGCTCCGCAAGAAATGCAGTCATCGCTAATTACATATGCCATGATAAGTACCTCCTTATAAAGTTTATGTGATATTCACAAGACTGATATATATCAGCTTTTTATTATCATAATACAAAAACAGTAAATATACAAGCTATTTCATGTTCAAAAACAAATACGAGAAATTTTAAGAAATTTTTCAAGACTTTTTCACAGATTTATTGTATAACAGTAGATAGCATATGTTATTGTTGACAGGAATCTGTGGACGGTAACTAATATTATGTTGGGAGAATAAAGTTATGAAAAAGAGATGGATGGCAGCGCTTCTGAGCATTTGCATGGCGGCGCTTGCGGGAGCATGCGCCGCGGAGCCAAAGGAGCAGGAGGCCCCGGTTAAGACCGAGAAGAAAGAAACACCGGAGGAAGCGGCGGAGCGTATGAAACAGGCGAAATTGGAAATTATATCACCATCGGCGTACGGGAATATAGACGGGCTGGACGTGGAGCCTGCAACTTATTTTTCGGTGATTGGAAAGGGCGGTACGCAGGAGTACTGGCAGATGGTAAAGGCGGGAGCGGAGGCGGCTGTCTCTGATTTGAACAAGGAACTGAACTATACAGGCGGCGACAAGATTAAGGTGGTGTATAGCGGGCCGGCTGACGCGGATAATGTGGACGAGCAGGTGAATATTCTGGATGAAGAGCTGGCAAGATATCCTTCAGCCCTGGGGATTTCAATTATAGATTCCCAGTCCTGCAATGTACAGTTTGATTTGGCGGTGCAGAATGGGATTCCCATTATAACCTTCGATTCCGTCAGCAGCTATCAGGGAATTATGGCCAATATTTCAACGGATAATAAGAAAGCTTCTTCTGAAGCGGCAGCGCATATGGCGGAAGAATTAGAAGAGGAAGGCCGGGTGTTAATCCTCGCTCACGACAGCAGAGCGATTACCTGCAGGGAACGTGCGGAGAGTTTCGCGCAGGAGCTTAAGGAGAGCTATCCGGATATCTCTGTTACGGAAATTTATTATATGGACAGGCTGGATGAGCTGCGGGAGAGAATTGTCAGAGAACGCGCAGGGCTGCCTGCTGTAAACGAGGAAGAAGACGATGGCGAGAATCCGGAGCAGGATGATGCTGCAGCAGAGAAAGAATTGCAGGATGCCGCAGTGGATGAATCAGTATTGTCTGAGGAGGCGGTACAGGCGGTTACAGATGAAGAGGTATATCAATATATCTTAGAAAAGAATCCGGATATCAAGGGCGTTTTTGGAACGAACGGGCAGGCCGCTTTGAAGATGGTATCGCTGTGCGAAGAAATGGAAATGGACGATGTAGTAATCATTGGATACGATGCGGATAAAGAAGAGATAGAAGCCTTAAGGGATGGGAAAATTTTTGGATTGGTTGTGCAGAACCCTTACGGCATGGGGTATGCGGCTGTCGTAGCTGAGGCCAGGTGCGTGCTTGAAAGCGGCAATGAAGCGGAGATTGATACCGGATATATTTGGGTGACAGCGGAGAATCTGGATAGGAAAGAAACGCAGCAGATGCTGTACACAAAATAACAATCGGAAGCCGTGTTTTCGTGGGGCTAAGAAATACATGAAAAAAGGGACTGTCGGGATGGCGTTATTTGCATAATATATTGCAGGCAAACTGCATGTTCCGATAGTCCCTTTTGCGTTTATGAAGGTTTCTAGATTGGAAGTTCCAGATAGATATCCTTTCCTTCTTTAATGGAAATTACTACCTTGCCATGTTTTACGGTAGTAACCATTCCCTCTGCGCTTCCGCTTACGGAAGGCGTTTCTGCCTTAGCGGGAGCTTCTTCCGCCGGTTCGTCTGCAGCGCCGGCTTCTTTGTAACCTTCTACATTATCAGAGGTCAGGGCGCAGAGAGAATCGCTTGTCTTGGTTAATTTTGCGCCCAGAACCTGTTCGATCGTCAGGCATTCGTCCAAATTCAACAGGCCGGAATCTACCAATTCATCAAAGATAGCTGGATCCTCAAGGTTTGCTGGTTCGATAGTGATGCCGGCTTCTGCGCGGCAGCATAGTACTGCCGGATCTTTTGCGTGGGCTTTCGCTGTTTCTGCTGTAATAGACATAATTTCTACCTCCTATATTCATACTTACCATCAGTATAGTCTTCGAGATTTGTAAAATCCAATCGTTTTTTACAATAAGAGGCGCTGGTTATTGAATTTGTCTATAGAATCAGCCTTTGGGCAGGGTAAAGGTGAATTCGGTTCCTACGCCTTCCGTGCTGATTACGTTGATATTCTCGCCGTGGGCCTGTATGGATTCTTTTACAATGGATAAGCCTAAGCCAGTCCCCTTTTTATCTCTGCCCCGGGAAGCGTCTGTTTTGTAGAACCGTTCCCAGATTTTATTTAGCGATTCCCTGGGAATACCTACGCCGTTATCTTTGACGGAAGTGACCACTTTGTCTGCCCGGTCGGTAGTTTCTACGGTAATGATTGAGTCTAAGTCGCTGAATTTAATGGCGTTATCAATGAGGTTATAGAGAACCTGCTGAATTTTGCGCTTGTCGGCGATTACATTCAGATGCTTTGTTGCCAGCACAAGTTCGATAGAAATCCGTTTTTCAGTACAGGTTCCTTCAAAAGAGGCGGCCGTATTTCGGATGACTTCATGGATGTCAAAGGAAGCTTTGTCCAGCAGGAGGTTTTTGGTGTCAAATTCGTTCAGCTCCAAAAGATCCCGGGTCAGATCTGTTAGCCGCTCTGTCTCGAACAGAATGATATTCAGGTATTTTTCCTGAAGCTCCGGCGGAATGGTGCCGTCGGCAATAGCTTCCACATACCCTTTGATGGAGGTAAGGGGAGAGCGGAAATCGTGGGATACATTGGCCACAAAGGTCTTCTGGTAGGCATCCATATCACGGAGCTGAGCGGACATATAATTTAAAGAGGCGGACAAATACCCCATCTCATCCTCCGCAATGACAGGAACTTCATAATCCAAATTTCCCAGAGCATACTGGGCGGCGGCTTCGGTAATCCGGCGTAAAGGCAGGTAAACCATTAGCTCAAAGGCCAGAAAAACGATAAAGGAAAATAAGTATACGATTGTAATAGTAAGGTAAATATGGCGCGCTAGTTTTTTTTGAAGCTGTGCGATATCCCCCAGGTTTTGATGGAGCAGAAAGTATCCGCGGGTGCTGAAACCCTCGACAACAGGCGCAATAACTGTAATTACTTCATCTTCAAAATAATCATGATAAGTTCCCTGCTGATAGGTTGCGCCTGCATTTTCAGCCGGGTTGAAATCTTCAATAAAAGCCGGGGTAAGCGGATAATCTTCCGGTCGGCTGCTGCATAGGATATTCCCTTTTGTGTCTGTAAACCATGCCGCGGCTTCCGTATAAGCGACGATTCCTTTCAATTGAATCCGCAGATCAGGAAGAGAGATTTCTTCGTTAAAATACCCGGGCAGATAGCGGGTGGCGACAACGTTAGCGCTCTTATATAAGTCGTTTGCGGCGGAGGCGGCTAATTGGTCATGGATAAAGCCGGGAACCATCATAGCGGTTATGAAAGCGGCTAAAAAGCCAAATATAATATATACAAGTATAAATTTTAAATGCAGGGTACTGTTAAAGTGAAGCTTTCTATCATTCATAAATAGCGGATCCTTTACTGTTTGCACTGTTACTGTCGGGGCGAATACCCCTCCACGGAGGGCAAGGGAATTTTATTTTACTTCAAATTTGTATCCGATTCCCCAGACGGTGCTAAGACTCCAGGAGGCATGGTCTCCTATTTTTTCCCGCAGACGTTTGATGTGGACGTCTACGGTTCGGGTATCTCCAATGTATTCATATCCCCAGATATGATCGAGAAGCTGTTCTCTGGTAAATACCTGATTGGGAGAAGAGGCAAGGAAATACAACAGTTCCAGCTCTTTAGGGGGCATATCAACATTTTGTCCGTTTACAAGAACAGAATAATTGGTCAGGTTGATGACCAGTTCCGGATGTTCAACCCGCTTGGAAGGGGTTTCTGCGCGAGTCTCTGGTTTGGAGGGCTGATATCTGCGGAGAACGGCCTTGACCCTGGCAACCATTTCTTTGGAATCAAAGGGCTTCATGATGTAATCGTCGGCGCCAAGCTCCAATCCCAGCACCTTGTCAAAAACTTCGCCTTTAGCGGAGAGCATAATGATCGGGGTCTGAGAGCGGGCGCGGATTTCTCTGCATACCTGATACCCGTCTATGCCGGGAAGCATGACGTCCAGAAGGATCAGACCCGGCTGGTAGGTATCAAAGGCGGCCAGGGCGGCCTCACCGTCGTATACGAGCTTGGTATCGAAGCATTCCTTTGTGAGATACAGAGAAATCAGCTCTGCAATATTTTCATCATCGTCAACAATCAGGATTTTCTGTTTGTTTACCATAACTTGTTATTCCCCCTTATTTAAATTCTACAATGGTAACGCCGGCATCTCCTTCCCCAAAGGATGCCAGGTGAAAGCTCTTTACATGTTTCTGCCTTCTTAAATAGGTGTGGATACCGTTTCTCAGCGCTCCGGTGCCTTTGCCATGTACAATCCGGACAGGGCTGAGGCGCGCCATATAGGCGTCGTCTAAGTATTTATCGAGTTCGGAGATTGCCTCGTCTACCGTTTTGCCCAGCAGATTAATCTCCGGCCTTACGGACAGGGATTTACCCATTTTCATCTTCCCTTTTGAGGTGCGCGGCATGGAGCCGGAAGAGTAGGAGGGTTGGCTGTCTATGATTTCCAGGTCAGAAATGTGTACCTGGGAATTTAGAATGCCCATCTGTACGTGCAGATTACCTCTGGGATCCGGAAGGGAGGTGACCGTTCCGGTCAGATTTAGGCTGAGAACCTTGACTGTTTCTCCTAATTTAAATTCCGAAGGCTTATGCTTCTTCTTTGGCGCGGAGGATTCCAGCGCCAGTTTGGAACCAGTGGAATCCAGCTTTTTTTTCAGCCGTTCCCGTTCTTTTTCTATTTCTGCGGAAGAGATGCCTTCCCTGCCGAACTTGCGGAAGTTCTTTATAGTCTCGTCGGCCATTTGCTTGGCCTCCAGCAAAATGGCGTGGGCTTTTTCGTTGGCGTCTTTGATGATGCGGTTGCGCTGTTCATCCAGCTTTTTCTGCTTGGATGCGGTTTCTGATTTCAAACGCTCCAGCTCCCGCTTATAGGAGGTAATTTGCTGCTGTTCTTTCTCGATGGTCTTGCGGGTGGTCTCCAGATTGGTCAGTACGTCCTCGAAGGATTCTGCTTCCTCGGACAGATGCGTTCGGGCGTCTTCGATGATATAATCAGGAAGTCCCAGTTTCCCGGCAATCGCAAATGCGTTGCTCTTTCCGGGAATTCCGATCAGCAGGTGATAAGTAGGGCGCAGGGTAGCCACGTCAAATTCACAGCTTGCATTCATGACGCCGGGAGTCTGCAAGGCGAATATCTTTAATTCGCTGTAATGGGTGGTTGCCATTGTGCGGATTCCTCTGGCATGTAAATGGCTTAAAATAGCAATCGCAAGGGCGGCGCCTTCGGTTGGATCCGTTCCGGCGCCCAGTTCGTCGAAGAGAACCAGGGAATCTTCTTTTATTTTCTTTAAGAATGACACAATATTCGTCATATGGGAGGAGAATGTGCTGAGGCTCTGTTCAATACTCTGCTCGTCCCCAATATCCGCATAGACATCCTCAAAAATTCCAAGCTCCGACCGGTCAAGCGCCGGAATATGAAGCCCGGCCTGGCCCATCAGAGTAAAAAGCCCGATGGTTTTTAATGTGACGGTTTTGCCGCCGGTATTGGGTCCGGTAATAATCAGCAGGTCAAATTCATCTCCCAGAGTTACCGAGATAGGAACCACTTTGCTTTTGTCGATCAGGGGATGACGCCCTTCCCGGATGCGGATGCGTCTGTCCCTGTTAAATAAAGGTTTGCCTGCGTTCATGGAGAGGGCGAGAGACCCTCTTGCGAAGATAAAATCTAACTCGGTCAGAGCCTGGTAATTACTCCGGATCGGCAGAATATAATTCGCCGCGTCCGCGCTTAGGCGCGATAAAATTACCTGTATTTCCTCCTGTTCTTTTCCATATAGTTCTTTTAAATCATTATTCAGTTTCACGACAGCCATGGGCTCCACAAACAAAGTAGAGCCGGTGGCGGACTGGTCGTGGATCATGCCGGGAACCTGGGAACGGTATTCGGATTTCACCGGTATACAGTAGCGGTCTCCCCGCATGGTAATAATCGGATCCTGCAGGTAGGAGCGCAGCGAGCCGTTTACCATGCCGTTTAAGGTGGCGTGAACCCGGCCGTTCATTTGTTCGATCTGTCTGCGTATATGTTTTAAAGCGCTGCTGGCGTCATCGCTGATCTCTTCTTCGCTGATGATGCAGCGGTCAATTTCGCCTGATAAGATGGTCAGCGGTTCAATCTGCTCAAAATAAATATCTAAGCAGTCCGCCAACTCATCAACCGTATCATGCCTGCCATAAGCCTTCGCCCTGGCAGAGACCGTGAGCAGCTTTGCAATGCGGAGAAGCTCGGCGGCATTTAGGGACGCGCCGATCTCTAAACGTTTCATGGAATCCTCGATGGGATAGCATCCGCTAAAAGAAGGCTTTCCCTTCTTGACAATGCGGGTAAAAGCGGCGGCTGTCTGCTCTTGCAGCGTCTCAATGAGCGGCAGGTCAGTGGAAGGTTTTAGATTTCTGCACTTGCGCTGGCCCCCGGGGGTGGAAGCTTCTTCTGTTAAAAGTTCCGTAATCTTATAAAATTCTAATTTGCTTAATGTTTTTTTATTCATAGTAGTTCTCCTGTCAGATTATTCTTATTCTAACGTATTTGGGGAAGAACTGCAACTATTGGTGTGAGTGAGCATGGTCTGCCTGCCGCCTTGCTACCTGCAATTTTGCATTTATTTAAAATTACTCCTGCATGGTGCGGGTATTATCCT
>CAJURK010000008.1 GCA_910588745.1 uncultured Dorea sp. | reverse complement strand
AAAAGGAATCTCAGAAGCCAGATGAATAAAGGCTTAGAGATTCCGAGAGTCTATATCTAAGAAAAGGAGAAAATGTAGATATGAAAAAAAGACTATTATCGATGATGTTGGCCGTCATGTGCATCATGGGATTGTTTACAGCCTGCGGAAACGCCGAAGATACTATAGATGAAGGCGGAGAAAAGGCGTCGGATGAAAAGCCTGAAAAAATGGTAATTTTAATGTCGTCGGAGGGAACCGCTCCGATGGAACATGCTGTAAAAACCTTTGAAGAAGAAACCGGAATTAAGATTGAACTGATCTCAGAAGCATACGACAATATGCATAACAAAATTATGACAATGGTTGCCGGGGGAAGCCAGCTTGATATTATTTCGCTGGATACGGTTTGGCCTGCAGAATTTGCTGATTCGGATCTGATTCTTCCTCTGGATGAGTATATCGAGGATGGATTTGCCAAACAGTTTGTTGATATTGCATGGGAACAATTGAGATTTGATGGAAAACAGTATGGTATTCCTACTGGAAATGACGCCAAATGGCTGTTTTATAATAAGGAAAAACTGAAAATGGCTGGATACAAGGAGCCGCCTAAAACCTGGGAAGAGCTTGGAGAAATGTCTCAGAAAATGGTAAAAGAGGGATTGGTGAAGTATGGAATGGCCTTAGGAGCGAGCCAGGCAGAGGGTTTAACCTGCGATTATACAGCTATATTATACGGATTTGGAGGACAATACAGAGAAAATGACGCCGAAGCCAGCGGTGCATGGCAGTTAGACAGCGACCGTGCAGTTGCCGCAATGACCTGGCTGCAAGAGTCGATGAAGAATGGCGTCATTGATCCGGCGTCTACCACGTATACAGATCGGAATGTGATGAATACATTTATGGCGGGAGACGTGGCGTTTGTGACAGGATGGTCTTCTTACTGGACGACTACAAACAGCGAAGAGGAATCAGCGATTGCGGGCAAAGTAGGGATGACCATGCTTCCTGGTTCCGGGAATGCAGTCAGCGGCAGCGTTGCAGGCGGAGGCGGTTTTGCCGTGGCCAGGACGACTGCAAGTGAAAAATATGCAGTTGACTTCTTGAAGCTGCTGTGTGAGGAGGAGGTACAGAAGGATTTTCTTCAGGGAGTATCCCAGATGCCTACAATAAAAGCATTATACGAAGATCAGGAGCTGACAGAAGAATACCCGATACTTGATATGGCATTTCCGCAGTATGAATATGCGCATTTCAGGCCGATAGTGGTGCAGTATCAGGAATGGAGTACGATGCTTCAAGCATCGATACACAAAGTGCTGGCAAACGGTGAGGAGCCACGGGCTGTATTAGAAGGACTGCAGGATTCGGTAACCGAAAAAATCAAGAATTAGAGCTGATTTTTAGGCGGACAGTCAGGAGGAAGAATGAATAGAAAACTTTCAAGAAAAGAATCCAGGCTGGGGATAGCAATGATATCCCCGGCAATGGCTGTTATAGTAGGACTTATGCTATATCCGCTGCTGTATACGGTTTATCTAACCGTTGCAGATTATAATGTGATGACAGGAGTCGGCAGCGGTTTTACAGGTTTAGAGAAATATATCCGGGTAATCGGTGATTCCCAGGTTTGGAATGCCGTCGGGGTAACCATATATTTTGTGGCTGGTTCACTGCTTCTTCAGATGATTTTGGGTTTTGCGGCAGCGCTATTTTTGAATATTCCATTTCGCGGACAGAAGTATTTAAGGGCAATAATGTTGGCTCCCTGGGCAGTTCCGACGGTAGCTAACGCGCAGTTGTGGAACTGGATATTGAATGCTAGTTACGGCGCTTTGAATAAATTGCTTCTTCAGACTGGGATGATCAGTGAGCCGATCGTATGGCTTGGGCGGCCTGGGTTGGCGCTGAATGTGATTATTGTGGCGGATACATGGAAGATGCTTCCACTGTTTGTCATTATGCTGTTGGCGGGTATGGCAACAATACCGGAATCCCATTACGAAGCAGCAAAGCTGGAAGGGGCGGGGGTACTGGCTTCTTTTCGGTTGATTACGTTTCCATTATTAAAGCCGATGCTGCTGGTCGTATTGATCCTGCGGACATCGCAGGCAATGAAAGTATTTGACATTATTTATATGTTGACGCAGGGAGGCCCCAATAACAGCACAATGACGATCAGTTATTATACCTATTACCAGACTTTCGGACTGTTTGATTTTGGATATGGGGCAACCCTGGGAATGATCGTAACGATGATAACCGTTTTTATTGCCCTAATATATAAGAAAATATTAAAAGCGGATGATGTTTATTAGAAAGGAGAGCCAATGAAAAGATCGTTAAGAAAAAAAGCGGGGCGTTCTCTTCTTATTAGTATCGGAAGTATCGTTTTTCTGGCATGGACGCTGCTTCCTTTGGCATGGATGTTCATATCGAGTATCAGCCCGACCAGGCATTTACTGGATCTGTCTGCATCATGGATTCCGTCAGAGCCGGTCTGGACAAGGTATCAGGATATTCTTTTTTCAGAAACGATAGTGAATAAAGGAACGATTGTTTCTTCTCCGGCGGCGGTGTTTAAAAGAGCCTTACTGAACAGCATTTTTATATCCGGCGTTGCAACGGCGATTTCCATTTCTGTAGGAGGAATGGCGGCGTATGCGTTCGCAAGATTGTCTTTCCGGTTCCGGGATAAGCTTCTCATGCTGATACTTATCCTGCAGTTACTCCCAACGATTTCCCTGCTGGTTCCTCTGTACGTTATTTTTAGAAAAATGGGAATTATTGATCATCTGATTTGCCTGGTTTTGCTGTATGTCACATTTACCCTTTCTTATACGATTTGGGTTATGAGCGGGTACTTCCGCTCTATTTCCGGCGATTTGGAAGCGGCTGCGATGGTAGACGGCTGTTCCAGATTTGGAGCTTATATAAGGATTATTGTGCCGATTGCAAAACCAGGATTTACAGCGACGGGGATTCTGTCATTTCTAATGGCGTGGGATGAGTTTATGTATTCGCTGATTTTTATGAATTCCCAGGCAAATAAAACGATTACGGTAGCTTTATCGGAATTTACATCTAAATTCGGTATAGATTATGGAATGATGATGGCTGCGTCGTGCATTGCAACGGTGATTCCGGTTTTGATTTCCATTGTATTTCAGAAAAATATTACCCAGGGATTGACGATGGGCGCAATAAAGGAGTAGGAGGATTTTTGAGAATGAAGAAATTAAGAGTTGGTATCGTAGGGTGCGGAACCATAGCAGAGGGGCAGGCGGCAGCGGCAAAAGGGCTGAAAAATACAGAATTGGCTGCAGTTTGTGACGTAATAGAAGAACATGCAGGGAAATTTGCAGGCAAGTTTGATATTCCCAATGTTTTTGTATCTTATCAGGAAATGTTTCAAAGCGGGCTGATTGACGCGGTGTATAACTGCACTCCCAATTTTATGCATCGGCAGGTAGCGGTAGACGCGGCGGACGCAGGGCTGCATATTCTGACGCAGAAACCTTTTGCCAGTACGATTGAGGAAGCAAAGGAAATGTGCGATGCTGCAGAACGGAATGGGATCGTACTGCAGTCGGCCTTTTTTGAGCGGTTCAGAGGATACTGCCAGGCTATGAAACAATGCGTTGATTCAGGAAGGATCGGAAAACTAAGGATGGTAAAAACACAGATGTCCCATTCCGGAATAGGAAGATTCTATCATCCCAAAACAGAATGGTTCGGCGATAGCGCATTGTCTGGCGGCGGATGTCTTGCGGATATGGGATCCCATCACTTGGATCTTGTGAGATGGTTGTCTGGCTCGGAAGTGCGGGCGATTGATGCGCAGATCGATCATGTTTCAGATGAACGGCCGGAGCAGAATGCCATTGTAAATATTACATATCATAACGGCGTCATGGCTCAGGGACACTGGAGTTTTGCAACAGTTGCGCCAAAAGGCGTATGTTACGATAAATTTGAGTTGTATGGAGACGCGGGAACGCTCTTTGTGACATGGGACAGAGACGCCGCTCCCAGATTTCAATTGGTCAGGGAGGGAGAAGTCGCCTGGACAGATTATCCATATGAAGAGGTGGACGGCTTCTACGCCATGGAGGAACATTTTGCCGACTGCATTCGGAACCATAAGAAGCCAATGACTACCGGGGAGGATGGACTCCGCTCCGTAGAGACAATTGCGGCGGCTTATGAAAGCGCGCGGACAGGAAAGAGACAGTATTTGTAAAGGAAGGTGGATTATGAAATTAGGATGTGCGGTTTGGTGCTTTACAGCGCCTGCTTATCAAGCCCCCTATGAAGCGGCGATCCATACGATTGGAAAATTGGGGTTTGAAGCGGTTGAATTGATTGCCCATAATCAGAAAGATGTGGATGTGTATTATACGAAAGACAAGATAAAAGAACTGCGTCAGATTATTCGCGGTTATGGAATGGAACTGTCGGAGTTTGCATTGTATACTGAGCTGACCCAGGGGTTGGCAAGCATGGAGGAAGAAGTCAGGGAAAAAGCTTTCCAGAATTTTGAAAAAATGGTGGGCATCGGCTATGAACTGGGAACAGACATGATTAATATGGTATCAAATTGGGTAAATGACTACCATTGTCCAATATCGTATCTGCCAAATTACTGGTCCCCCTTTTTAGGGGGAGCCCAGTTTGCAGAACTGACACAGAACATGGAGATTCCGGAGGACTATGACGGGGAACAGATATGGAACCAGTACATGGACGCTTTAAGAAGATGCCTTGACATATGCAGGAAATACGGTATGCGATTTAATATAGAAGGCCATGCGAATGTGATTGTAGGAAATTCCGACGCCATGATGCGGATGTTTGACCGCATTCCTGACGAAGACTTAGGGATAAATGTTGACACCGCATGGCATATGATTCAGAGGGAATACGTTCCCATGGTAATAGAAAAACTTGGTAAAAGGGTCTTTCACATGCATTTACGGGATGGAGATGGTACAATGAATTATGGACTGCCCCCGGGAAGAGGAATCAATAATTGGGAGGATACCTTCCGTTCTCTGAAAAAGATCGGGTACGACGGAGTGGTTTCTTTTGAAATTTCTCATTATCTGGAACCGGAAAAGGTGATCGGCAGCGCAAAGACGTACATTGGAGAGATAATAGAACAGATAAACGGATGATCCGGCCGGCGCCGGGGGAGAAGAACAATGCAGAAGAGCTTTGAGGAACAGTATTTTGTCAGCGGAGATAATGACGCGTCTTTTAAAATATTTATTCATGAGCATTCTTCCCCCCTGCACTGGCATAAATATCTGGAAATTTTATACATTTTAGAGGGAAAGGTTCGGGTAGGAATCGGCGGCAGGGAGACGGTGGTGAACCCTGGCACTTTGATTTTTATAAATGCCAAAGAAGAACATTTTACAGATTTTATCAATCATGAAAAGCATAAGATTTTGTGCATCCAGTTTGATCCGGACTTTCTGTATACAATCAAAGGTATCGATCATGAGATAAAATACATATCCTCCCTGCTGAATCATAAGGTAAGGTATCCGGTCTATATGGATGCGCGCAGGGAGCGGGAACTTTTGGAGATACTAAATGAACTTCTCCGGGAAGTGGAAGAAAAGAAAAACGGTTATGAATTGGTGGTTAAGGCGGATTTCTATAAATTAATTGTATGGTATTACCGTGTGGCAGAGAAATTCTGGAAAGAAGAGCAGGATGAGAGGATTAAGTATCTTGGCAATGATGAGAACCGGCTAAAAATGGTGTTTCAATATGTAAATGAGAATTATATGTACTTTATTACAACGGCAGATGTTGCCGATTATGTTTTTTTAAGCTATCCCTATTTTTGCAAAATGTTTAAAAAGCATATGAAGATTACCTTTATGGAGTACCTGAATAAGGTAAGGATGGCGCAAGCCAAAAAGCTATTGGTTTATACGGATTTTAATATAAGCGATATTGCGGCCAAAACGGGGTATAGAGATCAGAATTATTTTTCCCGGTTATTTAAGGGAATGTTTGGAATTACGCCTAGTGAATATCGAAAAAAAGAAGCGGAAAGAGGTGGAGAAGATGGAACATAAATTTTCTTGGGGAATTATGGGTGGAGGATTTATTTCCGGTCAGTTTGCGGCGGCATTGGAGACGATGGAAGATGCGGAGGTTGGAGCTGTGGCGTTCCGTTCAGGAAAGGATTGTCCGATTGCGGCAAAACGATACTATAACAGCTATGAACAGCTTGCAAAAGACCCGGAGATTGACGCGGTATATATCGGTACCATACACCCGATGCATTATGAAAACGCAGAGTTATGTCTCAAGATGGGAAAACCTGTATTGTGTGAAAAGCCGGTTACGATGAATCGGAAAGAATTAATTAAGCTGACGGAGCTGGCCGAAGAAAAAGAAACGTTCTTTATGGAGGCTGTGTGGACCCGCTTTATTCCGGCGTGTTCATATATTAAGGAAAAAATAGCCTCCGGAGCGTTTGGGAAAATACGGCATATGCAGATCTCTTTTGGAGAAAAGGCCGGAAAGGAAAAAGAGCGGTTGTTCCAAGCACGATTAGGAGGAGGAGCGCTTCTGGACATCGGGGTTTATGGGGTAAATTTTGCCCAGTGGCTGCTGGATGAAGCGCCGGATTACGTTGGAGGATGGGCGAGAAAAAACAAAGAGGGAATCGATCTTACTACGTTTGCGCAGATGCAGTATCCATCAGGGGCAGATGTAGAAATTACGTCTTCCATTGAAAAAAAACTAAGTAATACAGCGTATATTATAACCGATAAAGGAGAGTATGTAATTCCTTATTTCTGGTGTCCTGATACGTTGTATTGCTATGAATTAAACGGCGGATTTCGGACAGAACGACTCAGAGAGAAAAAGGTATTTCCGATTCGGGGAAACGGTTATCAATATGAAGCGGCTGCCGTTCAGGAAGCAATTGTCGGGAAAAAGAAAGAAAGCGCGGTAATGCCATGGAAAGACAGTCTTGCGGTTATGCAATTGTTAGACGATATCCGGAGAAAATGCGGTATAGTGTATCCGCAGGATTTTTAAAAAGTTTTACGTATGCGCATGGTCAGACGGCCTCTGAATATCTTCCGGCAGCATCGCCGTAAGCCGTTCTTCACTTCCGTCTTGAACCGCCTGCTCATAATACCAATATTTGAGGGATTTGCTTTCCCTGCCGACGAACCTGCGGATGCCGCAGGTTTTTTGACTGCTTTATGGAAATATGCTATACTGGTCGTAGTTTGCACCAGGCCGCGGGCCGGGCTGCATGGCGTCCAGATAAAGGGCGGCAGAAAAGCCTTGGCAGGTTTTGGAGCGGCAGGAAAAGAGTGGCTGGATGAGTATGCCGGAAATGGAGGGAATGGGATGCTTCAGGGAATTGAGGAGATTTTTACAGACAGGGCAAGAATGATGAAATCATTAAAGAAAGACTCTTATGAGGCATTTACGAAGGAATTCGAGCGGGAGTACGGGCATTATTTTACTGAAATGCGGAAGTATACGGAACAGGCAGAGGACGGAAAAGCGGCGGCAGAAGAGATTGGAGAGCGGCTTATCCAGGCAATGACGGAGAGCTGCCGGAACAAGCGGGGAAAGCTGGATGGGAGAACCAGGTCGGAGCTTAGTTTGTTTATGGTGTATTATGTGTTCCCAGCCATTTTAAAACAGGGGGAACCGGGACGTCAGATTGCAGACGGAACGCTGGCGGCCTGCCGCAGGGGACTTCATAATAGAGGAATGAAATATGTGGATTATGAGACGATATACAATGGATTTAATGACAAAGTATTGGGTCTGTTTTAATGTATGTACGGTACCCTTATCCTCTGAGGGTGTTGATAAACGAAGAAAGGCGGGAATACGATGGAGAAAAGTCTGTATGACAACTACGTGAACATTTTGAAACATGAGCTGGTTCCGGCGCTGGGGTGTACGGAGCCCATAGCCATTGCGTTTGCGGCGGCCAAGGCGGTGCAGGTACTGGGGGAGTTTCCGGAGCGGATCGAGATGGACTGCAGCGGTAATATTATCAAGAATGTAAAGGGCGTTACAGTTCCCAATTCCGGCGGCATGAAGGGAATCGAGGCGGCGGCTGTTTTGGGAGCCGTGGGCGGAGACGCGGAGAAGGAATTGGAAGTGCTGGAGGCAGTGACTGAGGAACATATTGCACGGACGAGGGAATTGGTGACACAGAAGCTCTGTACTTGTAATTTGATTGACGGTGTGGAGAATTTGTATATTACCGCCCGGGTTAAAAAAGGCGGGCAGACGGCGGAGGTTACCATTGTCAGCCAGCATACGAATGTTGTCAGAATCGTAAAAAACGGCGAGGTGATGCTGGAACGTCCGGTGGAAGAAGATTCTAAGAAGGCCGGAAAGGATAAATCGAAACTTACGGTAAAGGATATTCTGGATTTCGCGGATCAGGTAAATATGGAAGACATTGACGAGATTATTACCAGGCAGGTGGAATTAAACTCTGCGATAGCCCAGGAAGGACTGGACAATAATTACGGGGCGCAGATCGGAAAGACTTTGATGCATGTGTGGGGGAAATCAGCCACCACCCGGGCCTGCGCCAGAGCGGCTGCAGGAAGCGACGCCCGAATGGGGGGATGTTCGCTTCCGGTGGTGATTAACTCGGGAAGCGGCAACCAGGGGATTACGGTATCCCTGCCGGTCATTGTCTATGCCGAAGAGTGGGAGGTATCCAGGGACAAAATGTACCGTGCGTTAGCGGTCAGCAATCTGATTGCGATTCACCAGAAGCATTACATCGGGAGCTTGTCTGCCTATTGCGGAGCAGTAAGCGCGGCATGCGGGGCCGGAGCCGGCATTACATATATGTACGGCGGCAGCTATGAGCAGGTATCCTTAACGATTATCAATACTCTTGGCAATATAGGCGGCATTGTGTGCGACGGAGCGAAACCGTCCTGTGCGGCGAAGATTGCGTCTTCCGTGGACGCGGCGCTGATGGCATTTCATCTAAGTATTCAGAACCGGAGTTTTCTTCCCGGGGAAGGGATTATCAAAGGGGATATTGAAGAGACCATTAAGAGCATGGGTTATATCGGGCGCGTGGGCATGCGTTCTACGGATACGGAGATTTTGAATGTGATGATAGACAGGATTAACGTAAATCAGGAATGCTAACCGCCGCGATTGGCCGGATAGACTGGCAGGCGCCGGCGTGGATGCTGTGTAAAAATTAGAAGGAAAGGTTTGCGCTCACGCAGGATTATGAAAATGAACGTGAACAGGAGGAGAGGAAGAATGACGACGAGTAAGTTGACCAGAGAGGAAGCCTTTGCGCTGCTGAAAAAATACAATAAGGAGTCTTTTCACATTCAGCATGCGCTGACGGTGGAGGGAGTGATGCGATGGTACGCGAAGGAACTGGGGTATGGCGAGGAGGAAGAATACTGGGGAATCACCGGACTGCTTCATGACATCGATTTTGAACTGTATCCGGAGGAACACTGTAAGAAAGCGCCGGAGCTTCTAAGGGAAGGCGGCGTGGGAGAGGATATGATTTATAGTATCTGCTCCCATGGATACGGTATCTGCAGCGACTTAGAGCCAAAGCATGAGATGGAGAAGGTGTTATTTGCGGCGGACGAACTGACCGGGCTGATCTGGTCTGCGGCATTGATGAGGCCGTCTAAGAGCGTGATGGATATGGAGGTTAAGAGCCTCAAGAAAAAGTTCAAAGACAAGCGGTTTGCAGCCGGCTGTTCCCGGGAAGTAATTGCAGAAGGGGCTGAGCGTTTGGGCTGGGAATTGAATGAATTATTTGAGAAGACGATATTGGCAATGAGAAGCTGCGAGGCGTCGGTGAGCGGCTTTATGGATGGTTATCAGCCTGAGTAAGGGCGTTTGGATTTGGGAAGACTAGTCAGAATGACGGAGCAGAAACGCGGCAAATTGTATAGAAGACGAAAGGGGAACGACATGATTAACAAGACAGCGTATATCGAAAGTACAGGAGTAAATCCACATCAGAATCTGGCAATCGAGGAATATCTGTTTTCCAGATGCGGGAGGGATGAAGCGATTCTGTATCTGTGGCAGAATGAGAACACCATCGTAATCGGCAAGAACCAGAATGTTTGGAAGGAATGCAGGATCAGCAAGATTGAAGAAGACGGCGCGGTAATTGCAAGGCGAATTTCCGGCGGCGGCGCGGTATTTCATGATCTGGGGAACTTAAACTTTACATTTCTGGTCAGCAAGGAAAACTACGACCTGAAACGACAGCTTGAGGTTATCTTAAAAGCTGTGCAAAAGCTGGGTATCCATGCGGAGCTTTCCGGCCGAAATGATATCCTGGTGGACGGACAGAAGTTTTCCGGCAATGCCTTTCATGAACAGAAAGGCAGATGCTACCATCATGGGACGATTATGGTAGATGTGAAGCTCAACGAGTTGAATAAGTATCTCAATGTATCTAAGAAAAAGCTGGAATCCAAAGGCATCAAGTCCGTGCGTTCTAGGGTGGCCAATCTAAAGAGTTATAACCCGGGGCTTACCATAGAACTGCTGAAGAAAGCGCTGAGAGAGACTTTTGAAGAGGTATACGGACATAAGAGCCGCGTCATGAAAGAAGAAGAACTGGACGGACAGGCAGTTCAGGAATTGTATGAGAAATATTCTTCCTGGGACTGGGTATACGGAAGGGAGTTTGAATTTCAGTACGAGATATCCGAGCGGTTTGACTGGGGGCAGGTGGATATCCAGTTCCAGGTGGACTGCGGACAGATTACGGATGTGCAAGTTTATTCCGATTCCCTAAAGCCGAAGGTGATCCAGGAACTGCCGGAGGTATTAAAGGGGATTCGGTATCATAACCAGGCGATGGGCGATAGAGCCGGCGGCCTGCATTCAAAGGAAGAACAAGAAGAAGCGATGTACCGGGATGTAGAGGCGTGGCTTAGGAGGGTGGAACTGTAAACAAAAATCAGTTCCCTTTCACGGCAAAAAAAGTCCCGTTCACGCAATCTGCTTGTATGGTAATCCGGTATTTTCTATAATGATAGAAAAGCCGGCGCCTTGCTGAAAGTAAATGACCCATAGGCCGGACGACGTAGCTTACAGAGTATTCTTCGTACTTGAAAGCATTCAGAACAGTAAATGGCGGGAGAAAGGCGGGACACAGCGTTGATTCGGATTGCAATATGTGAAGACGAGCCGGTATTTTTGGAACGTTTGAAAAATATGGCGGCTGGGATACTGGACAAATATGCGGCTGCTTACAGCATAGAAGTATTTACAAACGGGACGCCGCTTCTAACCCGAGGGACATTTGATATTTTGCTGCTTGATATCGAAATGCAGCCGTACAATGGGATTGAACTGGCGAGGAAGCTGCGGGAGCGGCACGAGGAAGGCAGAATAATTTTTATTACCGCCTATGAACAGTACGCAATAGAAGCTTACGATGTACAGGCGTTCCACTATCTGTTGAAGCCGGTAGAAGAAGGTAAATTGGAAGAAACGCTGGTAAAGGCATGTGATTTACTGAAGAAAGAAGAAGACCAGGGAATTACGGTCAGGCAGGGAGGATTGGTGCGGAGGATACCGTTTCAAGACGTGCTGTATTTGGAAGTTATTGACCGAAAAGTTTATCTGCATACGGCGTGCGAAGTTATTTCGTTTTACAGGAAATTAGAAGAATTGGTGCGTACCTTGCCGGACGTATTTTTTCGGTGCCACAGAAGCTATGTGGTTAACCTGTCTTATGTGTTAAGCTACGATAAGCGGGATGTGCGGCTGAATAACGGCGAAAGCATCCCGCTGTCTAAAAGGAGGCGCCAGTTATTTGGTCTGGCGTTTATGCAGCATTTAAAAGAAAGCGGGGATGTGTTTTGAGTATTAGGATGGCCTGGTTAATAGGTTGGGGCTTTCTGGACGTCTTTCTAAGATACCGTTTTCTGGATAAAATGCTTGGCGCGAGATTCCGCTATGCGTATGTTTGGTTTTGGATTGGAAATTTTGTGTACGGGCAGATGAACGCAAGGTTTTCTCTTGCCGTTACGGTAGGGGAAAACCTTCTTTATCTCTGCGGCTGCGGGTTTCTTCTCAACGTATTTTTGTTTCATGGAAGCGCCGTTAAAAAAGCGTTTTTTACTTTATGGATTTACTGCGCGGCGGAACTGGTGGCAAATGGACTGCTGATTTTCTTCCACGGAATGGCGGTTGCAGACGGGAGAAGAGGATGTTCGGAAACGGAGATGGATATTCTGGGGATTACAGCCTGCATGATTCAATATTTGATGATGGAGATACTGCAGAGGAAACTGTATTTGCTGAAACGTGATTTCACAGACAAAAACGCCGTATCGCTGCTGTGCGTAATTGTATTTAATTATGCGGCGGTTTCTAAAATAACGGATTTGTATAGCGGAATCAGCGACTGGCCGGGGGAAACGGCGCTTGCGGCGGCGGTTCCGTGCAGCCTGATTGCGTTCGGCGGCGCCGCCCTTCACGTATATGTTCTTGTTAAGCTGGAAGCAGGCCTTTTGGAACGGCTGGCCGGACAGCAGTATCAGTTGATGGGGCGGCATTTAGAAACCGTAAAAGAGCAGTATGAACTGACGATGAAGATGCGTCATGATATCAGGAACCATGGATTGTGTCTGGCGCAGCTTTTGTCGGACGGAAAGATTGAAGAGGCTTCGGATTATCTGGAACAGCTCAACATTCAGATCGAGCAGGGAAAGCCGGCGGTGCAGACAGGATCGGCGTTTGCCGACGCCTTGCTGAATCCCAAGTACCGCCGGGCGCGGGAGCAGGGAATTGATATCCGGGTTTCTATGAAGGCGCCGGAAAAGGAACAGATTGCCCCGGTGGATTTGTGCTGCCTGCTTGCCAATGCGCTGGATAACGCGGTAGAGGCCTGCGGCCGGAGAAGCGGGAAGGATAAAGGAGCCGGTTGGATTCGGCTGAAAGCCGGGGCGCATGGGAATTATTGGATCATGGAAATCCAAAATAGTATCTTTACACCAGTGATCTGCCAGGACGGGAAATATATGTCTTCCAAGCGGAACCAAGCCTGCGGGACGGGCATTAAGAATATCAAAACGATTGTGGAGCGGTATGAGGGAGTGTTGGATATACAGTGTGATTCGTATTTTTCTTTAAGCGTTATGCTTGCGCTGCCGCCTGCGGCAAAAAAGAAGCCGCCTGCTTCATAGAGGTTAAGCGAAAGGAAACGCCCGCCGACAATTATTTTGAATACACAGCGATGCGTTTTTGTATATTCAGAAGGAATCGCTTAAGTTTTGTGATGGACAGAAAGCAGGAGGGATGTAAGATGAAGATTTACGCGGGCCAACAGGCGGGTCTTTTCCAGATCAGGGAAATGAATCCGGCTATGAATCAGAGACAGATCGTGCAGGGAGCAGGGGCGCAGGCAGCCAGGCGAGGCGATACGGCGGTTATTTCTCCCAACGGAAAATCGTCGGGAGTACTGGCAAATCTGATGAATCAAAAAGAATTAATCCAGATGAATAAAGAGTCTTTGGTGAAAAAGGCGCTGGACGAGGAAACGGGAACGGCGTCTTCCGGCTTCCAGGAGCAGTTAGAGGAATATGAGGAGCAGTTAGAAGAGCTGGACAAACAGATTGCGTCAGAGATGGCGAAGCAGGCGGAAAGCGAGGAGGAATCCGGCAAGATATACCAGAATCCGAAGAAGACAAATTCCGGCGAATCGATAGAAGACAACGCCGTTAAGCTGACTGAAATGGCGGTAGAGATGGATAAAGCGCAGACCTCTGAGCAGCTCCGCAATAGGCGGGAAGGCGAGAAAAAGGTGTGTGAATCGGAGATAGAACTTGGCTCTGAGGCTGCAAAACGCAGATTGACGGAGTTGGAAGAAAAGGAGCAGTTGACTGCGCAGGTGCAGCCGTTCCTAAGAGGGAGATAAAAATTTAATCAGCAATACCTCGGCGCATGAAGACTGCCGAGGTATTGTTTGTTTTGATTATTTTACGAATTCTTATGTTCCGCCAGTTCCAGAACTTTCTCGGCAGTCTGTATATCCGTGATCAATACGTGTAGATAATGTCCGTTTAATGCACCCAGGATAGAATTTACTTTTTTCTCGCCGCCGCCGATTCCAATTACCCGCTTGTGGTTCGGAAGCTCTCGGATATCAATAGATACGATACGATTCTTTAATGTAGTTTCACATAATTGTCCTTGGATATCAAAAAAATTTCCGCAGATATCGCCTGCGGCCCGCGCATCTACTAACTCGTTAATCATCGTTGTGTCAAATGGATAATCGGAAAGATGGTCTGCGTCCCGTACCGGCGCTTCACCGATTCCTACCAGTGTGACATCCAGATCGCAGGATGCGTCTAAAATGGAAGAAATCGCGGGTTCCTGCTTGATGGCGGCGCACAGTTCCCGGCTCTGGCACATAAACGGAGCGGTCAGAATGTTTGCGCGGCCGTTGTACTTATCAATGATATGCTGCGCCAGGATATTCGGCTGAAAATCTACGCTTTGGGAAGAACCGCCGACCAAGGTATAGACCAGCAGGTCTTTGACGGCCTTATCCGGGGACAGGTACTCGATCATGCTGTTCAGTGTCCGGCCCCAGGTGAGGCCGATTTTCATATTGCTGTGGATGAGCTGCTCAAAATAGGCGGCGGCTTCGGAGGCAATCTTTTTGGTGACGCTGTCGGCATTTGCGTTCGGACAGTCTACCAGCTTAATATCTTCCAATCCGAATTGCTGGCGCAGGCGTTCTTCTAATTGAAGCGTCTTCATGGCGCCTCGGATATCCACGATTTCAAATTTTATCATGCCTTCGGCCTTTGCTTCATCTAAGAGCCGCCCTAATGTAACACGGGAAATATTGAGACGTTTGGCGATCTCGGTCTGAGTATAACCCTGTTCATATAAATAGTACAATGCCTTTAGTTTCAAATAATACCTGTGTTCCTGTGAAATTGACATGATAGTCTCCTTTGATAGTTTCGCGCGCCGGGGAATGGATTCCTTTATCTCATCGATAGCTGTTACCCTCAGTGGACAAAACCGTGTGTCCCCTTGTCCACTGAGGGTAGGGTTACGCCTGCAATACTAAGTATTGCTTTTAACGGGGGCTTTCTCTTTGGACATCCGGTTAATCAGTGCTTTTATTATAGCAATAAGTATTTTTAGTGTAAAGAGTTTCTTGAATTGCGCGGTTATAGAATGATTACCGGTTAGTGTTCACACGTCACCTGCCGGACGCGGGCTGAATCAGGAGCAGGTCTCTAAGCAGACGGAGTAACATTCCATTGAACGATCAGCTAACGCAGACTAAGCCGCTCAGGAAAGCCTTCGCGTCTAAGTCTGCATAAGCTGCTATTTCAATTCCATTAAAAACACTCCTGAATGGTCTGCTTAGAGACCTGCTCCTGATTCAACCCGCTGTTTACCAAATGACCTGTGACTACTATTCATGGCGATTGTTGCTGTTCATTCCGTTCGCAGCAACTTTCGCAAATTCATTTAAAATTCGCTTCGCGAATAGGATTTGCCCACACATGAATCACTTTCTTACGTACTTTGCAGTAAATGCAAAGTACTGTGCGAACAGTAACTGGCGATTTCCGTATTTTCAGTAAAAATATATTGACATGGGAAAGCACTGGTGTTATATTATGAGCATAAGGGATTTGCAATAGCAAAGCAAGTATACAAATGTAAACATATTAATTAGGAGGAATTATCATGGGAGAAATTAAAGACAAGAGTTTATTGGAAAACAAAGAATTTCTTCAAGAACTGATGGTCCGTATGATGACTGTCAATAAGTTTGAGGAACAGGCATTCTGGCTCTTCGGGCAGGGACTTGTTCACGGAACCATGCACCTTAGTATCGGCGAGGAAGCAACCGGAGTGGGTACTACAGCGGCTCTTACAAAAGAGGACTATATGCTGGCAACCCATCGCGGACACGGACAGGCGCTTGGCAAAGGCGTAGATTTGAACTCCATGATGGCTGAGATTCTGGCGCGCGCCACCGGTACGAACCATGGCAAGGGCGGCTCCATGCATATCTGTGATTTTGACAACGGTATCCTGGGGGCAAACGGTATTGTCGGCGCGAACGGTCCGATTGCATGCGGCGCGGCTCTTACAATTAAAATGAAGAATATCCCGAACCGTGTATGCGCGGCGTTTTTTGGCGACGGGGCTTCCAACGAAGGCGCTATCCTGGAGTCTATGAACCTTGCGGCCGCATGGGATCTCCCGGTAATGTTCATCCTGACAAATAATACCTACGGCATGTCAACGCCGCTTGACAGAGTCGTAAAGAATAAAGACTTAAAGCAGAGGGCGGCGGCATTTGGCTTCAAAGCATATGAATGCGACGGTAACGACGTACTGGCCGTATATGAGACAGTGAAAGAGGCCCGCGAGCATGTAGTGGCAGGAAACGGCCCGGTGCTGGTAGTTGAGCATACTTATCGGACGTCCGGACATTCTAAGAGCGACGGCAATCTGTACCGTACCAAGGAAGAGATCAAATACTGGGCGGACAGGAATCCAATCGTTCGTTTCCGCCAGTTCCTGACCGAGAACAAAATTTTTACGGATAAAGAAATCGACGCTATGCAGGAAACCGCAGATCAGGCAATCGCAGACGCAATTGAATATGCAAAGGCTCAGCCGCAGCCGGAAGTTGCAGACCTGGAAGCCGATGTATACGCAGAGTAATTAGGAGGGAAATAAGATGAGTGAAATGAGACAGATTACTTATAGAGACGCGGTTCGTGAAGCTATGGTCGAAGAGATGCGCCGCGATGAGAACGTATATTTTATGGGTGAAGATATCGGAGCTTACTGTGGAGCGTTCGGTGTTTCTAAGAACATGTTAGAGGAATTTGGACCGGAGAGAATCCGCGAGACTCCGATTTCCGAGACGGCATTTATGGGAGCCGGCGTTGGTTCCGCTATTACAGGAATGCGCCCAATTGTGGAGCTGATGTTTTCCGATTTCATGGCAGTGTGCTATGACCAGATTATCAATCAGGCGGCGAAGATGCATTTCATGTTTGCGGGTAAGGTAAACGTGCCGATGGTAATCCGTACTCCTTCCGGCGGCGGTACAGGAGCGGCTGCGCAGCACTCCCAGTCCTTAGAGCAGATGTACCTGCATGTGCCGGGACTTAAAGTTGTAGTTCCTTCTACTCCATACGACGCTAAGGGATTACTGAAAGCATCGATCCGTGATAACAATACGGTTGTATTCTTGGAGCAGAAGAGATTATATAAAGAAAAAGGCATGATTCCGGATGAGGATTACACCATTCCGCTTGGCGTTGCAGATGTGAAGAGAGAGGGTACGGACGTATCTATCATTACTTATGGAAGAATGGTGCAGATGAGCCTTCAGGTTGCTGAGAAGCTGGCGGAAGAAGGAATCAACGTAGAAGTTCTTGACCTTCGCACGCTTTCTCCGCTTGATAAAGATGCGATCATCGCTACCGCAAAGAAAACGCATAAAGTTGTAATCGTACATGAGGCTGTTCAGTTCGGCGGTTTCGGCGGAGAGATCGCGGCAACGATTACAGACAGCGACGCATTCTATTACTTGGATGCGCCGATCAAGAGAGTCGGCGCGCTGTACTGCCCGGTACCGTTTAACCCTGTACTTGAGGCTGAGACATTCCCGACTCCGGCTAAGATTGAAGCGGCAGTTAGAGACGTATTATAATCGAAGGAGGAATAGGGATGGCAACAGCAATTTGTATGCCGAAGAACGGCATGGACATGGAGGAAGGCACCATCGTTAAATGGCTCAAGAATGTAGGAGACAAGATTGAGAAAGACGAGCCTTTTATGGAGATTGAGACAGATAAGATTACTATGGAAACCGAGTCCCCGGTTTCAGGCGTCTTGCTTGCGAAGCTGTACGAAGACGGCGAGGTTGTCCCGGTGCTTACGGCAGTAGGATACGTAGGAGAGCCGGGGGAGAAGGTTCCGGAAGATACAGGCGCGCAGGCTCCGGCAGAAGAAAAGAAGGAAGCGTTCTCGCCAGCGCCGGAGAAAGCAGCGCCGGTTAAGGCTCTTTCCGGTGGAAATGGAATCCCGGCAACTCCATATGCGAAAAAGATTGCTTCCGATAACGGAGTTGATCTGGCGGAGGTAACACCTTCCGGACGCCACGGAGAGATCCGTGCGGTTGACGTAGAGAATGCGATCCATGCGCAGCCCAAGGCTACTCCGCTTGCAAGGGCGATGGCTGCGGACATGGGGATTGACTTAAAGACCGTAACCGGAAGCGGCTACCGCGGAAAGATTACAAGCGCAGACCTGACGCCGGAGGAAAAGGCTGAGATCGAAGCGGCAGTAAAAGAGATCGAGGAAGTTCTCGAACGCAGGAAGCTGTCCGGTATGCGCAAGGTGATCGCACAGAGGATGAGCGCAAGCCATACGGAGATCCCGAATGTTACCCAGAATATTAAGGTGGATGTAACAGAACTGCTCGCACTTAGGGCAAAGATCAATCAGGGCAAGGAGAAACCGGATAAGGTATCAGTTAATGACCTCATCATCAAGGCGGTAGGTAAAGCTGCGAAAGAGTTTGAACGGTTCCGCATGACCTTAGAGGGCGGCGAGTATGTGGTACACAGCCAAATCAACGTAGGCATGGCGGTAGGCATTGACGACGGATTGGTAGTTCCGGTGATCAAGGATGTTGATAAGAAGAGCCTCGTGGAAGTTTCTAAGAAGGCAAAGGAACTGGCAAAGAAGGCAAGGGAAGGAAAGCTGATGCCGGACGAGATGGGCGACGGACGTATTACCATTTCCAATATCGGTATGTACGGCACACACAGCTTTACCCCGATCATCAACCAGCCGGAGGCGTCCATTGTGGGCGTATGCGGCACGGAGGATGAGCTGGCGTTGGTAGACGGCGAAGTGGTTGTACGTAAGAAGATGATGATCTGCGTGACCTTCGACCACAGGATCCTGAACGGTACAGAGGTCTGCGAATTTGAATCTTACCTGAAGAATTTGCTGGAGAACCCGGTTAGTATCTTGATTTGACACTCAGTGTTCCAAGGTCATGTATGATATTTGCATATCAATACATGACCTTGGGATACGCCAAACACCGAGAAGGAGCCATTTTCGGAGGAAAATGAGCGGATTGGAGGCGTGAAAGGATTGCGTGAGCGCGAAGTGCGGGGCAATTCGTGGTGTCAAATATTGTAATAGCAGAATATATGGAGGATTAACATGGCAACAGAATTATATATGCCGAAGAATGGTATGGATATGGAAGAGGGTACCATTGTAAAATGGCTGAAAAATGTTGGCGATAAAATCGAAAAAGACGAGCCGTTTATGGAGATCGAGACCGATAAGATCACAATGGAGACAGAATCCCCGGCGGCAGGCGTACTTCTTGCGAAATTGTACGAGGACGGCGCGGTAGTTCCGGTTCTGACGGCAGTTGGATATATCGGAGAACCCGGCGAGAAGGTTCCGGAAGCAGGCGCGACGGCAGCGGTATCTGAAGCGCCGAAGGCGGCAGAGACAGCGGCGCCGGCAGCGAAGGCTGAGAGGAAAGACGGGTACGACGTTGCAGTCATCGGCGGAGGCCCGGCAGGATATGTGGCGGCAATCCGCGCAGCGCAGCTCGGCGCAAAGGCGGTTATCTTTGAAAAGGATACCGTTGGCGGAACCTGCCTGAACAGAGGATGTATCCCGACGAAGACCTATCTGAAAACGGCGGAATATATTCATCACATTGAAGCAGCCGCATCCAGAGGCATCGTGGTCAATGCAGAGCATAGCGTAGATATGCCGAAAGTGGTCGCATATAAGAACAACGTAGTTAAGACGCTGACAGGCGGCGTTGCGGGTCTGCTGAAGAGCAACGGCGTAACCCTGGTCAATGGAGAGGCGTCTCTTGAATCGGCGACAACCGTAGTCTGCGCAGGAAAGACCTATCAGGCAGACAAGATAATCCTCTGCGGCGGCTCTAAGGCAATCCGTATCCCGATTCCGGGAGTGGATCATAAGGATGTGATGACCAGCGACGAGATTCTGGATATGGAAGTAGTTCCGGAGCGGCTGGGCATCATCGGCGGCGGCGTAATCGGCTGTGAGCTGGCGTCCGCGTTCAGCGCGTTCGGCAGCAAGGTTACGATCGTGGAGGCGATGGAACGGGTCGTATCTATGCTGGATCAGGATATTTCAGCGGAGGTGGATAAGACCTTGAAGAAATCCGGCGCAAGCGTAAATTGCGGACGTAAGGTATTAGAGATTAAGGATAATGCGGGACATCCGGTTATTGTAACAGATAACGGCGAGTTTGAGTGCGATAAGGTGCTTTTATCCATCGGAAGAGCGGCAGACCTTGGATGCCTTGGCAAGCTGGCGGAGCAGATTAAGACAGAGCGGGGCAAGATCGTGGTAGACGATACCATGAAGACAAGCGTAGATAACATCTATGCATGCGGAGATATCAACGGCCGTATCATGCTGGCGCACTCCGCCTTCAAGATGGGCGAGGTTGCCGCGGAGAACGCAGTAAAGGGCAGCGCGGTAAAATGCGACCTGCGTTATGTGCCAAGCTGTCTGTACCTGTCGCCGGAAGCAGCTTCCGTAGGACTTACCGAGCAGAAAGCAAGAGAACTTCATCCGGAGGGAATCCGGGTAGGACGTTTTCACATGGCGGCGAACGGAAGAAGCGTTGCGTCCGGCGAGAAGGCTGGATTTATCAAAGTAATCGCCGACAACAAGTACGGACAAATTCTCGGCGTGCATATGGTAGGCGGCGTAGCGTCTGAAATGATCGCGGAACCTACGTCCCTGATGCAGATGGAGATTACCGTAAACGAGGTAGCGGAATCCATTATTCACGCGCACCCAAGCTATTCGGAGGCATTTGCAGAAGCATGCGCAGATTGCTTAGGACTCTGCGTCCATCAGCCTCCGAAGAAAAAATAATTTAGCTTTTTTCAAATTCCTTCTTAAAATGTTTATAGAAAAGAGCGCTTTCCGCCGAAAGGCGGGGAGCGCTCTTTTCGCCTACTGCGGCTGACGGCCGGAAGTTTTGGGAACCGGAAGATTTCTATGGAAATGCCGCTTTTTAGTTGCTATAATGTATTTTATAATCTAAGGCAGGAAACGATTTAAAGATGAGGAAGGGAGCGTGAAACAAGATGGAGATGCGAAAGAAGAAACTTCCGATTGGGATTGAAAATTTTGAAGATATTAGAAAAGAAGATTTTTACTATGTAGATAAAACAGGTGTTATTGTTGATTTACTCCATAACTGGGGAGCAGTGAACCTATTCACCCGGCCTAGAAGATCTGGGAAAACGCTGAACATGAGCATGCTGGAATATTTTTTCTCATTGGATGGAGATAAAAGCGTTTTTGATGGGTTGGAAGTTTCAAAAGAAACGGCGCTCTGTGAGGAATATATGGGAAAATATCCAGTTGTATCTATTTCCTTGAAAGGGATTGACGCTCGTAATTTTGAAATGGCGTTCCGGATGGGAGCTAGGGCTGTGAGGCGGGCAGCGGGGAAAGTGCAGTATCTTTTGGAGAGCGATGCGTTAAGTGAGCGTGACAAACTGGAATATCAGAGCCTTTTGGACAGCAATATGGACGAATCTACATTTTGTGACAGTCTGAGAATACTGTCAGAAATGTTGGAGAAGCATCATAATACAAAGGTCGTCCTGTTAATTGATGAATATGATGTTCCGTTGGCAAAAGCCTATGCGAATGGATATTATGACCAGATGCTCCCCCTGCTCTGCAGTCTGCTTGGGGAGGCGCTGAAGACGAATAACAGCCTGAAAACTACTGGCTCAATACCAGCAGCAATGACGCAGTGAGACGGTTCATTCAGGAGTCGGCAAATATTAAGACCAAGCGGGAGACCGAGCGTTTGGTAGCAGGAGAAGTCATTACAAAGGAAATTCATTAGGAACTCATGTATGCGGAAATCTACCAAACCATAGACAATATCTGGAGCCTGCTCTTTACCACCGGTTATCTGACCCAGCGGGGTAGGGCCGAGGGAAGGCAGTTGAAACTGGCAATCCCCAATTTGGAGATTCAGGATATTTTTGAGAAGCAGATCATGGAATTCTTGGCGTGAAGAACCGATGGGGGATTTCTTCCAACCGGGAGATGGGCGAAGGCTATGCGGACATTCTTGCAGAACCGGATACCGGAGATATGGGGATCATCATAGAAGTAAAATATGCACATGGCGGAAATCTGGACAGGGCATGTAAAGAGGCGTTAAAACAGATTGCATATACCAGATATGAAGACGCTCTTTCTGACGACGGGGTAGAGAATATCCTGAAATATGGGATTGCATGTTATAAAATACGGTGCAGGGTGATGTTGGTACAAACATAAATCAAATAGAATAAAAGTATAGGAAAGCTCTGAGGCAGATATGTTTCAGAGCTTTTTCTGCATGACGGACATGCCAATGCGCTAACACCAGAAGGCGTATCTGACAAATTGTTGGAAAAGGAATTGAGATAGTATTGACATTTCTTTCAATCCGTAGTAAGGTCAAAGTATGGCAAAATTGTATACAACTATAATTTTTGTATACAATAAAATATGCGCAGAGACTGGGAGGAAGAACAATGAAATTAGGATTTATCGGAACTGGTAATATGGCGTCTGCAATCATAGGCGGAGTCATCCAGAAGAAGCTTGTAACACCGGAGGATATTATTGGGGCGGATGTATTTGCGCCGGGACGAGAGAAAGCGAAGGAACAGTTTGGCATTCAGGTTACTGCTGATAATAACGAAGTTGTCCGAAACGCGAACCTGGTGTTCTTATCGGTAAAGCCGCAGCTTTATGAAGAAGTAATCCGTGGAATAAAGTCTGAGGTCAGGCCGGAGCAGATTATTATTACCATTGCGCCGGGCAAAACGCTGGCCTGGCTTAGAGAGCAGTTCGGCAAAGATGTAAAGCTTGTGCGCTGTATGCCGAATACGCCGGCGCTGGTAGGCGAGGGTATGACGGCGTCCTGCCCGTGCGAGCTGATTACCGAGGAGGAACTGGATACGGTTAAGAAGATTCTTTCAAGTTTTAGCTGTGTGGAGATCGTACCGGAAAGACTGATGGATACGGTTACGGCAGTCAGCGGCAGTTCGCCGGCGTTTGTCTTTATGTTCATTGAAGCCATGGCGGATTCGGCGGTATGCTGCGGTATGCCGAGAGCGCAGGCTTACAAATTCGCCGCGCAGGCAGTGCTTGGGAGCGCTAAGTTGGTTATGGAGACCGGAAAGCATCCGGGAGAATTGAAAGATATGGTATGTTCTCCCGCGGGAACGACGATTGGCGGCGTGCGTGTGTTAGAGCAGATGGGATTCCGGAGCGCGGTATTTGAAGCAGTAAAAGAAGCGGAAGAGATTTCGAGAAGTCTGTAAGCGCAGGCGTTTTTGCCAAGGGGCGGCAGGGATACAAACAAAGAGGGGGCAGTCCTTTTGGCGGACGGTTCTCCTTTCTTGTTAGGCCAAGGGCCTGTTTTCATCATCATCGGTAGAGTTGTATGTGGTTTCCGAATATGTGCCGTCTGTATCAATCAATCGTACTGGCAGCCGCTCCTTGCACAGCTTCATTCGGATCACCGAATCCTCCGCCTCCGGGCATAGAGCTTAGGGATTTGACTGTAACAGCACTTACAGTATTATTGTCGCTAACTGTTATCTCCAATATGTCATTAACCTGAATATCCGAAATACTACTCCCGGTTTTTCCATTGGCTCCTTAGAACCGTCACTGTTTCCGCTCGGCATTTCGGGCGGAGTTTGGGAATTGCCGTTGTCTCCGTCAGGCTTTTCCGGCGGTGTCTGTGAGCCGTCACTATTTCCGTTCGGCATCTCAGGTGGCGGACCCTGTGTTTCAGTCCATTCGCCAAGATGAACAGTAAAGGTATTGTCATTGATTTCCGTAACCTTCCCGTATAAGGTCTGTCCTGAAAAGTCCGTGGTTTCTTTACTGCCGCAAGCTGCCAAAGATAGTATAAGTGTGGCGGCGCATATAAGCGACAAGATGCGTTTTGTTTTTTTCATATGAATCGCTCCTTTTCTTTTATGAGTTAAGTTAAGCTGCTTTCCGTATCTCTGTCTGTATTATAATGGGGTAACCTTAGATTAAACTTAGTAAAATCAGAACTCTAAATAAAAATGGATACGATTTTTTATCCTCGGCACAAAGAACAGAGCCGACAAACTGTGATTGCATGCACACACCAGTTCATCGGTTCTGCGTTTTATGCGTCCGTCTTGTTGACGATAGATAATAGTTTTCTCATATTCACATCTTCGTTTCATCAAGCTCGCTTTTTGTAAAGCAGAGCAAAAAGCAAGCCTGCAAGCAATACTACAGTACATACACCGAGAATCAAATAGGAATTACGATTTAGTGAACGTACTTGATTTCCCATTTGTCCGTCTTTGTTATCGGGACGACTCATTTCTTGCCCGTTATCGCCTTGCGGGAAACCTTGAATATTTCCATCTTGCGGCAGTTCTCCATTGTTTTGCGGCGGCTGCATATTGTTACCGCCATTTGGAAATTGCCCTTGTATTCCGCTTGAGTCTGACGGGGCATTGGTTTCGCCTGGATTACCATTTTCAGGCATTTGCGGCAAAGAACTATTTTGCTCATCGCTTGTGTTGGAATTCTTCATATCTGGCATTTGACCTTGACCGTTGTTATCCGGTCTATTCATACTGCCGCCTTGTCCGCCGCCCATACTGCCCATATCAGAGACAGAAAGATTAGAAGCATCGATGAAAGTTTCTTTATCCTGATTATCAGAAGTGGATGCGATCGTTCCGCTCAACTGAGCATTTACGCTCTCTGCACGGAGCAGGCAAAATTCTTTGAGCGTATCGATTCCTTTTTCGAATTCTTCATAGGTACAGAATTTTGTAGGATCACTCTCAATATAGGGAGAAATTATAGTCTTAACATCATCTATCATTTTTGCAAAATAACCGCTGTCGAAATACTGTGAAATAAACTCGGCAAAATACTGATGATAAAACTCGGTATATTCTTCGCTTTCAAAAATCCAAGAGAGCATTGGTCTTGATTCTACGGTTCCGCCGGATACGGGCGTGTCAATGGGATAGTTTACAAGGCTTGTTGCATCCGAGCCGCCCATGAAACCGCCAAATGCAAGGTTATAGTCCCATGGGATCATAGAAAGCTGACCCTCTTCTTCATAGAGATAATAGTTGTGTATCATTGAGCCGGTGTAGCTATCAAAGTTACAGACAAAATTATGCACCACAAAGTAGCGTATGACCTCATTTACATTCACAACTTCCTCAATGCTGCTGTTTTCATTCAGCTTTTTGAGAGAAGCTATTAAACGGTCTTTGTCCGTATCTGAAATGTCTGTCTTGGCATTGTCAAAGATATTGGAATAGCTGGAGTATTCATCATCCGAATAGATAAGTGAAACATCCGAACTGCCCATTCCGCCCGTTCCGCCGCCATTCGTACCCGGCATTTGACCATCTTGCATCTCTCCTTGATTACTATCGTTTGGCCGTTGAATATGATCGCCTTGCTGTCCCATTCCACCGGGCATTTGCATACCGTCTTCTGGGAATCGGCTGTTATCACCTGGCAGATCAGGTTTCGTATTGGCAGACGAATCAGAGTTTTCATTTGCATTATCTTGATCGTTTTTCCAATCATCCATATCAAATTTGCCGCCGTTTCCACGACCGCCGCCCATACTCATACTGTCGGGCTTGTAAAGTTCACCGTAGTCATTCCCGTAATTTCTCGAAAGGAAGGATTCTTCTACACCTTCGACCGCAAGATACAACCCCCACTCCTCGCCGTTCACTAAAATTTGAACATAGCTGCAAAGAGGAGCGCTTACGCCAAAGTACCCCATCATTTGATAGGACAGATAGTCTTTCATATAGGTGTTATCCTGAATGATATTGTTTAAACTTAGCTTATCAAGACCGTAATAAGTGTTTGTTCCATCGTAATGGTCAAACTCAATTTTGAAACTGTATCGGTCATTTCCATAATTTTGAACATTAGAAAGCGAAGTATTGCCTTTTGCTCTGATTGCCACATTTTTATATGCTTCGTTATCAATAATAACCGAACACTGGGCATATTCTTCGTCGGTGCAGGATTCAATAAATTCATTCCAGTCGTCCATAACGATATTGACGGTATGTACCTTTGATGTGTCAAACAACCGGGTTTCATATCCCGGAGCAGAAGAAGCCTTTTGAATACCCAAACTTTTGGCATTCATAAACAATATTGTCAGAACAAGGGTTAAGGCGAGAATGACGCAGCAAATTTTATCAAAATATTTGTGCGTTGACATAGCTTCCTCCTTCTGTTAGCCCATATAATCGCCGTTGTAGCTTACAAGAACCGCACTGTTCACACCGTTCATTTCGGAAAGAATGTTGATGAAATCGGTGTTGTCCTCTTTCATACGAACCTCCGCATTTATTTCAATCACTCCTTTCCTGGCGGTTTTACTTTTTACAATACAGCGTTTCACCTGTTTTTTTAGGAAATCCATAGCGGCAATTTCGACGTCGTGATTTTCGCAGCGAATCACAACGATATAAGGATTAAGATGAGTTTTTTTATTAGCAAATACCAAAAGTACAATACCAATAACTACGCTGCCAAGTACAGCAAGAGGAATCATACCAGCGGCAAGTACGATTCCGACTGCAATTGACCAAAACAGGAAAGCAATATCGAGCGGTTCTTTAATCGCAGTACGAAAACGCACAATCGACAATGCGCCGACCATACCAAGCGACAGAACCACATTAGAGGTTACCGCTAAAATTACGAGGGTTGAAATCATTGTAAGGGCAACTAAGGTTACGCCAAAAGAGGAAGAATACATAACGCCGGCAAAGGTCTTTTTGTAAATTAAAAAGATAAACATGCCGATGCCAAATGCTAAAACTAAGGCGATTCCCATATCCAGCAGAGAAATGCTTGATATATTTTCTAAAAAACTTGATTTAAAAATATCCCGAAAACTCATAATAATTTTCTCCTTCATAAATTGTTTTTATTTTAGCCGTAGACACGGCAAGCTGCATATTTTGAAAATGCCGAGGTATGCGTACCCGGAACCTGTACCACATCGCGAATCACTGCGGGTAAAAATTCATCCCACTTTACTTCCAAAATAACAGGAGCATTTCCTGCGGGAACCATTACGCAATCGAGGGTTAGGAAATCTGTGCCGGTTAGCCCTGTTCGGATGTCATAATCAAGCGTCACCCTGACATTACCGGGAGCATATATAAACGGTTCTCTGATATAGTCCACGATTGTTTTGGGTTCAAGTCTTTCGGTCAGCATCTTGTAACACAACTCATTTATAAGCGGTTTTTTGCTTTTGGAAAGACTCTTTATATCTTTGTTTGCGATAAGCCGAGCTTCTTCTAATGAGATGGCCGCTTGCTCTTTGCTGCACAGACCGTGGATCTTGTTTTTCTTTTCCAGCAGAATGAAAGACGGATCATCGTTATAAAAACGGACACGAAATTTTTCTCGTGTATTCACGCCGTTAATTTTTTCAAGCAATGCTTTATCTCGAAAATTGTCAAAGTACAAGCTTCTAATCTTATATTTTCCATTTACGGCGTGACTGTCCTGCTGCATAATAGCAGACAACCGGCTGCGAAGCGAGAGCATATCCGCATAGGAAATCTCGTGTTTCCATTCGTGCCTAAACTGCATAAAATCAACTCCTTTCTTCATCTTATAGCGCCATTATAATGCCGCAACCTTAGTTCAGGCTTAGAAAAAACCCCACAGTAAAAATACTGTGAGGCTCAATTGATTTGTTCTTAAAAACGAATGGTAAAAACGATTGTATTGCCATTTTCATATTCGGCAGAGATTCTGCCTTTGTAAGTCTCGGTAATAGACTGTGCTACCGACAAACCAATACCATAACCGCCGTTTTTTTGCGTCCGTGCTTCATCGGCGCGGTAAAATCGGTCAAACAGCTTATCAGGAGGGACGGGCGGTAACTGCTGACAAGTGTTTTTAAACTGCAATTTTATCCGTTTATGATTCCTCTCAAGGGATACCAATACATTGCCGCCTTCATTTGTATATTTTACGGTATTGTCCATCAGCGCCGAGATAAGCTGTGTAATATGTTCTTGGTTCGCCCGGAAAGAAATCATTGGCTGAATGCTGGTTTGGAGGGTAATCCTCCGAAGTTCTAAGGTTTCTCTAAAGCATTCGATATGATCTGCAAGCAGTTGGCTGAGTGAAAAATCGGACTGAATCAAATTAGTACTGCTTTCATCCATACGGGCAAGGGTGAGCAGATTTTTCATCAATTCATTTAGCCTGACCGTCTGTTCCTTAATATTTTTACTCCACTTATTTTCGCCGTTATAAAGTTCCATTGCTTCTGTATTTGATTGAATAATAGCAATGGGTGTTTTGATTTCGTGACCGGCATTGGTAACAAATTGCTTTTGCTTTTCCATATTTTCGGCAATGGGGCGAATGGCTTGTTTAGAAAGCAAAATTACAAACAACAACATGAAAAGCCAACAAGCAATACCAATGGCAGCGGAAAGAAACAATACTCGAATATAGGAATATATATCGCCGGAGGTATCGAGGAATACTACAACCTTTCCAAATCCCATGCGGCTGTCCCTAACCATATACTCAAAGCTATCAATTTTGCCCGATAGATCATTTTGAGTATACACTTTCTCTGCCAATTCTTTCGCTTCTTCTTCACTGACAGAGGATATTCGGCTAACATCTGAATAAACAATATCTCCGTTTCTATCAAATCGAACAACAAAAAAATTTGAGGACATAAAGGTATCATAATCATTTTTCATTCCATACGGTCCTCTCGGCGGCATTTCTCCGGGAGCCATCGGAATATTATCGGGATTCCCCTCGTTTTGGGAAATCATTTCAAGTTTCTTATCAACCTGATTTCCAACATAATAAATATTTAGAATGTTAATTGTCCCGAGCAGCAGCAGCAGCAATACAGAAATTGCTGTCATTGCAGTTACAATAAACTTTCGCTGTAAAGTCTTGATCATCCGACCACCTCAAGCGTATATCCTACATTGCGTTTGGCAGTAATGGTAACATTGGCATCAAGAGCCGCCAACCGCTTTCGCAGATATGAAATATATACCCAAACAGTTCCAAGCTCAGCGTCGGTATCATGCCCCCACACCTTAACAAGCAAGTCCTCGCTTGATAAATAAATGCCTCGATTGAGCATAAAGATTTCCATAAGTTGATATTCTAGTTTGGGCAAAACAAAGGCTTGCTTTCCATTTGAAAGTTCGTAGCTTTGCATATTGAGAGAAATGTTACCGCAGTTCAAGATGTCCGGTGTAAAAGTTTCCTTGCGGCGCAGCATTGCACGAACACGGGCAAGGAGTTCCCCCATAGCAAAAGGTTTGGGGAGATAATCGTCAGCACCCATATCAAGTCCTGCGATTCTATCCTCAACTTCTGACTTTGCTGTGAGTAGCAACACCGGGGTATTGATGCCTTTTTGCCGAAGAGTTTTCAGTACCTCAAAACCATTCTTCTTTGGCATCATAATATCTAAAATAATACCGTCATAAGATTCAGCTACAGCATAATCCAAGGCTTCTTCTCCGTCATAAACAGCATCTACTATATATTTATGATAAGTAAGAATGTCTACTACAGCTTCCGACATACTTTTTTCATCTTCTGCATATAGCAGTTTCATTATACATCACTCCAATCTATTTTATATTATAGCTACAATAGCTTAGTTGAAGCTTAGAGAGTTATACGGCATTGCCAAATATACATATATTATACTGATTTTATTTGCTGTATCAACTATTTCTTATGGATTTTCGTTCATTACGCCGTCCTCCACAGTAAAGTTCAGACCGTGCGGCGCCTGTTTATCTTTTCTGGCGTTTGGATTGGAACAGATAAAGCAAAAACCAGCCTGCACAGTGAACCGCTAGGATCCACATATCTTTGCCCGCTGACGCCATACCGCCATTTGCTAAATCCATAACCCCCTCAAAAGTGGCGCTGGAGGGAATCAGGTAGCAAATGTATGAGAGTAATTCGTTTTCCGGCGCTGTCAGGTACTTCAAAAGGGGAACCGCCATAAACACAATCATAATAATTTTGATATATGCTACGCCTACCATCATTCCGTCTGCAATGCGACCTACAAACAAACCGGTCAGAGCCGCTGCAAAGGCCGACAATGCGGTTAACGCCATCATGACCGCTGTCCCGGCGGCAGAAAGCCTGAAACAGACCGCCGCCGTAACAATCGCGGACAAACACCCGAAGACAAAGCCGATAAAGATTTTTTGAATAACGTATTGCGTAGACGTCATAGGCAGTATTTCGTTGATTTGCGAAACGCCGTCTTCTTTTTCGGAAATGATGTTTATTGCATTAAACGTACAGCCCATGAATATAGCGGCGAGCAGTGTCATTGCCATAAAAATGTGCTGAAACCCTGTCAGCACGTCGGGTTGTTCCAACGTTTGTATACTGACCTCTTCCGCCGCTTCACGCTGTTCGTAGAGAGCCGGAAGTGTGGACGCCGCCTGCCGCCATATGGTTAATTCATCGCCGGATAAAGTTGTTTTGATGCCAGTTCCGTCCATATCCACGCCGATTAGATTGGTAGAGGGTTCCTTGATTGCCGAAAGCCATTCTTCTCTCGTCTGACAGACCGTAACATCGCCGTACCGCGTAAGCCACTCCCTCGTTTCATCCGTAACCGCTCCGGAAACCACGCAAAAATAATATTCTCCTAGAGAAGAAAGATCAATGGAGCCGGCAATATTCAGCGCCGCGGCTACCACAATAGGCAGGAAAAACGTCATGATACAAAACTTATCTTTCCTAACGCTTTTTAGCTGATAGATCAATCCCTTCATGATCAACCCTCCTTTCCCGTCTCTTTGTAAAACGCCGCTATGGCAGCGCCAAAGAGTAAGATTATGGCGCAGGCCGAACCAATATAATAAAGTGGATTTGTAACCGGCGTACCGAAAAACGCGTTTTTCAGCCCCATATATATGTGGTAAAACGGATGGTAATAGATCCAGTCCATTTTAATTGTAGTGTTGGCCGACAGGAAAACCGGTGTTGCAAGAAACAGCGCGATCACCAGATAGGCCAGTGAAAATTGTTTGAAATCTTTTAACAGCATTGTACAGCAAAAACCCATAAGAGCCATAATCAGAGACAGGATCCCTGTCTGTATCAGTACGGCTGGCAAAATGCCTCCCGCTTCTGTTAGTCCCACATTGATCAGAGTCATTAAGGCTGCAAATATGAAATCCGTAAGCAGAAAAAGAAAGACTTTGGAACATAGGAACAGACTCTTTTTCAGCGGCATAATGGCATGAATGCGGATGACGCCCATCTGTTTTTCTTTGAACAATACAGACGCAATCCCCAAGAAACCTACGGCGGCAATCTCAATAAACAGCAGTTCGCAGGTAATTTCTCTGCGCTGTTTCATTTCTACAGTATAACCGCCTACCGTTTCCGGCTTATATTTGCTTCCGGGATACAGCAGCGAGAGCGCGTAATCCGCTCTGTGGCGGTCGGTCTTTTCTGATCCGGTATAAAGCACGATATTGGGCTTGCCGTCCTTTATGCGGATTCCAACGCCGCCGGTATCCGTGGCGAGCGCTTCGTCTAACTCTTCCGAAGAAGCTGCCGAATGGATGAGCGGGGACGCTTCCGTATATGTTCCTGCCGGGTCATAGAGATATACATTGTAAATATCGGAATGATCCTCCATGAAATTCAGGTAGCCAAAGTGAATGAACAACGTATAGAGTACAAGCGACGCAAACGCTATAAGGAAGAATTTTCCTGACGTCATCATTCGGCAGTCCTTTTGGAATAAAGAAGAAAGGCTCCGCATTAAGACAGCCTCCTTCCCGCGTACTGGATAAATATATCCTCCAAAGTCGGCTCCTGAGAGTGAATGCTGATCAGCTTGTCATATGGAAAAGGAATACCTGATTTTAACGACTTAGCTTCTACCGTTTGTTCTTCCCTTCTGCCCTGATACAGATAACTCACAACAATGCCGCGGCTGCTGTTTTGTTCTTTCAAATTCCTTGGAGTATCAAGAGCCACAATGTTTCCGCCCTCGATGAAGGCTACTCTGTCGCAAAGCAGATCGGCGTCCAGCATGTTATGGGTTGTTACAAATACGGTTGTTCCTTTTTGTCTTTCCTTTTCAATCATTCTGCGGAAGAGGACGGCTCCGGTAGGATCAAGGCCGCTGGTAGGTTCGTCCAGAAACAGAAGTTTCGGGCTGCTGATCAAAGCCCTCGCCATACTGACGCGCTGACGCATACCCTTAGAGTAAGAGGACACGGGTTTCCTTAGAAAATCCTTTTTAAATTCCAATTCATCAAGTACTTCTTCCGCGTCCCGAAGCTGTTCTTTTGGATAAAACGAGGAAAAATAATGAAGATTGTCAAGGGCGCTTAAATTGGCGTACAGATAAGGAAACTCAAACAGAACGCCGATTTTCTGGAAAAAATCCCGCGTATGTACGTTTCTTATATCTTTCCCAAACAGGGACACCATACCGCCATATCCTTTCAGGATGCCGGTTAATATCTTTTGGGTGGTAGATTTCCCGGAGCCGTTTGGACCCAGGAATCCAAATATTTCCCCGTCCTCCACAGTAAAGTTCAGACCCCGCAGCGCCTGTTTGTCTTTTCCGTAAGAAAAAGTCAGGTTCTTTACTTCGATCATTCGTCATTCCCCCATTTCCCAGATAGTTCCTTTTTCTTACCCTGTTTCTGCTTGCTCCGCCATTTTAAAAACGAGATCTTCAAAGGGATAGAGATGATAAGCGCTGCTATCATCACAAGCCACCAGTACCATTCCAAACCTAAAAACATAAAAAACCCTCCTTTCTGTTAATAAGGAGAGTTTAAAAAATTGCTGTGAAGTTTCTGTAACGGTCGGGTAAAGATGCTGTAAAGATATTACTCTGCGGTTGGGATGGAAAAGAAAAATTCCACGCCGTCCGTCAGATTGCGCGCTCCGTAAGACAGCTTCTGCATGGATAAGATCTGGGACGTAATAGCAAGGCCCAATCCGGAGCCGTTATAATCGGAACTGTGGCCGCGGTAAAATTTCGTCCAGATTTTTTGCAGATTTTCCGCCGGAATCTGCCTGCCCTGATTGAAAATGGAAAACAGCAGCAAGCCGTCTTTTTCTTTTAGAGAAAGCCGTATGACGCCGTCTGAAATAACATGGTTTTTTGCATTCACAATCAGGTTGTTTAAAACCTGTTCCATGCGGGCTTTGTCTGTATACACGAAGGCTTCCTTTTCAGGCAGATCATACTGTAGTTTGAAATTGGCGTCCGGGATATCGGCCAGCAGTCTTCCGGCGGCCGTTTCTGTAAATTCCACAAATCCGAAACGCTCCGGCGTAAGCTTGGCCGCTCCGGTTTCCAGCGCCGACAGGTCTAAGAGCGTGTGAATGAGGGCGTCCATACGTTCGGTTTCCGAAATGATGACATCGGCGTATGTTTGCTGTTCATCTGTTCCGGCCGCGTCCTGTAACCCTTCTGCGTAAGCGCGGATAACCCCTAATGGGGTTTTCATTTCGTGGGAAAGGCGGTCAACCAGTTCTTTGCGTTCCGCCAGTAACAGCCGCTCCCTGGCGACTTCCCGTTCCAAATCGGCCAGGGCTTGCTTCAGATTGTCCGCCATGACGTTCAGGCTATGGGAAAGTTCTTCAAATTCGTCGTTTGTTTCGATCTTACAGGGGCTTGAAAAATCAAGCTCCGCCATCTGGCGCGCCGTTTGATTGAGGGATTCTATAGGCTTTGAGATAAACCGGCCGATTAAGAAGTCCAGAGCCAGAACCAAAAGAATCACCCACAGTATCCACAGAAAGAAGGAAGTTCCGGTAGAAGGAGAGGATTCTGTGAAACCCGCGTAAGATAAAATGATGAGTACACCTGCAATTTTAGTAAGCAGGAGAATTTTTTTGCGCACAGTCCTGAGGTTGAAATCTTCTTTTTTCATAGCGTCGCCTCGAATTTGTAACCGGAACGAATCAGGGTAATAATATAGGCTCCCGCTTCCCCCAGTTTTTGCCTCAGATTTTTAATATGGACGTCCACTGTTCGCGTTGTCCCCTCAAAATCATAGCCCCAGATATGGGTAAGGAGCTGTTCCCTGGTAAATACCTGACCGGGATTGGCCATGAAAAAATGAAGCAGTTCGTATTCCGTATGCGTAAGATTGAGTTCCTGCCCGTTCAGATAAACATTATGCGAGGAGGGCAGCAGAGTAAGCATGCCGGCGGTTATGGAATCGACGGACATACAGGAAGTGCGGCGCAGCAGGGCGTTCGTTTTTGCAAGCAGCACTCTTGGGCTGAAAGGTTTGGTCATATAGTCGTCCGCGCCATATTCGTAGCCTTTTAGTTTATCGTCGTCCCCGCTTTTGGCCGTCAGTATGATAATCGGTATGCTGCTCATTTCCCGCGCCAGCTTACAGACAGAGAAGCCGTCCAGATGGGGCATCATGATGTCAAGAATCATCAGATCCACAGGTTCATTTTTTAAAATCATCAGCGCGTCAACTCCGTCGCCCGCCGTAAAGCAGGTGTGTCCGCCCTTTTTCATATATTCCGCAATAATATCCCGCATGTTTTTTTCATCTTCCACAATCAGTATATTCGCCATTCAATTTTACGCACCTTTCACAATCAATCAACGCAGTACCAGTGCTATTATTATATGTGGTCAAAGAGATGCAATCAAGGTCTATTTATGTTTTTGAAACCAAAGGCTCCTGATTCAGCCCGCGTCCGGCAGGTGACATGTGAACAGTAACCAGCAGACAAAGCAATTAGGGAAGCCATGTGAGACCCCTTATTGAATAAAGTTAGATTTTTGCATATAATAGGAATTATCAGCGGGATACAAAGGAGGGGATGGAAGATGTTTGCGTTGAATGATTTTCTGGAGCGGCTGGACGCGGTATACGCCGAGCGCCCAAAGGAGTTGGAGAGTTTTTTAAAATCAGGGCTTTCTGAGGCTAAGGCATGGGGAGATTTATCTTCGTCGCTTGTGATTTTAAACGAGCTGATTGGATACTACCGGGTAACGAGCAGACCCGCGGAATGCAGGGAATGTATCAGGCAGGCGAAGCAGACGGCGGATGCCATGGGAATTCAGGGGACGGCGAATTATGCTACAATGCTTTTGAATATCGGGACGGCTCAAAGAGCCATGGGGGAGATTTCCGAAGCGGAGGAACAGTATGAACAGGCGTATGAAATCTACAGCAGAGAGTTTGCAGAACCGGATTACCGGATGGCTACCTTTTACAATAACCGAAGTATCCTGTACGCGCAGACCGGGCGTTTAAAAGAAGCCAGGCAGGATTTGGAAAAAGCCATGGAACTGATCTTGGCCTTGGAAAAATCAGAGACGGAAATAGCAATTACGCATGTCAATATTGGAAATCTTTGTTTCCAGATGCAGGATCTGACGGAGGGAACCCGGCATATGAAAGAAGCGGCGCGGATTTTTGAAGAGACAGAGGGGAAGAAGGATGTCCATTACGCGTCCGCCTTATCCGGATTGGGGGAAGCTTATTTCCGGAGCAATCGCCTGGAAGAGGCAATTTGCTGTTATGAGAAGGCCCTGGAGGAGATTTTCTCCAATTATGGGGAAAACGACGCATACCGGGTTACCAAACGAAATCTGGAACTGGCGCGGGATACCTTGAGCCGGATAGAAGCGGTTCAGAGCCGGAAGATGAAAGGAATGGACATTTCCAGGAACTATTATGAAGCATACGGAAGGCCTATGCTGGAGGAAAAATATCCGGAATATATCGGACGGATTGCGGCGGGACTTGCAGGGGAAGGGTCGGAATGCATGGGATACGACGACGCTTATTCTACAGACCATGATTTTGGGCCGGCCTTTTGCCTGTGGCTTACAAAGGAGGACTATGAAGAGATTGGCGTAAGGCTTCAGGAGGACTATGAGAAGCTGCCGAAGGAATTCATGGGATTCCCTGCAAGAAATGTGACGGAACAGGGCGGAGGCAGAGTGGGAGTCCTCTGTATCGACGATTTCTTCTTACGGTATACCGGATATATGGAGGCGCCGGATGCAGAGACGAAAGCCGGAGAAGCCGGGTGGCTGACTATGGAACCTGAGATGCTGGGCGCGGTAACCAACGGGCAGATATTTACCGACCCGCTCGGGGAATTTACCAAAAGACGAAAGGAATTCGGAGCATATCCGGAGAACATACGTCTGCGCAGGCTGGGACAGGCTCTTGGAAAGATGGCGCAGGCCGGACAATATAATTTCGGCCGGATGTGCAGGCGGCATGAACGGGAGGCCGCCTACCTTTGCAAGTCGGAATTTATCAACAGCGCAATTGAGGCGGGTTATCTGCTGAATGGCAGCTATATGCCGATTTACAAGTGGAAAATGCGCGGACTGGAAGAATTTACATGTCTGACGTCCCTGAAAAAGGAACTCTCGGTTTTGATCGGGATGCGGGAGGACGGACAGGCGGAAGAAACAATCGGACAGATAGAACAGATCTGCAATTTGTTTGTGCAGGAGCTGAACCGGCAGGGGCTGACAGAAAGCAGGGAAGGCTTTTTGGAAATACAGAAACAGGAGTTGCTGCGGGGCTTGAACAGGCGATAAGAAAGAAGGGCGGGAAATGAAAGAACAGTTAGTGAACCAGATTGTAGAATTGGAGTGGAAACAGTTTCAAAATGTCAAGAATGAAGGCGGAAGGGCAGACTGCCAGGACAACTGGGAGACTTTTGAGATTATGAGGAAAAGTCAATTCCTTGTATGGAACCGGGAGGTCTTAGAAAGCTATCTGCGGGATTTGCGGGAGGCAGAAGAGAACGGGTGGAATCTGCTGACTGAAAAGTACGCCAGAATGATGGCGAGTACGGCTCCCGAGCAGTATAGGGAAATCGAGGGAAGGCTCCCCGCCCGGAGTCCGAAACGAATAGAACAGCAAGAAGAACTAATCGCCATGCAGGTACGCTGGGAAGAAACATTCGCGAAGCGGTATCCGGGCGTGGCGGGAAGGGGGCGCAGGCTGCATTCCTATGAGGATACGTCCTGGGATACGTCGATTGAAACCTATGCCCGGGGAGAATTGGGTACGTATTCCGACCGCACGGTAGAACTTTTGGGGAATATGTACCGGGATATGGACAGAAACGGGGAAAATCTTTCCGTAAAAATTCTGGAAAACATGGTGCGTTTTTACGGGTATTCATCGTTAGAACAAGCGGAAGAACGGCATAAAATATGTATTTGGTGAAATCCCGCGGAACGGATTTATTTTGCCTGTTTGCGGGTTTGCGCAAATACTACGGCGCCGATAATGATGACAGCGCCGATGATTTCCCTGGCGGAGGGAACTTCGCCTAATACGGCCAGCGCAATTATAATTCCGTATACGGATTCCATGGAAGCTATGATTCCGGCCAATCCTGCCGAGATATGTTTGAGGCTGTTGATAAATATGGTGTGGGCCAGGGCGGTGGTAGCGATTCCGAGAAACAAAAGCAAGCCAAGCTCCCTGCCTGTCGGGCGCAGCGACATGGTTAGGACGATGGGAGCCAGCGAAATAGCGGCGGTTCCCTGTTCATAAAGAGAAACCACCGTACTCTGGTACTGTCCCGATAAAAAGCGGTTTAAAACAGTAAGTACCGCATAGGCAAGGGACGATATCATTCCGACAAGGATTCCCCTGGACATCTGATTTGCCAGAGTAAATTCCGGAATGGTAATAAATACGCCGATTAGTACGATAATTGCGGTAATTACATTCTCTTTGCAGAGCCTTTCATGAAAAACGAACGGTTCTAGAAAGGTTACAAACAGCGGAAATGTGGAAAAGGTAATGGTAGAAATCGCCACAGTGGAAATCTGCGCGGAACCCAGAAAAGTCCACCAGTGCAGCGCAAGAACCAGTCCGCAAACCAGAAGAAGCGCTAAATGGGACTTTTTCTTTACACGGATATCCTGCCTGGTCATCAGACAAAATAAAAGCAGCGTAATAGAAGAAAAAAATACTCTACCAAAAGTAATTCCAATGGAAGGAAGTTGGAAGCCTTTGGCTATGGGGGCTGCCGTAGCAAATAAAAATACAGCCAGATTCACACTGATTAACGCTTGTTTTTTATTCATAATTCAGGAACTCCTTTGTATCATCATGACGCTTGCGCAAACCTATATGCGCAGCGTGTGCTATTATCATTGCGCAATTTATAGGAAAAGTCAATATATGTTTATAGGGCGAAATGCACGAAAACCCCGGCAACTTTTTAACAATATTACCATAGACATATCTTTTTTTGATTGCTACAATAGTTGTGTGTATTTAAGTCAGGAGAAGTACATGAGATACTGAAAACGAGGTGTGACTATGGAAAATGAAAAGAAGTATGCGGTAAGACGAATTGGAGTTCTGACCTCAGGAGGCGATGCGCCGGGAATGAATGCGGCAGTTCGCGCGGTTGTACGTACGGCGCTGTATCTGGGCATCGAGGTGGTTGGAATCCGCCGCGGATGGCATGGGTTGATCAATGGGGATATGTTCCGCATGACGGCCGGCGACGTAGCCCGGATTATCAACAAGGGCGGTACAATCTTGTACACAGCCCGCAGCCAGGAATTCCGCACAAAGGAAGGGCGCCAGAAAGCGTACAATAATTGCCGTCTGTTTGGGTTAGACGGGTTGGTAGCGATCGGCGGCGACGGTACCTTCAGCGGTGCATTGGCGCTTTCTAGTGAATTTCCTATTTCAGTGGTAGGGATACCAGGGACGATCGATAATGATATCGGATGCAGTCATTACAGCATTGGCTATGATACGGCGGCTAATACTGCAATTGAGGCAATTGATAAGATCCGCGACACGATGCAGTCTCATGAAAGATGTTCCGTTATTGAGGTTATGGGCCACCGGGCCGGTAATCTGGCGCTGTATGTCGGTATTGCCACCGGAGCAACGGCAGTTTTGATTCCGGAAGAGCCATGGGACTTTGAGGCGCATGTTGCCGAAAAGATCCGCAGCGCGCGTCTTGCAGGACGTACACACTTTATGGTAATCGTAGCAGAGGGGGCGACTCGTAAATCGGACGGAAGCCTGGACGATGAGGTAGGCAATGGTTCCGCTGGCGCTCAGGTTGCGGATATGATCCGAGCGGAACTGGGACTGGATCCAAGAGTAACGGTTCTTGGGCATCTGCAGAGAGGCGGAGCGCCGTCGGCAAGAGACCGGGTAACAGCGACGCGTATGGGATACGCTGCGGTACAGGCTTTGGCTGAGGGTAAGACGAACCGGGTTATCGTGCGTCAGGACGGCGGACTGAAGGATATTGATATGGTAGAGGGACTTAAGCTGCAGAATGGATTGGATGAGGAAGAAAAGGCTGTCTTAAAGGCAATGACATTCTCATTCTAAGCATCAGTTATTTCATAAGAACGGGTTGTCGGGGAATGGAGGAATCATTCTCCGGCAACCCGTTTATTTTAGTTTTTCTTTGATGTACAGCCTGGCTGCAGGGCTGTTTTTCACTTCATGGATTTCTTCATTTTCTTTGAAAATATATACTCTGTCACAGACTCCGCACAGCTCGTCCGGATCGTAGGAAAGAATGCAGATTCCCCGGCCATGGCGTTTCAGCGAATTAACAATATTATAAAAATCGACAGAGGAAGCAGTATCCAAACAAGCCGTAGGCGTATGGAAAAAATAGAGAACCGCGCCTACATTTAAAGCCTTCGAGATGGCAATTTTCTGCTGGGTTCCGGAGCTTAAATATTCGACGCCGGAGCGGAAGGAAACATTCTGCATATTCAGCATCGTTACATATTCGTAGGATAACGCGGCCATTTTTGACGGTGACAGGAATCCGTTGCGGGAAACGGAGGAATAATCCGACAGGAACATGTTATCCTTAATGTCCAGATTTTTTGCCAGGTTGCCGGAAGGATCCCCGCTTAGATAAGAAACATTTTTATGCACGAAGGACTGGTTCCTGTGCGCTGAAACAGGACATCCCCGGATGGAAAGCCTGCCGGTGGGGGAAGTTGCTTTTCCGGACAGTATATGAAAAATGTGCTGTGTATAGGGGATAGAATTCCCGGTAATTCCAATCACTTCAGATTCCCTGACGGAGAGATTGAATATGCTGCCGGAGGCGTATTTGGATGAAAGTCCGCGGGCGTCCAGCAATATTTTTCCGGGAGACATACTAATATAGGGATACCGGTTCTGCTGATATTGCTTTTTGATTGTGGATTCTGCGTATTGGGCGGCAGAAACGGGTCGGATTGCGCCGGCGCTGGTCTCGTGTGCCTGCGGCATGGAATAGTAGTAATCGGATTCCATGGTGAGGATATTCGGGTGCTGGGCGAGGCAGATGACCGTAACGCCCTGGGCGGATAATTTGGCAATAAAGTTTTTTAGGTTTAAGAGTTCTGAAGGAGAACAGTACGTAATCAATTCGTCAAGGATCAAGAGCTTAGTGCCGCTTAAGATCGCATGGAGGAATGATACCAGATGCTGCCGGTAATAACTCAAATCTCCGGCGTTGGCAGCTAGGTCAAAGGTCAGCCCATACTGTTCCAGCAGATGGAAGATGGCCTGATACGCTTTTCGGGGAGAACGGAAGATACGGGCGCCAAATTTGTGTTCTAATCCAAGAATAAGATTCTCAAGTACAGAAAGGGAAGGAACGATCTGCGGCTGATAGGTAAAATAATAAACGCCGTGTTCCCTGGCCTGATTTTCATTCCGGAAATGCACCGGATTGGAGTTATACATGATATGTCCGGAAACAGGCCGGGTAATCCCGCAGATACTTTTCATTAGAAGCGTTTTTCCGGACATATTATTCCCTAGAATTGTAAAGACGCTATTCTTGGGAACGTACAGGTTAATGTGATTCAAATAAAAGTCTTTTCCCGTTGAAATACATAAATCAGAGAGTTCCAGAATATTTTCGTTATCGTACATGAGTTATGCGGCTCCTTGTTAAATATTATAAGCAGATATTAATTTGACGTTATTGCTGTAGAAATAATTCTTGTAAGAATCAGGGATCTGATTATCGGTAACATAAAGCGGAAACGATTGAAGCGGGCCGAACCGATGCAGAGCAATCCGGTCGAATATATGGCTGGAAGCCAGTATGACAGGCTGTGCTGCAATTTGGGTTACGGCTTTGAGAAGTTCAATCTGAAATACTTCGTTTGTTGTGATTCCTGCGTTCATGTCGAGGGCGTCTACGCTGAAAAAAGCTTTATTTACATAAATGCGCGATAATTGCTGCAGGCAGCTTGGGCCGCCGGAATACAGGAAACCGTCGCCGTCGTTCTGAATATCGCCGCCCAGGAGATAAATGTTGGAGGCGGCTTTTTGCAGATGCGGGACGGCATTGATATTTGTTGTTACAACTGATAATTCCTTTTTTGCATGCAGATGAGCGGCCAGGGCAAAGCAAAGACTTCCGGAACCGATGAAAATACTGTCCCCATCGTCAACTAGATCGGAAGCGGATAGGGCAATACAGATTTCATTGTGGGACAGGGCGTCCTCTTTGGCAGAAGAGGCGGGTATATTCTCTTCGGAATTTAGGACGGCGCCGCCGTGAACTTTTTTTAAAAATCCTTCTTTTTCCAATTGGTCGAAATATTTTCGGATGGTAACTTCGCTGACCTCCAGGTAATCGCTTAAAGTGGAGGTGTCAATTGATTTTTTGTCAAGAAGAATGTCTTTAATTAGGGTAATTCTCTGCGCAGGTAACATGATTTTATGTGACGCCGGAATTTCCGGGATCATCCTTTCATTTTGTTCTTTCTTTCATTTTAAGATTCTTTTCCCATAAAGTCAAATTATATCATTACTTATTTTTTGTTTCTCGAATAGCTGTTATACAAACATAAGGAAAATCCGGCGGATAGCGCTAAAAAGAAACAAAAAGAAAGTAAAAGAAATATTATAAATAGTAAAAGTATACAAAAACGAAAGTAAAATCTTGTATATAATGCGAATTTACACGAAAAGTGGAGTGTAATATAATATGTGATATCGAAACAAATCGAAATAAAACGAAAGAATATAAAAAGAAATGGAGAAATATATGAAAGAAATAAAAGGAAACGTGTTTCATATACAGAAGTATAGCGTGCATGACGGACATGGTATCCGTACAATCGTATTTTTAAAAGGCTGTCCTTTGAGATGCGAGTGGTGTTCCAACCCAGAAAGCCAGAGTACTGTTCCGGAGATTCTGCTTACGGTAGAATCCTGCTGTGGCTGCGGAAGCTGCCATAAGGTATGCCCGACAGGCGCAATCCGGGCGGACAGTCTGAAATGGCTGAGAGACAAATGCGTAATGTGCAGAAAGTGCGCGGCCATATGCCCCACAAAAGCGCGCACGGCGGCAGGTACTGAAATGACGGTTTCAGAAGTAAGGGAGCAGGTCATGCAGGACAATGTTTTCTACCGGACATCAAAGGGCGGGGTAACCTTTTCCGGCGGAGAACCGTTAATGCAGAGCGAATTTGTAACCGCGTTGGCAGAGAGCCTGAAGAAAGACTATATGAGATTGGCGATCGAGACGACGGGATGCGTCCCGTGGAAACAAGCGGAACGGCCGCTTTCGATGATGGACGAGATTTTATATGATATGAAACATATGGACAGCAGCATGCACAAGAAACTGACCGGGGCAGGCAATGAACTGATTCTTTCAAATGCCGAAAAGGCAGCAAAACTTTCCGGAAATCTAATCATAAGGGTTCCGGTTATCGGTGGGAAAAACAACGATGAGGAGAATATCGGCAGAACAGGTGCTTTCGCACAAAAGATCGGAGCCAAAGAAGTGCATCTGCTTCCCTACCATCGTTTTGGCGAGTCAAAATATAAAAAAATCGGAAGAGAGTATACTTGCGAAGCATATACGCCGGAAGATAAAGAAATGCAAAGACTGAAAGAACTGGTGGAGAGCGCCGGCATTCTGTGCAGGATAGGGGGATAACGATTACATATGGAAAAATATTATGTTGAAATGAAAGATATCACAAAAAGCTTTGGCGGCGTCCATGCGTTAAAAAATGTGAGCTTTAGGATCGTATCGGGAAGAGTAAATGTTTTAATCGGCGAAAACGGGGCGGGCAAATCAACCCTGATGAAGATTTTGTCCGGGGCGTATCATGAGGATGAAGGGCAGATATGGATTGACGGAAGGAAAGTCAGGATACCTGATTCGCAGACCGCATTGGAGCAGGGAATCGTTATGGTATACCAAGAGTTGAACCTGGTTCCTGGAATGACCGTCATGGACAACATGTATCTGGGGGTAGAGAAGGCGCATAATGGATTTCTGGATAAGAAAGCCGCGAAGCTGGCGGCGCAGGAATTACTGGATATGTATAACCTGGGTATTCAGGCGGACGATTTGGTGGAAGAACTGAATGTGGGCAAGCAGCAGATGATTGAAATTATAAAGGCAGTCAGCAAAGAGGCGAAGGTTATCGTGATGGATGAGCCAACTTCTTCTCTGAGCCAAAAGGAATGCGAAGAATTGTTTGATATGATAAAAACATTGACGCAGGATGGAGTTGCGATCGTTTATATTTCCCACCGGATGGAAGAAATCTTTCGGATTGGAGATTATATTACGGTAATGCGGGATGGAGAATATGTGGGCGACTGGAAGGTGAAGGAAATAGATCAGAACTTTTTGGTACGGCAGATGGTGGGGAGAGAGATTTCCCAGATGTTCCCGAAGGAACCGGTTCCCATAGGAGAGACGGTCTTAAAAGTAGAAAACATTACAAAAGCGGGGCTGTTTAAAGATGTAAGCTTTGAGCTGAAACGAGGCGAAATCTTAGGAATGGCAGGCCTGATCGGAGCGGGAAGGACGGAGGTGGCATTGAGCATTTTTGGACGCTTTCAAGTGGATTCCGGCAATATTTACCTAAGAGGAGAGAAAGTATGTATTTCCAATCCCCGCAGCGCGATCATGCATCGCATCGCATACGTTCCGGAAGACAGAAAGGGTCAGGGGCTGGATTTGAACAGCCGGATCAGGGATAACATTTCAATCTCCAATATGGACCGCGTCGGTCAGGGCGGACTCGTAAATATGGGAGAAGAGAATAAACTGGTAAAAGAAATGATCGAGATCCTGCATATCAAAACTCCGTCTCCCATGCAGCTTGCAGGGAATCTTAGCGGCGGGAATCAGCAGAAAGTGGTTTTGGCGAAATGGATTTCCCGAGATATTGACGTGCTGATTCTGGACGAACCCACAAGAGGGGTTGACGTGGGAGCCAAGGAAGAAATCCATAAGCTGATCGTGGAGCTTGCCAGAAAGGGAATCGGAATTATTATGATTTCTTCAGAACTCCCGGAGGTATTGGGAATGTCCGACCGGATTCTCGTTATGCACGAAGGAAAAGTGACCGGTATTCTTGACGCCGAAGGGGCGACGCAGGAAGCCATTATGGAAAAGGCGGCAGCAGTAAACGTGTAAAGAAAAAGGAGAGGAACAGGTAATATGAAAGGCAGTAAAACACTTATTGAGAAACTAAAAGAATTTCCGCAGCTCAGTATCTGCGCAGGATACATCATTATGTTTATCCTTTTGACGGCGTTGTCAGAAGACTTCCTGACAACAAGGAATCTGTTAAATGTCCTAAGGCAGACTTCCTCTACGATGATCGTGGCAGTGGGCATGACGTTTGTCCTGATTACGGGAGGAATTGATCTATCCGTAGGTTCTGTGGCGGCGCTGTCTGCAACATTGTCGGTGGCCTTTATGGTAAATTATCAGCTTCCGGTGGCAATATCGCTCCTGCTTGGATTGCTGGTAGGTATCGCTTGCGGATTCATAAATGGACTTATCATTTCTAAACTCAATCTTCCCGCATTTATTGTAACGTTGGCAATGATGAGTTCCGCAAGAGGAGCGGCGCTGGTCTATACCAACGGAAAGACGATCGTAGGCGTACCGGACAGTGCGATTAAGTTCGGCCAAGGTTATCTCTTTTCAATCATTCCGATTCCGGTAGTAGTCATGGCTATTATTTTGGTCATAGCGGGAATTTTTATTACAAAGACAGTATTCAGCAGATATATTTATGCGGTTGGGGGCAATGAAGAATGTGCGAAGCTCAGCGGAATCAATGTGAACCGGGTAAAGCTCGTGGTATATTCTTTAAGCGGACTGGGCGCGGCAATTGCAGGAATTATTATGACCATGCGGCTTGCATCGGGACAGCCGACGCTGGGCGAAGGACTGGAAATGGATGCAATTGCGGCATGCGTACTGGGCGGAACCAGTCTAAGCGGCGGTAAAGGCTTTCTCTTCGGCACGATCATCGGTAGCGTATTCCTTACAACATTAAGTAATGGATTAAATCTGATGGGGGTGTCTTCTTATATGCAGCAGGTACTCAAAGGACTGATTATTGTTGCGGCAGTCTGTATGTATGAGAGAAAGAAAAATTAATATCTAATAAAGAAAGGAAAAGGTAAAAAGTATGAAGAAAAAAGTAGTAAGCGTATTGTTGACGGCAGCAATGGCGGTAAGCCTTCTGGCAGGCTGCGGCGGCAGCACATCCGAAGGAGATGGGGACGAGCCGAAGAAAACGGCGGAAGAGGAAGCGGGCGTGGAAACAGTAGAAGAGAAGTCTATTACAGGGGCAGAATTCGATCCGTCAGAGGTGTATGCAAAGGATAATTCCGGGATTAAGATCGGACTTACGCTGATGACCTATGATTTCCAGTTCTTCCGGGATATGATTGCGCAGGCGAAATCGACTGCAGATGAACTGGGAGTAGAACTGATTGATTATGACGGAAGCAATGATACGACGAAGCAGGCGAATGCGGTTGACGACCTGGTGTCCCAGGGGGTTGACGCATTATTCCTGAATCCGGTAGACGGCGACGCGATTGGCGGGGCGACGCAGGAAGCGAACGGCGCGGGTATCCCGGTTATAACCGTTGATGTAAAGTCGTCCACCGGGAAAGTTGAATGCCACGTATCGTCAGATAACAAGATGATTGGCGAGGAAGCGGCAAAGGCGGCGGTAGAACTCCTGAAGGAGAAAAACGGCGGCGAATCCGGTTTTATCTATATTCTGGGATTTGATCCAATTTCTTCGATCCGGGACAGAGCGGAAGGATTTATTGAGTATATTGAGCAGTTTCCGGATATTGAATATGTGCATGAGGATCCGGACACTCTGACAGCAGAGAAAGCGCTGGAAAAGATGGAAGCAGTTCTTCAGACTTACGGCGAGGGAAAAGTGGACATCGTTTTCGGCGCGAATGAATCGGATGCAATCGGTGTGATTTCAGCGGCAGACGCAGCAGGCAGAAAGGATTTTAGCGTAATCGGCGTGGATGATTCTCCGACGCTCAATGAGGCTCTTGCAGACCCGGACAGCATCTACTATGCATCTGTCATTCAGCAGCCGATGGAAATGGGCAAGTACGGCGTAGAACTTTGTACGATGGCGGCGCAGGGAATGGATCTTGACGCAACCTATATTGCAACTCCGCTTTTGACCGTTACCAAAGAGACCATTGCGGATTATGAAAAAGACATGGCGGAAAAAAGAGAAGCTTTGGCGGATTATTATGACTAAAGACCGTTGAGGTATCAGTGAAGAGGTGATGTTGGATGTTAAAATATAAAATAAAAAATGATATCGACGATGTCTTACAAAAAGGAACGCCCGGGTATGAAAGAGTTCAGCGGTTAAAGCGGCGGATTCTGGACGTGAAGCCGGAGGTATGCCTAGAGCGCGCCTTAATCGTTACAGATTTCTACAAGAAGAATGAAAGTATGCCGGTCATATTGAAGAGAGCGAACGTGTTCTATGAGATTCTTGACAAAATGACGATCTATATCCTGCCGGATGAGCTGATTGTCGGACATCAGTCGGAGAAGCAGAGAAGCGCGCCTTTGTTCCCGGAGTTTGCAGTTGAGTGGGTGAAGGAAGAAATGGAAACGTTCCCTACCAGAGACCAGGACAAGTTCCAGATGTCCGGCGCGGATATGGAGACATTCCGTGAGGTTATCTATCCTTACTTCAAAGGCAGGACGTTCCATGACAAAGTCATGCAGCAGATGACAGAGGATGTGGATCTGCTTGAAAATGAAGCGGGGTTATTCAGCGTAGGACTTCATGAAGACGGCGGATTAGGACATTGCCTGATGGATTTCAGTAAGGTTCTAACATATGGGTTCGACGGAATAAAGAGAGAAATTAGAGGACGCAGGGAAGCGTTGGAGGATTGGCGCGGAGAAAACGTAGATAAAAAGTTATTTTATGACGCGGCAGAAATCGTGTGCGACGCGTTGATTCATTTTGCAAACAGATATGCGGATCTTTCAGAAAAGATGGCCGGCGAAGAGACGGATGCGGAAAGAAAAGCAGAATTGCTCGAAATAGCCGCTAATTGCCGGAAGGTTCCAGAGAAGCCCGCGGAAAGTTATTATGAAGCGCTGCAGAGTTATTGGTTCGTGCAGGTTACGACGCAGATTTATGACAATGCGGTATCCATATCGCCGGGACGTCTGGATCAGTGGATGTATCCTTATTATGAAAAGGATATCCTGGAGGGCAGAATGACCAAAGCCAGGGCGCAGGAGCTTCTGGAGTGTATGTGGGTAAAATTTACCGAGCCTATTAAAATTTATCGAAAGATTGATGCGGCGTTTCACGCGGGCTTTCCAATGGGGCAGAATCTCTGCGTATCGGGATTACGCCCGGACGGCGTAGACGGTACCAATGATTTGTCCTACCGTTGTCTGGAAGCGCATTCCCATGTGCTGATGATGCAGCCAAATTTCTCTGCGCGTATGCATTCCCAGTCCTCTCCGGAATATGTGAACCGCGTGCTTAAGGCTGTGCGTATGGGGAATGGCATGCCTCAGGTCGTAAACGATAATACATATATTACTTCCATGACGCAATTGGGCGTGACGTTAGAAGACGCGAGAAATTATGTACCGGTAGGATGTGTCGAGATTTCTCCGGAGAGAGCCTGGACCCGGGGTAACGGCGGATATTTCAATCTCAGTAAGGTAGTGGAGTTGACGCTTCTGAATGGTAAATGCGGAATTACAGGCAGACAGGTATCCATAGAGACCGGGGATCCCCGAAACTTTGAAACGTTTGACGAGTTTGTAGAAGCCTATAAAAAACAGATGAAATACTGTATGAGCCGTCTTGTGAAATGGGACAACATAATAGATAAAATGCACGCGGAATATAATCCGGTACCGTTTACTTCTATTTTCATTGACGACTGTATTGCAAAAGGACTGGACGCTACCTGGGGCGGCTGCCATTATAATTGGACGGGTCCCTTGGGAGTCGGTATCGCAAACGCGGGAGATTCCATTTACGCGGTCAAGAAGGTAGTTTATGAGGACAAGATGTATTCGATGGAACAATTGCTGAATGCATTGGAGCATAACTTTGAGGGCGAAGAATATATGCGCAAATACCTGGTAAACCGTGTTGAGAAGTACGGCAATGACGTGGAGGCTGCAGATGAATGCGTGAAACTTGCTACGGATGTTTACTTTGATTCTATGAAAGGCTTTGAGACATACCGCGGCGGCCCGTTCGTACCGGCGCTGCTCCCGGTGGCTTCCTATGTAGCGTTCGGTATGTCTACCGCGGCGCTGCCGGACGGACATTTGAAGGGCGAGCCTCTTGCAGACGGAATTTCTCCGAATTATGGAGCGGACGAACATGGACCGACGGCAGTTATGAAATCCGTTGCCTGCATTGACCATGTTCGCTGCGGAAACGGTGTAATCTTTAACCAGAAAATCTCTCCGATGGCAGTTTCCACAGAGGAAGGCATGCAGAAGTGGGCAGACCTGGTGATGGGATATGTAAATCTGGGCGGAGGACACGTACAGTTTAATATCGTATCGGCCGATACGCTTAAGCAAGCCATGGAAGAGCCGGAGAAGCACAAAGGGCTGGTGGTTCGGGTGGCCGGTTACAGCGCATTCTTTAACGAGCTTGCGCCGGAAGTACAAGAAAGCATTATTGCAAGGACGGAGCATGAACTTTAAAACTGAAACGAGTAATATAGAACTGGTTGCGTCTGCCTGTGCGGAGTGGTTTCATAGAGCCGTCCGTACAGGCAGAAAGTATCTGCGGAACGAGGGCGTTTATGCAGGGTGGATTTTGGCATATGCATGGAGGAGGATTCGGAATATGGCATATTTTATGGGAATCGATGCGGGAACAAGCGGCATCAAAGCAGCGATTATTGATGAAAAAGGAATTATTGCGGGAATCGGATATGAGGAATGTGATATTATTACACCCAGGCCTGGCTGGGTGGAGCAGAATCCTGAGGATTGGTGGGAAGCATGCGGTAAAGCAGTAAAGCAGGCGGTGGCAAAAAGCGGCGTAGGAAGAGAAATCCAGGGCATTGGCTTTTCAGGGCAAATGCAGGGCTGCGTTCTCGTAGGGACGGATGGGAAAGCGATTGAGAATTGCTTAATTTGGCTGGATCAGAGGTCTACGCCCCAGGTAAGGCAGATTGAACAGATTATAGGAGAAGAGGAAATGCTGTCAATTACCGGAAGCAGATGCCTGAACAGCTACTGGGCGCCGAAGCTTTTATGGCTTAAGGAAAACAGGCCAAAGGATTTTGAAAGAACGGTTTCCATACTATTCCCCAAGGATTACCTGAGGCTTTGCATGACAGGAGAAACCGCAGCCGAAGTCAGTGACGCATCCTTATCTTTTCTATTGGATGTTCCGAAGAGAAAATGGTCGGATGCAATTGCAGACAAACTTGGGATTCCGTCATATCTGCTTCCCGAAAGGCTGTTGGAATCTCAGGAGACGGCAGGATATTTAAGGAAAAGCGTAGCAGAAGAATGGGGTTTAACAGCCGGAATTCCGGTGGCGGCAGGAGGCGGCGACCAACCGGCAGGAGGCGTTGGAATGGGAATTGTGAAAGAAGGGATTATCGGTTCTACTATTGGTACGTCAGGGGTGATCTTTGGCTGTAGGGATAAGCCTTTTGTAGATCGGAAAAAACAGGCGGTTATGAGCATGTGCCATGCTGTGCCGGACAAATGGTGTTTTTTAGGATTGGCTTTGGCATCCGGCGGTTCTTTTAAGTGGGTAAGGGATACCTTGTTTGCGGATAAGAAGATGGAAATGGCGGCAAAGGGAATGGATATATACGATTATATGACCGGGCTTGCCGAAAAAGCGGCTCCGGGAAGCGAAGGGCTTGTATTTCTTCCGTATTTTAACGGGGACAAAACGCCGATTAATGACGAGAACGCAAGAGCAGTATTTTTTGGTTTATCCTACCGTCATGGCTTAGAAGCAGTGTGCAGAAGCGTGATGGAGGGAGTGACGTTCTCGCTAAGGGATACCATCGAAATCTGCCGGGAAGAAGGAATGCAGGTAGACGAAGTACGGGCCGGGGGCGGCGGGGCAAAGAGCGCTTTGTGGAGGCAGATTCAGGCGGATATTTATAATGCCAGGGTCATAACCACCAACATGGAAGAGAGCGGCTGCGCCGCCGGAGCCATTATGGCGGCAGTAACAGCCGGATATTTTAAGGATATCAGGGAAGGCTGTGAAACAATCCTTCGGGTCAAGGAAATCACAGAACCCATTCAGGAAAATGTGAAGATTTATGATGAATATTACGAGACTTACCGAAGATTGTATCCTGCGTTGAAGGAAAGCTATGCAAGACAGGCGGAAATTGTTGCAAAGCATTTCTAATGGGTGTTTTGCTAAAAATAGCTACAACGGACGTATTACTGGGGAAAGCGTCCATGGACAATGAATATCCAGATTGGAAATAAGGCCTGGTAAAGAGGAGTAGGCGCTGTCGAAAAATATAATGTTTCGACGGCGCTTTTAAAAATTTACTGTCAAAATGATGAAAGAAATGTAAAAATAAGGAAAATACTTGACAGATTGCACAAAAAGGATTATACTCACCCTATAAGAAATTTAACACGTGTAAAAAGAGAGTTAACTATGCAGAAAAGAATGTCTTTGGAAGAAATATCTGAGGAAATTAATATATCAAGAACAACGATTTATAAAGTGATTAATAATAAAGGCTATGTGACAGAAAAGACAAGAAAAAAAGTAGAGAAGGCGCTGGAGAAGTATCATTATGTGCCGAACTATAACGCTAGGGATCTTGCCCGCAACAGAGAGTACATCATAGGATATGTAGGGATCCTTCATCTGAGCCCGTACTTTGCCAGAACGGCAGTGAAAGGATTGGAAAGGGCGCAGGAAGAGTTCCGCGACCATGGATTGAAACTAGAAATCCGGGAATCGGAGTTCTTAGAGCCGGAGAAGCAGCTTGAACATCTGCAGGAACTTTATGACGAAGGAATCCGCAATATTATTATAGCGGCAGCCATGAGCAGTGTGATCAGAGAAAAAATCAATCAACTGCGCGCCCAGGGATGCAATATTGTGTACCTGAGCCGTTACGTAGAGGAAGAACATAGAATATACGTGGGGCCGGATTATTTTCAGAGCGGCCGTGTAGCTGGGGAGCTAATGGGAAAACTCCTGCCGGAAGGCGGTAAGGTTCTGGTGCTTTTGACGAACAGCATGGAGATTGACTCGGCAGTAAAGGATCGCTGCGAAGGATTTGTGCAGGAAAGCGCCAAGTATCCGGGAATTGAGATTGTATCTATTGTAGAGAATATTAACAGCGATAGACAGGCGGTGGAATGCGTAGAAGAATATATGAGGGCATATCCTGAGCTGATCGGGATTTATGACGTATCTTACAAGCTTGCATCGGTAGCGGAGATGCTCTGCGCCAAAGGAATCGGCGACAGTATCCGTCTGGTCGGTTTTGACTGTTATGAAGAAGTCGTACCCTATTTGAAGAATTCCACGGTAGACGCGGTGGTGTCCCAGGATTTGGTGGGGCAGGCGTATTTTGCTGCGAAGGCTCTTTTTGAACAGATGTGTTACGGCAGAGTATTTGAGGAAAAAGACCACTATGCCAAGCTTGGGATCGTCATGTCAACAAATGTCGAGTATTATGAGGATTACTGATTCATGATGAGTATCCAGGTATTTTATAGCCACGATTTAACACGTGTTTAATAGAAAGAATCCAGGTTGGTCTGGAGAATAATTTAGCAGATGGGAGGGAAAAATATGGCAAGCAGAAAATGCTTATTCAAAGAAACAGAGTCTATAGTAACTGTAAATTTTTTTGGCAAAATTTAACACGTGTTTAATAGAAAGGAGGAAACGTATGGAAGAAAAAGAAGGGAAACAGATGCTGCTGGAAATCAGGCATGTCAGGAAAGAATTTCCCGGCGTTGTAGCGCTGGACGACGTGTCGCTGGAAATATTTCCGGGAGAGGTCCATGCGCTGATGGGAGAAAACGGAGCGGGGAAATCTACGCTGATGAAGATACTTGCGGGTATATATAAGGCGGATGCGGGCGAGATTATATATAAGGGAGAGCCGCTGACTGTGCATAACCCGAAGGATTCGCTGGAGCAGGGGATATCGATTATCCATCAGGAATTGAATATGATTCTGGATATGACGGTAGAACAGAATCTGTTTCTTGGGAGAGAACTTGCAGGAAAGACCGGCGTCGTAAAGACCAAGGAATTGGTGAAACGGGCGCAGGAGCAGTTTGACGAGTTGGGAATTGCAATCCGGGCGACGGATAAGATCAGGGATTTAAGCGTGGCGCAGATGCAGATGGTAGAGATTGTTAAGGCTACTTCCTATAACGCGGATGTAATCATTATGGACGAGCCTACGTCGGCTATTACGGATCATGAAGTGGATAAACTTTTTGAAATGATCGAGACGTTAAAGAGACAGAACAAAGCGGTTATTTACATTTCTCATAAAATGGACGAAATCTTCAAAATTGCCGACCGCATTACGGTTCTTAGGGATGGAAAATATATTGATTCAAAGCCTTCTTCGGAATTTGACCATGATTCGCTGGTATACTGCATGGTTGGGCGCGAGCTAAAGGATATGTATCCAAGGGACTTAAAGGAAGAAGCGGCGCCAGTGGGACAGGAGATTTTTTCAGTGAAGGATCTGACAAGAGAAAAAGAATTTCATGAGATTACGTTCCAGGTAGACAAAGGAGAGATACTTGGCATCTACGGTTTGATGGGCGCGGGCCGGACGGAACTGATGGAGACGATATTCGGGCTGCGCAGGCCGGATCGGGGAACCATCGCGGTACATGGAAAAGAAGTACAGATCCAGTCTCCGAAGAGCGCGATTAAAAACGGTATTGCCTTCGTCTCAGAGGACAGAAAACTGTTCGGCCTCGACTTGGGAGCGTCGATCCGGACTAATATTACCATTGTGTACTTGAAAAAGATCCTAAAGCTGCGCCACCTGCTGGACTTCAAAAAAGAAAGGAAGCTGGTGGATGAGGCGGTGGAGCTTCTGAGGATCAAGACGCCCTCTAAGGAGGTTCGGGTCAATACGTTAAGCGGAGGCAACCAGCAGAAGGTGGTATTGGCGAAATGGCTGTTGGGAGATCCGGAAGTAATTATCATGGATGAGCCGACCAGGGGCATTGACGTAGGCGCGAAGGCTGAGATTTACAAACTGATGGATAAACTGGCATCGGAAGGGAAGGCGATTATAATGATTTCTTCGGAAATGCCGGAGTTGATGGGAATGAGCGACAGAGTACTCGTGCTGCACGAGGGCGCGCTGACCGGAGAATTTAAGCGCGCAGAGTTCAGCCAGGAAGCGATTCTGGCCAGCGCGATTAAATAATACGGAGGAGAAGAAAGGCATGAATACGAAAAAGGGGCAAAAAGGAAAAGACATCTTTGGAAAAATCTTGGGAAAATACGGAATCTATGTGGCGCTTATACTGATGGTGGCGGTATTGGCAATTATCACTCCTTCGTTCTTTAATACGCAGAATTTTATTAACGTGCTGCGGCAGATTTCGATTAAGGCAGTTATGGCTATCGGCGTGACCATTGTAATTATGACGGGTGGAATTGATTTGTCGGTAGGCTCGGTACTGGCTCTCAGCGCGGTGATTGCCACTTCCTTTTCTACGTCGGACAATCCGCATCCGCTGGCGATTTCCCTGCTGCTTGGGATTTTGGTTGGGCTTGTGTGCGGCGCGGTTAACGGGTTTTGCGTTGCTTGGCTGAAAGTGGCGGCTTTTATTGCTACGCTGGCGATGACTACGGCGGCCAGGGGTCTGGCTATGATTTATACCAACGGACGTCCGGTTATTAATATCCTGCCGGAATATACCAATATAGGAAATGGATTTGTAGGCGCAGTTCCGATTCCGATTATTGTTATGGTTGTTGTAATTGTTATTGCGGTTTATCTGATGGAATTTACAAAATACGGGAGATATATCCGCGCGGTTGGAGGCAATGAGCAGGCGGCTCTGGTATCAGGAATTAATGTGAAGCTGATAAAATTTTCGGCTTATGCTATCGCGGGCGCGACCTGCGCGATTGCGGGTATTTTATTGTCGGCAAGAACCATGACGGGGCAGCCGGCGTCTGGGGAAGGGTATGAACTGGACGCCATAGCGGCGGCGGTAATTGGAGGGGCAAGCCTTTCCGGCGGCGTCGGCACGATTTCCGGAACCGTTGTGGGTATGCTGATTCTGGGCGTCTTGACAAATGGCCTGGATATGCTGGGAGTGTCCTCCTATTATCAGCAGGTTATTAAGGGAGTGATCATTGTGGCGGCTGTGCTGCTAGATAGGAAGAAACATTCCAATGAGTGATGTGGAGACAGAAATGTGAAAAGATAGATACAGGGCGGATAAGAATGAATGATACTGCAAAGAAAGCAGATCATAATAAAAAAAGAAAAGGAGAAAGAAGTATGAAAAAGAGATGTTTAGCAGGGTTGTTGTCGGCAATAATGGTATTTGGCTTATTGGCCGGGTGCGGTTCGTCCGGTACGGAGGAAAAGACCGAAGGAGAAAGCACGACAAAGGAAGAAGCCGGAGACAAGGATCAGATTACCGTAGCCTGCACCTGGCAGGATCTGGCAAATGAGTACATCATGCAGCTTGCAGAGGTGGCGGAAGCTTACTGTGAAGAGAAGGGTTATCAGTATGTGTCGGCAGACGGACAGGGCGATGCAGACAATCAGGTATCACAGGTCGAGAATTTCATTACCCAGGGCGTGGACGCAATTGTGCTGAATCCGTACGATAAGGACGGATGCATACCATGCGCACAGAAGGCGGCTGAAGCGGGCATTCCGATCGTAGTAGTCTGCACCCAGCTATCAGACTTAAGTTCCGCAACGGCATTTGTTGGCTCTAACGATGTGGAAGCCGGCGAAATTGAGATGCAGATGGTGGCGGACGCCATTGACGGCAAAGGCGATATTGCGGTGATTTTAGGACCTACCGGTATCTCTGCGCAGGCTGACAGAAGCCAGGGAATCCAGAACATTCTTGACAAGTATCCGGATATCAACGTTATTTACGAAGAAAGCGCCAATTGGGATCGTGCAGAGGCTATGACCCTGATGGAGAACTGGCTGCAGACAGGCAAGACAATTAACGCAGTAGTTGCTCAGAATGACGAAATGGCAATCGGAGCATACAATGCCATTGCGGCGGCCGGCAAGCAGAAAGATATCCCGGTAGTAGGAATCGACGCGATTGCGGACGCATTGAAGTCAGTAGAAGAAGGCGGGCTGCTCTGCACCGTATTCCAGAATGCAAAGGCACAGTCGGAGACGGCCATTGACGTTGCAGTACAGGCTGCAAAGGGAGAAAAGGTGGACGATTGGTATGATGTGCCGTTTGAACTGGTGACCAGCGACAATGTTGGAGATTATAAGTAAACGATAAGGCACGCGAGGAGAGAAGAGATTATGAAGGATTTAATGATGCAATGCCTGGGGCTGTTAGAGGACGCGACGCCGATGCCTGCTCGGATACAAAAGCTGCGCGAACAGTATTTTGCGGTGGAACCGTCGATTTGTGCGGAAAGAGGAGTGCTGATTACAGAGTCCTATAAAGAAACGGAAGGGGAACCCCAGATACTTAGAAGGGCAAAAGCCTTTGATAAGATTTTAAGCGAGATGACGATCTATGTAAACGACGGCGGACTTCTGGTTGGAAATTTGGGCTCCGTCCCGCGTTCCGCGCCGATTTTCCCGGAATTTGCTGTGGACTGGGTTGAAAAAGAGCTGAACGGGGATCCTTACTATTTTCCGGACAGGCCGGGGGACGCTTACCAGATTGACGAGGAAACGCGCCGGATTCTCCTGGAAGAGGTGATTCCTTACTGGAAAGGAAAGACTCATGAGGACAGGGTAAAGCTCTTGCTGCCGGAAGAAGCAAAAATTGCATGTCAGGAAGTGCGGGGGTCAGACGAGGACTGGATCATGACGGGAGGAGACGGACATATTATCGCAGATTACAGACGGGTGATCCGAGAAGGGCTGCAGGCGGTTATCAAACAGGCAGAAGAAGTGCTTGCATCCTTAGATCCGGCTCTTCCGGAGGACATTGAAAAGATTCCGTTCCTGAAAGCGGCGATTATTGCGGATAAAGCCGTGCTGAAGTTCGCGGCCAGGTATGTAGAAAAATTAGAGGAATTGAAGGAAAAGGAACAGGATGCGGCAAGAAGGGCGGAGCTTACAGAAATGATTGAGATTTGCTCCCGGGTACCAGCCCAGCCGGCGCGTACGTTTCAGGAAGCTTGTCAGACGATGCTTTTCGTGAATTTTTCCATTCAGATTGAGAGCAACGGTCATTCCATTTCTTTTGGCCGTATTGACCAGTATTTGTATCCGTTCTTTATCAGGGATATCGAAAGCGGCAGGCTCAGCGTCGAAAAAGCATTTGAGATTATGTGCTGCATGTGGCTGAAGGTCAATGAGCTGTCCAAACTGAGAGACTGGCCGAATACCGTCACTTTTGTCGGCAATCCGCTGTTCCAGAACATGACCCTTGGCGGGCAGACGCGGGACGGCAGGGATGCGGTCAACGAACTGTCCTACATGGCGCTGGCATGTACGAAAAAGCTGAAAATGATCCAGCCGTCTATGACGGTGCGCCTGTACCAGGGAACAGACAGGAAATTTATCAAAGAAGCGGTAAAGGTAATCCGTAAAGTGGGAAGCATGCCGGCATTTTTTAACGACGAAGTGATTATCCCGTCTATGTTGAATATTGGTTATACATATGACGACGCCGTGGATTACGGGATGGTCGGATGCGTGGAACCGGCCGTACAGGGCTGCGGCGGCGGACGGTACGGCGCAGGATTTCCGAATTTTGCAAAATGGGTAGAATTGGCTGTCAACGGAGGCAAGGATCCGCGGACGGGAATTACCTGCCAGCCGCAGGAGAAGGATCTAAGCCAGTGTAAAACCTTTGATGAGTTTATGGAATGTTTCCGGCAGCAGTTAAGATATTTCCAGAGAATGCATGTTATATGCGGCAATGTGGTGGATACCTCCTGGGGCGAGATGACGCCGAACCCATTCCTGTCTTCCGTGGTAGAGGATTGTATCGGACGGGGAAAGGAAATCAAACAGGGCGGCGCCAAATACGATAATACCGGAGGCCAGAACGTAGGCGTTATCTCGGCGGCAAATGCGCTGGCAACGATTAAAAAGGTAGTATTTGACGACAAGGTGATTTCAGCAAAACAGCTCATGCACGCGCTGAACACGAACTTTGAAGATACGGAGACTGCGCCAAGCGGGGAAGTTATCCGTCAGATTCTGGTGAATGCAGACAGCAAATTCGGGAATGACGACGATATGGCCGATGGAATTGCGGCGGATATTATGCGCTATTTTGCAGAGGAAGAACGCCAGTATGTAAATACCCGGTACGGGAAAGGGCCGGTAGGCGGACATTTCATCCCGTCAACAGCGACGGTTTCGGCAAATGTAGGGAACGGCGAATGCGTTGGGGCAACAGCGGACGGAAGAAAGAGCGGAGAGCCGATTACGGAGGGAACCTCTGCGTTCCGGGGTACGGATAAGGAAGGGCCGACGGCGCTTTTGAACTCCTATGCGAAACTACCGAATGTGCTGATGCCGGGCGGTCAGTTGTTTAATGTGAAGATTACGCCGACCTCGGTAGATACGGAGGAGGGGCTGGACAACTGGGTATCCCTGATTACAACATTGTTTGCAAAGAAAGGGATGCAGATTCAGTTCAACATTGTGTCGGCGGAAACCTTGCAGGAGGCAAAGGCAGAGCCTGAGAAGTACAAAGACCTGATTGTGCGTGTGGCAGGGTTCAGCAGTTATTTCGTAACCCTCTGCCCGCAGGTACAGGAAGATATCATCGCAAGAACTGAGCATGTGCTTTAATATGCGCCGGAAGATCAGGAATAGATAGACACGAGGGGGTTGTCGGAAAATGATAAGAACTGCATTTCCCGACAGCCCTCTGTTATAAAGGAGAAAAGAATGAGTGATACTGGGAAAATATTCAATATCCAGAGATTCAGCACCCATGACGGACCCGGTATCCGAACCGTAGTGTTTATGACAGGGTGTCCGATGCGCTGCAGATGGTGTTCCAATCCGGAATCCCAAAAAATATCCGGGGCAATTCTCTGGGATGAGAGAAAATGCATCGGCTGCGGGCTCTGTGAGCAGTCTTGCGGCTATGCCATCGTTCCGGGGATGCAGGGGATTGACGAGAGGTGTATCGGATGCGGAGCATGCGTAAAGGCCTGCCCGTCTACCGCGTTGGAACGTATGGGCGAGGATATGACGGTGGAAAGAGTGATGGAGACGGTTAGGAAGGATAAAGCTTTTTATGAGGACTCAGGAGGCGGGGTTACGATTTCCGGGGGAGAGCCCCTCATGCAGGCAGAATTTGTCCTGGCATTGGCTGGGGAGATAAAAAGAGAGGGGTATCATCTTGCAATTGAGACTACGGGATATGCGGACTGGAAGGTAACGGAACGGACGCTTGAGCCGTTTGACCTGATCCTGTATGATTTGAAGCATATGGATACCGAACAGCATAACATCTATACCGGAGTGAAAAACGATAGGATCCTTGCAAATGCGCGCCGGGCGGGGGAGCGGGGATTTCCGTTGATTTACCGCGTACCGCTGCTGGGGGGGATCAACGCGGATTTGGAAAATATGGACGCGCTGGGGGAATTTGCGGTAAGTACAGGTGTAAAAGAGATTCATCTTCTGCCCTACCACACCTACGGAGAAAATAAATATAAGCTGCTCCGCGCCCGGTATCAGTGCAGCGCCTGCCGTCCGTCTGAGGAAGAGATCAGCGCGATACGGAATCTGTTGGAAGAAAAGGGACGAATCGTTAAAATAGGCGGCTGAAAGCAAGTAAAATTGCGGATCCCGCAGGAGGCTTGAACAGGAGGAAAAAGATATGGCATATTTTATGGGAATTGACGCCGGAACCAGCGGCATCAAAGCAGCAGTGATTGACGAAAAGGGGAAGATTGCGGCAATCGGGTATGAGGAGTGCGATATTATTACGCCCAGACCCGGCTGGGTAGAGCAGGATCCCGAGGATTGGTGGAAAGCCTGCGGCAGCGCGGTAAAGCAGGCGGTGGCAAAAAGCGGCGTAGGAAAGGAGATTAAAGGAATCGGATTTTCTGGTCAGATGCAAGGCTGCGTCCTTATGGGTAAGGACGGGAAAGCTCTTGGAAACTGTTTGATCTGGCTGGATCAGAGGTCTACGCCGCAGGTAAGGGAAATCGAAGGGCTGATGAGCGAAGAGGAAATGTTGTCCATAACCGGCAGCAGTTGTCTAAATAGTTACTGGGCGCCAAAGCTTTTGTGGCTGAAGCAAAACAAGCCGGAGGATTTTGAAAAGGCGGCTTCGGTACTGTTCCCCAAAGATTACTTGAGATTTCGCATGACAGGGGAAATTTCGTCGGAAGTCAGCGACGCATCCTTGTCTTTTCTTTTGGATGTTCCGGGAAGAAAGTGGTCGCGCAGGATTGCAGAAAAGCTTGGAATTCCGGCATATCTGCTTCCGGAAAGGCTGCTGGAATCCCAGGAAACGGCGGGATATTTAAGGGAAAGCACGGCAGAGGATTGGGGTTTAAAGCCCGGTATTCCGGTAGCGGCGGGAGCCGGCGACCAACCGGCGGGAGGCGTCGGCATGGGAATCGTCAGCGAAGGGATTATCGGTTCCACCATCGGCACATCCGGCGTAATCTTTGGCTGTACGGACAAGCCTTTTGTAGATAGGAAGAAGCGGGCGGTGATGAGCATGTGCCACGCCGTACCGGACAAGTGGTGCTTCCTGGGTCTGGCTCTGGCATCCGGCGGTTCCTTTAAATGGGTAAGGGATACTTTATTCGCTGATAAGAAGGCGGAAATGGCTGCAAAGGGACTGGATATCTATGATTATATGACCGGGCTTGCCGGAAAAGCTGCGCCGGGAAGCGAAGGGCTTACATTCCTGCCTTATTTTAACGGGGATAAAACGCCGATTAACGATGAAAATGCGAGGGCTGTATTTTTTGGACTCTCCTACCGGCACGGCTTAGAGGCGATGTGCAGGAGCGTGATGGAGGGAGTGACCTTTTCTCTGAGGGATACCATTGAAATCTGCAGGGAAGAGGGGATGCAGGTGAATGAAGTGCGCGCCGCCGGAGGCGGGGCAAAGAGCGCGTTGTGGAGGCAGATCCAGGCGGATATTTACAATGCCAGGGTTATTACCACCAATATGGAAGAGAGCGGATGCGCTGCCGGAGCCATTATGGCGGCAGTAACTACCGGGTACTTTAAGGATATCCGGGAAGGGTGCGGCGAGATTCTAAGGATTCAAGAGGTTACAGAGCCGATTCCGGAGAATGTAAAGATCTACGACGAATATTATGAGACTTACCGGAGATTGTATCCGGCGCTGAAGGAAGGTTATGCAAGGCAGGCGGAGATTGTCGCCAGATATTTTTAGACAGAACTTTTCCGGATAATAAATTGTAAAAAAAGTATTACGACATATTTGATTCCGTCGATATTTAATTATAGAAGAGCAGTGTGCCGCGGAAGATTTTGGAAATCGTGCGCGGCATAAAAGATAAGAAATAAAATGATGTATAGAGTACAGACTCTTATATAGAAAATCGAGGCGAACAAGATGTCAGGAGTAAAGCAAACAGGCACAAATTCCGGTCCGGCGCAACCATCCGCCGCGGCGGCGGTTATGGACGCCAGAATGGCGAAGAAGAGCGCGGAGCTTGAGGCGGGGCAGGCGCTGATTGCGGAGACGGCGAAACAGGTGACGCGGGCAAGGCAGGAACTGGAGCAGGAACGGACACAAAGAGAGTCGGAGCGTGATTACGACAGGGACAAAGACGACGACAAAAGGGATACCTCGGAGTTGTCCAAGCAGAGCAAGTGGTTTGGAATCGAGGGGAGACTTCCGGAGAATATAGAGGTCAAGTGGACGCTTGAGATGATGCAGGAGCTGTGGGAGGCATTCCAGCGGTGGATGCCGGTAAAGGATCAGTCTTTGTCGGCTCAGTTGGAGGAATTATCCAAATTATACTTAGCGCTTTTAGAAGCAATTCTGACCCATACCATGGGAGAAGAGCAGGCGGCGCAGGCCGAGAGGCTGAACGGAATCCTTGCGGAGAAGCTGAATCTTTTGATGGAGATGGGACTGAAAGATTTAAAAGAACTTCTGGAAAAAACCGGGCAGACAGATACGCTGAATCTGGTAAAGGCGAGCGTATACAGGCAGACAACCGGGGAGTCTATATCCGGCCGGGCGGCTTCTAGATTCTATGCCCAGGGAAACACTGCGTCATTTAAAAGTTCCCGCTATTTTATGCCGGAGTCATCCAGACAGAACAAAGGCGGCGCGTATTCCGGGGTAAATGAGGGCAGAATCTATAAGCTGGCAGACGGCAGAAACGTTCAGATGAATCAGGCATTTGACGCCCAGAGAAAATCAGGCGAACTGGAGATGAGCCAGAGAGGCAGGATGCTGAATGGCACGGCAGCGGAGGGTTCAGGAACCGGGGAGCTTTCAGGAGGAAAGGCGGCGCTTACAAGCAGAGAACTGGCGGCGGCGAATCAGTTTGCCGCCCATATAAACGGAACCGGCAATCTTCTAAAGAACTCCGGCATCAGCGCGCAGAATGACGAGGTGAAAGGACTTGCCGCTGCGGTTACCAATATAAAAGGGCAGGTTTACGCGGCAAACGCGGGAAGAAACAGCGGCATGGCCACTCCGCTGCGGAATGCGATTAACAAGATGGTGGATTATTACCTTTCACAAAAGGGCATTTATAAGGTATATTATTATACGACAAACGCCTATGAAAGAACGAAAGATCCGCAGAAGGCGATAGAGGAAGGATTGGAATATGCTTATCGGTTATTTGTGGAGAAAAAGGCAGACGAAGCTTACCGGGGACAGGAAGCCTATGCAGACCGGGCCGGGTTCTTTCAGATGCTCTTGAAGGGGCAGACGATGCAGGCGGACCTGATAAAAGGAATGCGGCTCTTAGAGGATAACTGGCGGCAGTTCTTACGTTCCATCGGGGAAGATGAGAAGCGCGGTATCGTGTTGAAAATGCAGAAATACAGCCCTTGGGGAGCATTGGAAGAGCCGGAAGAACTGAAGAAAGAAGCAGCAAAGAAAAGAGGCAGGACGCTCCTGATGGAGGCGGCCTGTTTGGCGGCGGTGCTTATGGTGTATTTCTGTTATCGGCTGTTTTTTAATTGATATGGAAAGCTGCTGTTTCAATTGGGAAGATACCGGGCGGCATATGATTATTTAAAAGAGCTATAGCGGATAAAATATGTTGTATTTTCTACACTTCATTATGAAATCAGTGTAGAAATACAGCATTTTTTTATCTTTCATTACGATACTAGCGGAAACTTAGCACAGAAAAAGTTATAGTTCGCAGGTCATTTGGTAAACAGTGGGTTGGATCAGGAGCATGTCTCTAAGCAGACAATTCAGGAGTGCTTTTCATGGAATGTTACTCCGTCTGCTTAGAGACATGCTTCTGATCCAGCCCGCGTCCGGCAGGTGACGTGTGAACAGCAACCAGAAAAAATAAATATATATTTTGATAATCAAAACACTTGACAATCAAATGATTTAGTTATATACTTTGGCATTGAAATAGTTTGTTAATCAAAATAATTACCAAAAGGAGAACCAAAATGACGGGAAGGATATGTGGAACTGGCTTTTGTGTACCGAAGCGCGTAGTGGACAACGAAGAGCTATCCCGCATGGTGGAGACCAGCGACGAATGGATCAGAGAGAGAACCGGAATCGCGAAACGCCGTATCATTACAGAGGAGACTACCGTATCCATGGCGACGGAAGCGGCAAAGCAGGCGCTTGCGGATGCAGGGATTTCAGCGGAGCAGGTGGAGCTTATTCTTATGGCTACCATATCATCGAATGTGATTCTTCCCTGCGCTGCCTGTGAGGTGCAGAAAGAAATCGGAGCGGTCAACGCAGTATGTTTTGATATCAATGCTGCCTGCTGCGGTTTTCTGACAGCTTATCAGACGGCGCAGGCATACATAGCGGCAGGGATTTACCAGACTATTCTGATTATCGGAAGCGAGAGCTTGTCGAAGCTGACCGACTGGACGGACAGAGGAACCTGTATCCTGTTCGGCGACGGCGCGGGGGCGGCGGTGCTGAACGCGGGAGAAGGAGAACGCTTTCAGAGCATTCTGCATTCCGACGGCAGCAGGGGAGAAGCCCTTTCCTGCAGCGGCAAGCATTGGAAGTCCGGGGAAGAAGACACAGGATTTATGAAAATGGACGGCCGGGAAGTGTTTCAGTTTGCAGTAAAACGAGTGCCGGAAGTAATTCGGGAGGTGCTGGAAGCAAATCACTGCAAGCTGGAGGAAATCGATTACTTTATCGTCCATCAGGCAAACCGCAGAATCATAGAGAGCGTGGCAAAACGCCTGGGAGCGGATATCGGCAAATTTCCCATGAACCTGCAGGAATACGGCAATACATCCTCCGCAAGCATCCCCATATTATTGGCGGAGCTTAGAAAAAACGGGACGATTAAAAAAGGAAACCGAATATTACTGGCAGGATTCGGCGCGGGTCTGTCCTGGGGAGCAGGAATCGCAGAGTGGACGATTGAATAGGGATTTCAATGCCGGAAAGGCATTTTAATCAAAATAAACGCAGAGTAAAATTAAAAAAGGAGAGAAAGAGACATGTTAAAAAGAATACAGGAAATGATCGTTGAGGCGCTTGGAGTAGAAGAAGCAAAGGTAACCGAGGGAGCATCCTTCAAAGAGGACTTGGGAGCAGATTCCTTAGACTTATTTGAATTGGTGATGGCCTTAGAAGACGAATACGGCGTAGAAATTCCTACAGAAGAATTAGAGAAAATGGTCACCGTAGGCGACGTCGTAAAATACATCGAGCAGAATCAGTAGAGGATTTTACTTCCTGCGGCCAGGGCAGGGCGGACGCAGGAACCGCAGCGGGTAAAATCAAGGAGGACAGATATGAAAACAGAAATTACAGAGTTGCTGGGAATCCAGTACCCGATTATACAAGGCGGCATGGCCTGGGTAGCGGAATGCCATCTGGCCGCAGCCGTTTCCAACGCAGGCGGCTTAGGGCTGATCGGCGCGGCAAACGCGCCGGCAGAATGGGTCCGCGAGCAGATCAGAGAAGCAAAGAAGCTGACAGACAAACCGTTTGGCGTCAACATTATGCTAATGAGTCCCTATGCGGATGAGGTGGCGCAGATCGTAGCGGAGGAACAAGTCAAGGTCGTAACGACAGGCGCCGGGAACCCGGAGAAATATATGAGCAGATGGAAGGAAGCCGGAGTCAAAGTGATACCGGTGGTAGCTTCCGTGGCGCTGGCAAAGCGTATGGAACGCTGCGGCGCGGACGCAGTGGTGGCAGAGGGCTGCGAAGCAGGAGGCCACATTGGGGAAACGACTACAATGGTGCTGGTACCCCAGGTGGCGGAGGCAGTAAAGATTCCGGTTATTGCCGCGGGAGGAATCGCGGACGGAAGAGGAATCGCCGCCGCATTTATGCTGGGAGCCAAGGGAGTCCAGATGGGGACTCATTTCGTAGTAGCTGATGAGTGCGTGGTTCATGATAATTATAAGGAGCGCATTTTAAAGGCAAGCGATATCGATACCAGAGTAACGGGCAGAAGTACCGGACATCCGGTTCGCGCATTGAGAAATGAAACTACAAGAAAATACATGGAGTTAGAGAGAGCAGGCGCGTCTTTCGAGGAATTGGAACAGCTTACCCTGGGCGGTCTTAGAAAGGCCGTGGTGGATGGAGACGTAAAGACCGGAAGCGTAATGGCAGGCCAGAGCGCGGGCATGGTGAAGGAACGGATGTCATGCCAAAAATTAATTGAAAAGCTGGTAAAGGAAACCGACGCATTGATGAAAGGAACCGGGCGCTATGAGTAAAATTGCATTTATCTATCCCGGTCAGGGAGCCCAAAAGGCCGGGATGGGAGCGGATTTCTATGAAAACAGCAAGACGGCAAGGGATATTTACGACGAGGCGTCCCGGGTTCTTGGACTGGATATGAAAGAGCTGTGTTTTGAGAAAAATGACCGGCTGGATCTGACAGAATATACCCAGGCAGCCATGGTGACCACCTGCCTTGCCATGACCAGAGTCATAGAGGAAATGGGAGTAAGCCCGGCGGTTACGGCCGGCCTAAGTCTCGGCGAATACTGCGCCATTGCCGCGGCAGGCGGTTTTGACGATATGGATGCAGTGCGGACTGTGCGGAAGCGGGGAATTCTGATGCAGAATACGGTTCCGGCGGGAGAAGGGGCTATGGCGGCCGTCCTGGGCATGGAAAAGGAAGCCATAGAACAGACGCTGGCATCAATGGAAGATGTGACCATAGCCAATTATAACTGTCCGGGACAGATTGTGATTACCGGAAGAGCCGGGGCGGTGAAAGAAGCGTGTGAGAAGCTTAAAGAAGCCGGGGCAAGGCGTACTATGCCGCTGAACGTCAGCGGGCCTTTTCATTCGCCGATGCTGGAAAAGGCGGGAAAGGAGCTGGCGAAGGAGCTTGAAAAATCATCCTGGAAGAGCCTTACGATTCCTTATGTGACGAATGTAACGGCAAAAGAAGTTACGGATATATCCCAGACGCCGGGGCTTCTCGCCCGTCAGGTCAGCGCGCCCGTTAGATGGGAGCAGAGTATGGAACGGATGATACAGTCCGGCGTGGACGTTTTTGTAGAAATCGGCCCTGGAAAAACCCTGACCGGATTTTTAAAGAAAATTGCTCCGGAAAAGAAAGTCATGCAGCTAGGGGTATGGGAAGATTTGGAAAAAATTATTGAGGAATGGAACAAACACTGCATTTAGCGGAAGTTAGCTGATGCAGTATGAGCAGACGAAAAGGAGAGAAAGCATGTTAGAAGGTAAGATTGCGGTTGTCACCGGAGCATCCCGGGGAATCGGAAAAGCAGTCGCCCTGGAACTGGCTGCGCAGGGGGCGGAAGTCATCATCAACTATAACGGTTCCGGCGCGCGGGCCGAGGAAGTAAAACGGGAAATAGAAGAAAAAGGCGGAAAGGCGGAGACCTGCCAATGCAACGTGGCAGACTTCGGTCAATGCCTGGAATTTATCAGCGGAGTGATGAAGGATTTTGGAAGGATTGATATCCTGGTGAATAACGCGGGGATTACCAGAGACGGTCTTCTGATGAAAATGCCGGAGGAAGATTTCGACGATGTGATTAAGGTCAATCTGAAAGGGACGTTCAATACGATACGTGCGGTCTCTCGCCAGATGATAAAACAGAGAAGCGGAAGAATTATCAATATGTCTTCCGTGGTGGGGCTCTGCGGGAACGCGGGACAGGTCAATTACGCAGCCTCCAAAGCCGGTATCATCGGAATAACCAAATCAGCGGCAAAGGAGCTTGCGCCCAGGGGGATTACGGTAAACGCGATAGCGCCGGGATTTGTAGATACCGAGATGACCGCGGTACTTTCGGATAAGGTGAAAGAAGAAGCAAGAGCCCAGATCCCGCTTGGAAAATTCGGAAAACCGGAGGATATTGCAAAGACGGCGGCATTTCTGGCGTCCGAAGAAGCAGGATATATTACTGGGCAGGTAATTCAGGTAGACGGAGGAATGGCAATATGAGTAAGCGCAGAGTGGTAGTGACAGGTATGGGAGCGGTAACCCCGATTGGAAATAATACAGCAGAATTCTGGGACAGTATCCGTGCAGGCAGGGTAGGAATCGGACCCATTACGGCATTTGATACAGAGGGCTACAAAGTGAAGCTGGCGGCAGAGGTAAAAGACTTTGACGCAAAGAAATATATGGATTTCAAAACGGCTAAGCGGATGGAACGTTTTTCCCAATTTGCCGTCGCGGCGGCAGCAGAGGCATTCCGGGATTCCGGGATTAATATGGAACAGGAAGATCCTTTCCGGGCCGGCGTAATCATTGGCTCCGGGGTGGGAAGCCTTCAGGAAGTAGAGTCGGCAACCGACCGGATTCGGGAAAAAGGGCCGTCCAGGGTTAATCTCCTGCTGGTTCCCAGAATGATTAGCAATATGGCGGCGGGAAACGTATCCATCCATTTAGGCTTCCGGGGGAAATGCACCAATGTGGCGACAGCCTGCGCAACGGGCAGCCACTGTATCGGCGACGCGTTCCGGGCAATTCAGTACGGAGACGCGGATATTATGGCGGCAGGCGGCGCGGAGAGCTGCATCTGCCCTACGGGAGTAGCAGGATTTACCGCGCTGACCGCGCTTTCCCAAAATCCGGATCCGACGCGCGCATCCATTCCCTTTGACAAAGACCGGGACGGTTTTGTGATCGGCGAGGGAGCCGGAGTCGTAATCTTAGAGGAATTGGAGCATGCGAAAGCCAGAGGGGCTCATATTTACGCAGAAGTAGCAGGATACGGGGCGACCGGGGACGCCTATCATATCACGTCGCCCATCGAGGATGGAAGCGGCGCGGCGAAAGCCATGGAACTTGCTATGGAGGAAGCCGGCGCTGCTGCCGCGGATATTGATTACGTCAATGCACACGGTACCGCGACTCATCACAACGACTTGTTCGAGACAAAAGCGATAAAAAGCGCTCTTGGAAAGGCTGCGGAGGACGTAGTAGTGAATTCCACCAAATCTATGGTGGGGCATCTTTTAGGAGCCGCGGGCGGCGTGGAATTTATCGTCTGCGTGAAATCCATTCAGGAAGGATTTATCCATCAAACCATGGGAACCAGGGAGACAGACGCGGAATGCGATTTGAACTATGCCGTCGGAGCCCCGGTAGAGAAACCGATACATTACGCTATGAGCAATTCCCTTGGTTTCGGGGGACATAACGCATCTCTTTTAATCAAAGAATATAAAAATTAGCATAGCGTTTGCAAAGAAATAACGCAATGCCGCACTAGGAAAGCAGATGAGGATAGAGAAGATGGAATTTGAAAATCTGGTGACACTAATTAAGACAGTTTCGGACTCGAAACTGACGGATTTGAAATATGAAGAAAACGGAGTCAAGATACAGCTCCGCAAAAGGCAGGAGGGGGTTCCCGTAGAAGTAGTACGGCAGATGCCTGCGGCAGAGATGTCGGCGCTGCCGGAAGTTTCGGCAGAACCGGAAGGAAAGATTATGAATTCCCCGCTGGTGGGAGTCTTCTACGCGGCTCCGGCAGAGGGGGAGGAAAGTTTTGTATCGGTAGGCGATACCGTGAAAAAGGGTCAGACAATGGCAATTATAGAGGCTATGAAGCTGATGAATGAGATTGAATGTGAATTTGACGGAACGGTAGAGGAAATTTACGTTGCAAATGGCCAGCCGGTCGAGTACGGTCAGCCGTTGTTTCGTATCAGATAGCAGAAAGACGCTAAAAGACACATGGGGCAGGGAAGGCGCGGTATACGCTCTGACGCCATGGGGCGCGTAAATGGAGGAAAGATAGATGAATCATTTGGATATCGGGCAGATACAGGAAATAATCCCCCACAGACATCCGTTTTTGCTGTTGGATTATATCGAAGATTACGAGCCGGGAAAATATGCGGTAGGGTACAAATGCGCTACATATAGGGAAGATTTCTTCCGAGGGCATTTTCCGGGCGAACCGGTAATGCCAGGAGTTCTTACGGTAGAGGCGCTGGCCCAGACCGGGGCGGTGGCGATATTAAGCCAGGAAGAAAATAAAGGAAAGACGGCGTATTTTGGGGGAATTAACCAGTGTAAGTTCCGCGGTAAGATTGTACCAGGGGACAAAATACGTCTGGAAACAGAAATTATCAGGCAAAAAGGGCCGGTAGGAATCGGCAGAGCCAAAGCAAGTGTGGACGGCAAAACCGTAGTTTCGGCGGAATTGGCCTTTATGATTGGGTAGGTGGCGGATATGATTCAGAAAATACTGATTGCCAACAGAGGAGAGATTGCGGTACGAATTATCCGGGCATGCAGGGAAATGGGAATCGGGACAGTAGCTGTCTATTCCGAGGCGGATGCAAAGGCGCTTCATGTGCAGCTTGCAGACGAGGCAGTCTGTATCGGACCTGCAAGCGCCGCTGAGAGTTATCTGGATATGGAGAAAATCATCAGCGCAACCATCGTGACGGGCGCGGACGCTATTCATCCGGGCTTTGGCTTTCTTTCGGAAAATGAGAAATTCGCTAGGCTGTGCGAGCAGTGCAATATTACCTTTATCGGTCCGCCGTCTCAGGTAATCGCCAGGCTGGGCAACAAGCAGGAAGCGAGAAACACAATGACGGCGGCTCATGTTCCGGTAATTCCGGGAACCAAAGAAGCCGTGTATGAGGACAAAGAAGCCGCCGTGCTAGCAGAGAAAATCGGATATCCGGTGATCGTCAAGGCAGTGCTTGGCGGAGGCGGTAAGGGTATGCGGGTGGCAGAAAGCCCGGAGGAATTGCAGGAATGCTTCCGGACAGCCCAAAAGGAAGCAGAAGCCGCCTTTGGAGACCGGGCGATGTACTTAGAGCATTTTCTCGTGCGTCCCAGGCATATTGAATTCCAGATACTGGCGGATAGTTTCGGCAATGTGATCCACTTAGGAGAACGGGACTGTTCCGTGCAGAGAAACCACCAGAAAATGATTGAAGAATCCCCCTCTCCCGCGCTGTCGGAAGAACTCCGGGAACGGATGGGAAAGGCGGCCGTAGACGCGGCAAAGGCTGCGGGCTACGTGAATGCGGGAACCATAGAATTCCTGCTGGACGATAAGAAAGAGTTCTTCTTTATGGAGATGAATACCCGGATTCAGGTGGAGCATCCGGTGACAGAATGGGTAACCGGAATCGACATCGTTAAAGAACAGATCCGGATCGCAGACGGAAGGAAGCTGTCCTACCGTCAGGAGGACGTAAGACTTACAGGCCATGCAATGGAATGCCGGATTAATGCGGAGAATCCAAAGAAAGGTTTCCGGCCGTCGCCGGGCGCTATCACGGATATGTACCTGCCCGGCGGCAAAGGGATCCGGGTAGATACGGCTATTTACAGCGGATGTACCATTCCGCCTTACTACGACTCTATGATTGCGAAGCTGATTGTCTGGGCGAAGAACCGGAAAGAGGCAATCTACAAGATGCAGAGCGCGCTGGGCGAGGTGGTCATTGAAGGGGTGGACACAAATGTGGACTATCAGTATGACATCCTGCATCATCCGGATTTTCTGTCCGGTAATATTAACATTGGGTTTATAGAGGACTTGGAAAAAGGAGCAGGTAGGAAATGAATCTGGAAAATATGTTTAAGAAAAGGGGCGTTCGCGCAAGGGCAGAAGGCTCGCAGATCGAGGGCAGGCCGGAAGTGCCGGAGGGTTTGCTGAAAAAATGCAATAAATGCGGCAGGGCAATCATAGCGAAAGAAGCGGAGGAACAGAATTATATCTGTCCGAAATGCGGAGGCTATTTCCGTATTCCCGCATATCAGAGAATCGGGATGCTTGCCGATGAAGGAAGCTTTACCGAATGGGATATAGAAATTGATACAGATAATCCTTTAGATTACAAAGGATATCCGGAGAAGCTGGAAAGTTTAAGGAAAAAGACGGGGCTTCGGGAAGCGGTAGTGACCGGGCGTATGAAGCTTGACGGTATGGAGACGGCCGTGGGCGTCTGCGACGGGCGGTTTATGATGGCCAGCATGGGAAAAGCTGTGGGAGAGAAAATTACAAGACTTGCCGAGCGGGCGCAGAGAGAGAAACTTCCGATTATTCTGTTTACCTGCTCCGGCGGGGCAAGGATGCAGGAGGGCATGATTTCGCTGATGCAGATGGCGAAGACGGCGGCGGCTCTAAAGCGTCACAGCGACGCGGGAAATTTGTGCGTCAATGTCCTGACCGACCCAACGACCGGAGGAGTTACGGCAAGTTTCGCCATGCTGGGGGATATTATCCTGGCAGAGCCGAAGGCGCTGATCGGATTTGCCGGACCCAGAGTCATTGAGCAGACCATCAGGCAGAAGCTGCCCAAGGGATTCCAGCGTTCGGAATTTCTGCTGGAGCATGGATTTGTGGATGGGATTGTAGAGCGCCGTAACCTGAAAGAAACACTGGGAAAGATTCTTAAACTTCATCAAAACGGGAACGGTTTCCAGAAACAGGAGGACGCGGCAGGACAGGGAGAAGAAGGACGCCGGAAAGCCGGAAGAAAGCAGCGCGCAGCCAGGGATATTCCGGCATGGGAGCGGGTACAAATTTCCAGAAAGGCTGACCGGCCTTCAGGAGTCAATTATATACGGGCGCTGTTCCCGGATTTTATAGAATTGCACGGAGACCGTTATTATGGAGACGACAAAGCCGTAGTGGGGGGAATCGCGCATTTTCAGGGAAAGCCTGTTACGGTAATCGCCCAGACAAAAGGATACACGACCAAAGAAAATATCGAGAGAAATTTCGGGATGCCGTCGCCGGAAGGGTACCGTAAGGCGCTTAGGCTGATGAAGCAGGCAGAGAAATTCCACCGCCCGGTTATTTGCTTTGTAGACACGCCGGGAGCTTTCTGCGGATTAGAGGCCGAAGAACGGGGCCAGGGAGAGGCGATCGCAAGGAATTTATATGAAATGTCCTCGCTGAAAACCCCTATCCTGTCGGTGGTGGCAGGGGAAGGCGGAAGCGGCGGCGCGCTGGCGATGGCTGTGGCGGACGAGGTATGGATGCTGGAAAACGCGGTATATTCCATCCTGTCGCCGGAAGGCTTCGCAAGCATTCTGTGGAAAGACGGCGGCCGCGCCGAAGAGGCGGCAGAGCTTATGAAGATGACTGCGAATGACTTGCTGGGACTTGGCGTTGTGGAACAGGTAATCCCGGAACCAGAAGAACTGACCGAAGATACCATGGAGCCGGTAGCAGAGAGCCTGCGGGAGGGAATCGCCGGATTTCTGGAGAAATATACGGCATTTAGCCCGGAACAATTGCTGGAGAATCGTTACCAGAGATTCCGTGAAATGTAGAAGAAGAAAAGAATTTGTTGATTCTTTTGATAGAATGCGGGTATAATAAGTGCAGTTAGAGAAAAGTTTAATTAGGTGGAAGTGGGAACGCATGGATGCATATAAGACAGTAAATGATGTTTTGGTTAATCTGATCAATGAGGTTTGGGTGCTGGAAGGCAAGGCGATTATTACGGGAGAATTCCGGGATCTGACCAATAACGATATGCATGTGATCGAAGCAATCGGCAAAGGAGAAGGAAATAACATGTCGTCCATTGCGAAAAAGCTGAATATCACGGTGGGGACGCTGACTTCTTCCATCAACAGGTTAGTTAAAAAAAATTACGTAGAGCGGTTCCGTAGCGAGGAAGACCGGCGTATTGTGCTGGTCAGGCTCTTAGACAAGGGCGTCCGGGCGTTCGACCATCACGCAGAGTATCACCGTCGGATGACAGAGGCAGTGCTTGCGAAACTGGCGGAGGATGAGATTCCGGTGTTGGTAAAGACGCTGGCGGGTTTTTCGGATTTTTTCCGGGAATACCACGAGGCGCCGGGGAAAGCTTCGGAGTAAGCTCGTCTCATTCATAAGCAGAATCATTCATACAAAGAAAATCCGCCGGCCATAATGGTCAGCGGATTTTTCTTTGTTATAGTTATCTAAAGGAATGAGGGACTACTTTGTCATCTCGTACGGTATTATAATATGTTAAAACAGCATAAAATCGTTAGTTTCCTTTTCTGGTGTATTATATTTTATTATATTTTTTCATGTTAATTTGACCCAAATTTGACCAGAAAAAAATGAATAAAATGTATATTAATAAATATTTATGCACTCTGAATTGACATCGTAGCATAATATAGTAAAATATCTTTATTTTAAATTTATATTTCATGTATAAGTACTTTCAAATTACTTGATGCTAAAAAGAAATAGAAAATTTTGATATTTCTAGTTATTTTAAATTATTTTCTAGATGTGATGGGGAAATAGCACGATATGTCGAAAAATATTTGCTGAGATATAGGAATTTTTGTATAATTAATAGATGCTTTCGACTAAACCAGATGATTCAAAATGGATAAACTGTTAATCTCGGATTATTGCGCAAATGAGTGAATAATTGGTCGATGTTAGGATTCCTTGTGTTATTTTTAAATGAGGTATTATCATTGTGATTATATTTTAGGAGGACAAAATGGGATATTTAAGTGAAGTTGCTAATTATTTATTATATACACCTTTTGATGATAAAGCTATTGTTCCAGGAGAAGTATCTACAAGATTAACACCTGAAGCATTTTGTGAACGATGTTATTCGGCCCCTTTATTTAAACAAGATATAGAAGAATTATATAAGAAAGGTGAAAAAGATTCAAATGATAATGACCAATATGCAGATTTAAAAGAGTTGGAGGATGATATATATTGGCAAAAAAGAGCAAGTGACAATTTTCATTTGTGGTTGAACGATCATAATAACATAAAAGTATATACTATCAATGGAAATGCAGGAACAGGCAAATCAACATATATTAACTATTTAAAACATAAAGAAAAGGATAAAAGATGGTTAATTCTTGATATAGCGAGAGTGGGTAGATATATTAAATGGTTTGGTGATATTACGACAACTGTTAAAGAGTTTAGTTTTGCGTATAAAAAGGTATATGCATCTATTTTAGATGCAATAAAAAATTATATATTTAAAGGTATAATTGGTTCAGGTCGTAAATCTATAGAAATAATATATAAAAATTTAAAATTATTAGATGATAATTATGTTGTGTTGTTTGCGGATTCTTATCCGTCAGGATATTCATTTTTTAATGACTTACATAAAATTGTTAATAATAAAAATAATACAGCACAAATTGTGGTAAAGTCAGCAAAATATTTTCATGATTATTTTTCTAAAGTTGAAAATTTAGACAGTCCAGATAGTTTATATGAGGCTCTTAATATTTTAATTATAGTAATGCGCTGTATGAGCAAAAAGGAAAACAAAAACCAGTATATTATTGTATTTGATAATTTTGAACGTTTTATAGCAAAAGATGAGATATATAATAATGAAGTAGATGAAATACGAAAAATATTAGTGTCTTATAATAGACAAATAAATGAAGAAGATAACTGTCATAGTGGAATGCTCAAAACAATTATGGTGATAAGAAATAGTACTGCAAGGATGTGCGGTGTTAGATTACAATCAGCTGATGAGTTACCTAGTAATTTGGATTTGAGTAAATGGTTTGATACGAATGACATTATTAATCAGAAAATAAAATGGTATAATGAAAATAATATTCTTATACCAGATATTAAACTGATTGAACAAATTGCAGGAGATATTAGGATTTGTAAAGATAAAACAGTTACAGGGCTAAAGTTATTGATTGATCCGTTGTTTAATAATAATAAAAGATTGATAATAGACTTTATTGGGCAAATTGTTGAAACACCAAGTAATTCATATATGATAGAAAAATATATTCAAATGTGGAATCGGGAAAAAGGATTATCAATATTTGCAGCTAGAAGTATTATAAGAGGGTTAATTTTAAAACGTTTAGAAGAAGTGGATAATCTTTTTAAAAATTTAAAAACATATAGTGATAATGCAAATATGCCTGGAGTAGGAGAAACTAGAAAAATATTAACAATTCTGCTAAATCATTTAAATAAAAATTCAGAAAGTGAGATGGCGATATCAGATGTGTTACAAGAATTATTAGGAACAAATAATATTAAAGAATTATGGAAAGAAAATGATAAGGAATATTTAAGACAAACTATATCAGAGATATTATTTTTTATGAACTCTTATAATAGGAGAGATAACGATTGGTTGCATTTTGTAGATTTACAGATTAATAATGTACAAAAGTCTATTACAATTGATAATCCGGCAGAATTAGAAGATATACTTACAAAAGATATGAACAAATTTACAATTAGTATTATGCCAGCGGGAATTGCTTATTTAAAATATATAGTGGCATCTTTTGAATTTTTTTCTTTTAGATATAGTGCAAAATATGAACCCTTGTTTGTTAATATACCAGAAGTAGAAGAGATTGAAAGGTGTGAGAATGTAAAGGAATTAAAATGTTATAAGATAATTTTTGATGTGGAAAAATATGCATATAGGTGTATTGAATGGTTAAAAAGTGAAGATATACTTAAACTCTATCTTAGTAGTAGTGATACTGGAACCACACATATTGATCGCATTATTATTCAGCATAAATCATATTTAGATCAATTTATAGACTATATCCGGGTCGAATATTTAGAAACATATATAGAACAGAATATTAAAGACAAATATCAAGAATTAATTGATGAAATAATCGAAATTCGTGATACATATGGAAATAGAGGAAAACACTCATGAAAATTTTTTTAATAAGTGCATTGAATAAAATATTAAAAATTAGTAACACTTTATTTACAGTTGATAATGTAGAGTCATTTTCAAATATAATTACGAATATAATAGTAATTATAGGAGGTGTATTCGGTATTTTGTATTTGCAAAAATTGCGAGAAAAGCAAATTGATGCGACATTTAGCTATCTCGCTAGATTAAAAATTCGACTTCAATATATCCTTGATATTATGATTAAATATAAATTACAAATCTTAGATAGATTTATAATTTCAAATAAAAGAAGAAATTCTATAGCAAATGTTGCAACATCAAGTTTTGTTTTAGAGCAATTGGCACTTAGATCTAAAGAGACTATTCAGTTTTTAATGGATTCTGATGATCAAGTGCCAGCTTCCGAAAATTGGTTAGAATATTGTGACATTTTATTGGAGTTTCTGGAGGATTGTGAAAAACTGTTGGAAAAAGATTATTATAAATGGGTACCAGATAAAGACACAGATACAGAAAAATTACAGGAAGAATATTATGAAAAGCATAAAACAAATATTGAATTAATGTTGAACAGTATACGTAATAATCAAAAAGAAATACAAGAAAAATTATTCAAAAAAAGAAAAAAAGTGCAAATGAGGAGGAATAAGGTATCGTAAGTACCGATTATTAGAAAGATAGGCTCATATCATTGATATTTCACAATTTTTATGTATTTTTATTGAGTTCAAAATATTTTTGCTAAAGTAACATAATGGTTCTGCGTCGAAGAAATTGAGAGGAAAAAGTGAATAATCCTCGATAGCTCAATGGTAGAGCACACGGCTGTTAACCGTGGGGTTGTTGGTTCGAGCCCAACTCGGGGAGTCTTGAAAAGCCTGTAAACTTCAGTGTTTGCAGGCTTTATACTTCTCAAAAAAATACAAAAAGTGGGTGTAGCATGATGTATCATGCACCCTGCGATTGTTAACCGAAAATTAAAATAACATATCTATGGGATGCACGAATCTGTTATTTAGTGCATTTATCTAATCATGTTTGTCTTTGATGTGATTTTATTTCCTTGCATATTTTTTAAATACATATTTCCCTTTACTGTTGAATAAATAAGAGTTTTTTTTGATATTTTTTTTAGTTCTATATTAGGAAGTTTTGCATGCAAAATAATTATTATATTTACACATTTGAATTATTTTTGCTTTCCAATATATAATGGAAACTGAAAGGATGGTGCTATATATGAGAAGAAAGAAAAAACGCTTATATTTAGATAGTGGGGAAAGAATGATTCTGTTACATAGTCTTCTGGCAATGAAAAACCGTCTTATAGAAGAAGGCAGATATACAGATTGCGTTGATGAAATGATTGTAAAGGTTATTAATGCACCTGTAAAAAAATATGTAGGATAAAACTGAATAGATTTTACATAGTCGATTGGTATAACAGCCAGTCGGCTTTTTTGTTGCCTGTTTTTATACATAACTATTCCCGCATCATACGGAGTAGTTATTATATTTCAAAGAAAGGAGGGAAACCGTGGTGTCACAATGTAAGATATTAGCCATTGCTAATCAAAAAGGGGGTACTGGTTATGAAAAGTAAGTTATTATGCAAAGTTGAGCCTTCACTTTTGCTGATTTTA
>CAJURK010000007.1 GCA_910588745.1 uncultured Dorea sp. | reverse complement strand
CCGGACAGGGAACGGCAAAATTTTTTACACTTCTTTTACTTCTTTATCTCACATAAGCCAAAGCTCAGGGTTGTTTTTAATAACGCCGAAAACAAATAAACGGATCACTTTTTTCTATTCCATACTATGCTTCTTCGCTTATCAGCTCCCCGCCTATATTTGCAGAATAGTAATTCACAGAACCCGTCAGATTCATCTGCAATCCGACTCCGCTGTCCAGCCTCTTTTTGAAATCCATAAAGGCCGTCAAGTGCCGGCTGTAAGTACTGGCCGTTCTGTCATAGCCGCCTCCTGTATTTGCCTTGAAAAAGTTATTCCAATAGGATGCGCCGTTCATATACCGGTAAACGCCGAGTACCGAGCCTTCTGCTTCTTTCTGATCATATCTGTCTTTCGCATACTCGGCTCCCTTTACCAGCGCCTTCATCAAATCTCCGGACTGTCTGTACTCGTCCATGGTCTTGTTATAGACGTTCCAGACAGATTCCTTATCCAAATCTGTATTCCCCCTGGAATCATAAGCGGTCATAGCCTCATCCCGGTTCGTACTTAACTGCTGGTCAAACCGATCCATAAACGACTCCATAAATCCATCCAGCGTCTTTTCTAAGGTCTCTTTTAGCTCTTCGCTTACGCCGCCTTCCTGCTCAATCGTATCTGTCTTCATGGCAAGCATAGCAAACTCCAACCCCATCCGTTCCTCGTTCATATCGTAGGTATTTGCCTTTGCTTCCATCACCGTAATTTCTGACGCGTACTGCCCTAAAATCTCCAAATCACGGCGCGTATATCCGCCATTTTCTGCCGGAGCAGCCTGAAACGCTATATTCTGCTCCCGCAGCCTAGCCGCAACATATTCGTCGTCTTTCGCAAGCCAGGCATTCTCCGTCCCCTCAACACCGGTAAAATCCTGATTCCCTTTCAGGAACTCCCTGTACTGAGCCGTTCTGGCCTCCACGCTCTCTATATATGCTTTGGAAAGTTTTTCTTTCTCACCGGAAACTTCGTTTTTCTCCAGGATTCCGCCCACAATCTCCGCATACTTATCTGCCGTCCGTGTTACCGCCCTCTGATAAATCTGATCCAGCTTATCTAACTCTGCTTTCTGCAGCGCTCCGGAATAAGTCTCCTTGATCTTAGATTCCATCGCCGCATACCGGGAAGCAAGGTATTCGATATTCCGGCTGACTTTCTCCGCCCCTACGTCCGCATAAGCCGGCCCCGCGTCAAACCCGAGTCCCTTAAACTCAAATTCCAGCATCTGCATATCTGTATCATCTACCGAAGGCGTCGCTGTACCTTCCTGCAAACGCCTCTCCAAATCCTGTATGCTAAGGCTCCGGTTTGACCTGTCCGCGGTTCCGTCTAAGATATCAACCAGATTTACCGTGTTCATCTTCCGCCACTGTTTTTTCAACGCGTCTTCTTTCGTATAATCCGCGCGGTCAAACGCGTATAATGAACTCAAAACACTAGCTTTCGTTGTCTGTGCATTTGCCTTACTTTTCTCAACAGATGCAGATGGCGCCCCCTGCGTCAGCTTTCCATTAAATTCCGCCGCTGTATTTACCGCAGTGGGAAGCGCTGCGATTCTCTCTGCTATCGTCATGAAACCTACCTCCTTACCATCATGCTTTCTATAGAATATATCGGCAGATTTCCACATAATATAACCTATTCTGCTTTTTATTTAACAGTCTATTCCTTACGGGCAATCTCAGTCTCTACTTTTGTTTTCTTTATGAAATCTTCAAAAATCTTTTCCATTGTATGGTAACAGAGATGATCCCCGCACTCTGTCTTAATCTTCTCATAAGTTTTTATCCGGTATCCCCGTTTCAAATACATGTTTTCCGCCGGGAAAGACGCAGCAATATATACCGCCTGATACTTCTGGGACACCAAGTCCTCCAAGATAGACGGCTCTTATTGTTTTATCCACGATCTCCGCAACCTTTACCGGACATTCCGCCCGCTTCAACTGCATACTAAAATCCGTATTCCTCATCTTGCCGCCTCTTCTTTCAGCATGATTCAAGTATCACAACCTGTACCGCTTAATCAGCCTCCGCGCGAATTCCACCAGCAAACTCAGATACCGAAAGAAAGATTCCGCCGCAAAAGAGAACATCACAAGCAGCACCACGCAGATCATAGACATTCCTTCCAGCGCGAACAATTGATTTAAAAATACCCCGCAGAACGCCAGCCCCGCCATATTTCCTGCAAATACCCATATCCTCAGCTTATTCATTGGCTGACAGATCTTATACAAAATCATGAAGCCCACAATAGCTAACAGCAGCGTCGCAGCCGTAGCGACATCCTTGCCAGGCAGTCCAAATACCTGTCCGCAGGTTACCAGAGCCCCTACCGCAATCACATCCGTCAGCCCTGCCGGCAATGCTTTTAGCAGCACATTGGTAATAAAATGCCCCTGAATCCTAGTCTTATTCGGTTCCAGCGCCAAAAAGAATCCCGGAATGCCGATGGTAAACATGCTAATCAGCGATATCTGCGACGGCTCCAGCGGATAAGTAATCATAAATACCGCCGAGAAAATAGACAGCAGGAAGGAAAATATATTCTTAACAAGGAACAGGCTTGCGGAACGCTGGATATTATTGACCACACGCCGTCCTTCCAACACCACCGAAGGCATGCAGGCAAAATCCGAATTCAGCAAAACAACCTGAGCCGCCTGAGCCGCCGCCTCGCTGCCTGACGCCATAGCAATACTGCAGTCCGCGTCTTTTAGCGCCAGTACGTCATTGACGCCGTCTCCGGTCATGGCGACGGTATTCCCCGCCTCCTGCAGCGCCTGCACAAACTGCCGCTTCTGGTTCGGCGTCACCCTGCCGAATACCGTATATTTCTCCATCGCATCCGCAATCTGCTCCGGGGTTCTTAGGATTGACGCATCCACATAGCTCTCCGCTCCCGCAATACCAGCCTTTGACGCGACCTCCGATACCGTCATAGGATTGTCCCCGGAGATAACCTTCACTTCTACGTCCTGCTCGGCAAAATACTGGAACGTCTCCTTCGCTTTCTCCCGGATCGGATTCGCAAGGGTCACATAGCCAAAAGGCGTTACCTTCCCGGTCAGCTTTTTCCCGTCAATCTCTCCGTCATATTTCCCGAATACCAGAACGCGGTACCCCTTCGCCGCATACTGTTCTATCTCTGCCCCGTAGAGAACATAGTCCTCCCGCAGCACAAACTCCGGCGCCCCAAGCACATAAGCTCCGTCCTCAAAAGTCACACTGCTGTATTTGACCGCTGAAGAAAAGGAAGTCATACTTACCGCTTTCTTTCCGGTATTGTCCGTAAAATGCTTCTTCAACGCCTCCATCGTAATATTATCCGCAGTCATAGCCGCCGCAAAGTCTCCGATCATCTGGTCAAGAGGCGGATACTGTTCCTTATTTTTGGTATAATCCAGCGTCGGCGCCGCCTCATGGACAGCCATGGTATTTTCCGTAATCGTCCCTGTCTTATCCACGCACAGTACGTTCACCCTGGCCAGCGTCTCAATACTTTTCATATCGTGAAGCAGAACTTGCTGTTTTGCTAAACGCATCGCGCTGACAGCCAGGGCGACGGTCGCCAGCAGGTACAGTCCCTCCGGAATCATTCCGATAACAGCCGCCACCATAGAAGTAATGCTCCCACGGAAAGGGTCATTGTTCAGGAAAAAGCTCTGCGTAAATAAAATAACTCCGATCGGAATAATAGCAATACCCACCCATTTTACCAGCTTATTTAAGGAGCGTATCATCTCCGACTGCTCCCCTTCCCCCATCTTCTTCGCTTCCAGCGTCAGCTTAGAAATATAGGAATCTTCGCCCACTTTGTCAAGCCTTGCACGGCATTCTCCAGATACGATAAAGCTTCCGGACATCAGCATATCGCCTTTCTTCTTGGTAATCTCATCCGATTCCCCGGTCAATAAGGATTCATTCACCTGAACCTCCCCCGTCGAAACCACCGCATCCGCGCAAATCTGATTTCCCGCGCTGAATAGAACAATATCGTCCAGCACCAGCTCCTCCGAAAGAACTTGGGACACGCTGCCGTCCCGCACCACATGAGCATGGGGCGCGTTCAGCATATTCATCTTATCCAGAACCTTCTTCGCCCGGATTTCCTGAAAAATTCCAATCAGCGTATTCGTAATAATAACCGGAAGAAATGTAAGATCCCGAAATGCTCCCGCAGCAATCAGCAGAATTCCAAGCACCAGAAAAATCAAGTTAAAGTATGTAAACGTATTCTCCCGGATAATCTCCTTGGTCGTCTTCGACGGCGGATCCACCGCCGCGTTGGTCCACCCATGGAGCTTGTGTTCCTGCACCTGCGCCTTTGTAAGTCCAACCTTATAATCGGGCGTATACCGCGTCGTCTCCATACGCTCCTTTCGGCTCTGCTCCGGTTCCTCTATTTTCTTTCTCTTCAGTATCTTTCCATCCATAAAAATCCGTCCTTCGTTTCTCCGTTTTCAATACGGAAAACCTGCGCGTCCCTCCCTATGCCAAAATCATATAACAACGCCGTATGCCCTTTGCATACCACCATGTATCTTTTCCATTATACGCCAAAACTCTTATAAATCTGTGAAAAAATTCTAAAACTTCCCTTAATATATCCTGGCAGCCATCTCCATTTCCGGCAACCGCAGCAGCCAAACAAATCACAAAATCTCCGCGGCCAAGTTCCGTTTTCGGAGCGTCCGCAGGCAGCGTATCGTCTTACACAAAACATGAAAGGGCGCTTTTAACGAAGGCAAAATCCACTGCTTACGAAGACTTGGACGCACAGGCTCTCCTGTACGTCCTAGCCGAAGTTAGCAGTTAGTTTGCCGCAGTGTCGCCCGGCTTTGCATAAGACGATACGCTGCCTGCGGACGCCCCGGAAACGGAACTTGGCCTCACCCACCTACCCCAGCGCCACATCCAAAATCATCATCACAGAGAACCCCACTGCCACGCCAACGGTTCCAATATTACTGTGTTTCCCTTCATTTGCCTCTGGTATCAGTTCCTCCACGACTACGTAGATCATGGCTCCCGCTGCAAATGCCAGAAGAAAAGGAAGCACCCTTGCCAGCACATCCTTAAGCACAATCGTGATCCCTGCCGCCAGCGGTTCCACTACTCCGGAAGCCGCCCCATACAAAAACGCCTTTCCTCTGCTCATATTTTCCTCGCTGCGAAGAGGCATGGAAACGATCGCCCCCTCCGGAAAATTCTGGACCGCAATCCCGATAGACAAAGCAAACGCCCCGGCCACGGTAATTTCCGCCCGGTCTGCAATCATGCCTGCAAATACCACGCCTACCGCCATTCCCTCCGGAATGTTATGCAGAGTTACCGCCAACACCAGCTTTACCGTACGGCTCCATCCTTTCTTCACCCCTTCGGCTTCGTCGCTGTCCAAATGCTGATGAGGCACAAAGGTATCCAGAGCCAATATAAATCCCACGCCCACCAGAAATCCCGACACCGCCGGTATGAATTTCAGCCTTCCCATAGCCCCCGCCATATCCATAGCAGGAATCAAAAGTGACCACACAGATGCGGCCACCATAATTCCGGACGCAAATCCAAGAAGCGCTTTCTGGATCCCATCCCGGATTTCATTTTTCAGTAAAAATACACAGGCCGCTCCCAGCGACGTACCGATAAACGGTATCATCACACCAAAGAATACACTCATAGAAACTCCCATTCTTTCTCTCATTATTATAGTATTCCTTAGTGTGTGCATCGGTTAATTAAAATATACTAGTTCGTCGGCAAGAGCCGGAATCCGTTCCACCGACTCCAGCGTAATCACCGGGCCTCTTCCTCTGTATGCCCGTTTTAATTCAAAACCGACCTTCCCCCTGGCTCTTACCCAGGTATCTGCTCCAAGCCGGTCTGCGTCCTTGCTCTTACAGATAAATCCTAAAAATGTAATATCGTCCGCGCAGCAGGTCATAGCGCTTCTTCCCAGTACAAACTCCTCTTTCGGGAATCCTTTCACTTTCCTTGCCCTTCCCTGCACCTCTACGGTTATCCCTTTGTATTTCTCCGGATGATCCAGCATATCTACATACCAGATTCCGTAGTCCATATCTTCAATCTTCACCACCGGCGCATCCAGATCATAAGGCATCTGGTCGCTGAAAATGTCTTCAATCTCTCCGTCTTTTCCCTCAAAGATAATCTCCGCGCCCTGATTGACTACCTTCACGCTTCTTCTGTACGCCGCCAGCGGCATGTCCTCGGTGCAGCGGTTGAATACTACCATATCCGCATTCCGCACCATTTCCACAAACAGGGACTTCATATTGGCAATATACAAGTCAAACGTGCTGGCGTCCACCGTAGTAATCTCCTGAATCAATCCCCATCCCTCCGGCGCGTCTAACGCTTCCATCTTGCTTACCGGATACATGCCGTTACACTCAAAGATTACCCGTTCCGGATGATATTTATCCTCAATTTCCTGCAGGAAATCCTTTGTCAGCTCCTCCGGATCGGCTACAGTCACAACATCCGTATTCGCCCATACAAGAAGTTCCGGCTCGTACTCTTCTTCTCCCTCCTCGCAGAGGATCAGAACCGTCTCGCCGTCTATTTTAAAATAATTCTTTCCAAGAGTCTGCCGCAGGAAATACGTTTTGCCGCTCTCTAAAAACCCTGTCATGAAATATACAACAACCCTTGCGTCATCTGTCATCTGCATCTTTCTTCACCTACACTTCAAATAACTGCGCCAATGCTTCTTCCTTCAGGTTCGATCCGATTACACAGAGCCGTCCGGTAAATTCCGGCTCGCCTGCCCTGACCTCACGTTCCCCCGGAACCATATCGAAATAAATCCACTGGCCGTCGTCGCCCGCAACCATACCCTTGGCCCGGAGTACGACTCCATATACATCCTCCGATTCCAGCGCCGCAAGCTTCACCTTCAATTCCTCTTTATTATATTTCTTAATCGTTTCTTTCCCCCAGCTTGTAAACACCTCGTCTGCATGGTGGTGGCCGTGATGATGGTCATGATCGTGACAACCGCAGGTACAGTCCGGACCATGGTCATGTCCATGATGTTCCCCGCCGTCGTGACGGTGTTCCTGGTCATGCGGATGCTCGTGGCCATGATGATGCTCATGCTCATGAGGATGTTCGTATCCGTGACGGCACTCATGACTATGAGCATGCTCATGGCTGTGATGACACTCATGTTCGTGAGCATGTTCGTGGCCATGATGATGCTCGCGAGCATGTTCATGGCCGTGATTGCATTCATGCTCATGATGGTGTTCGTGATCATGAGGATGCTCGCAGCCATGGGAATGCCCCTGATCGTGACAGCCGCAGGCACAGTCCGCGCCATGATCATGGCGGTGTTCCTGCTCATGCCTGCGCATTTCTTCTTCCATCATCTGTTTCTCCAGAGAATCCACATGTTCCATGGTCTCCAGTATCTTTGCGCCGTCTAACTGCTCGATCGGCGTCGTGATGATTGCCGCGTTAGGATTCATTTCCCTCAAAAGCGCGACCGCCGCTTCCGCTTTGCCTTCCTTGGCTACATCCGTCCTGCTTAGTATGATGGCTCCGGCAGTCTCCACCTGGTTGCTGTAAAATTCACCAAAGTTTTTCAGGTACATCTTACATTTATTAACGTCAACTACGGTCGTATAACTGTTCAGTTCAATATCCGCTTCATCCTTCACATTCTCCACAGCCTTAATCACGTCGGAAAGCTTGCCCACTCCCGAAGGCTCGATTAGAATTCTGTCCGGATGGTACTTCTCAATAACTTCTTTTAACGAAGCGCCGAAATCCCCCACCAGAGAACAGCAGATGCAGCCGGAATTCATCTCGCGGATTTCAATGCCCGCCTCTTTTAGGAAACTGCCGTCAATACCAATCTCGCCGAACTCATTCTCGATCAGTACCACCTGTTCCTGCTGAAACGCTTCTTTCAGAAGCTTCTTAATCAATGTCGTCTTTCCTGCGCCCAGGAAACCGCTGATAATATCTATCTTTGCCATGCAGATCACTCCTCCAATCTTTCTCTATGGAAAGTTTTAACATATCTATAAAGAAAATTCAAGGCTTCCGCATTCTTTTCGGCAGCCTTGACAAAGTTCTATTCTCTTCGCCCTCCGGCTCCCGCGATCCCCATTTCCGACCGATATTTTGCCACCGTCCTGCGAGATATGGAAATTCCGTTCTTTTCAAGTGCATCCGCAATTTTCTGATCGCTTTTCGGTTTCTTTTTATCTTCCTCCTCAATCACCAGTCTCATCTGTTTTTTTATCTCTTCCGCCGTATGCTCCCCCACTGTCCCGGCAAAGAAATACCCCATCGGATAGATCCCGCGGGAACATTGCACATATTTATTCTTAACCGCCCTGCTTACCGTAGAAATATGCAGGCCGGTTACTTTTGCAATATCCTCCATCCGCATAGGCGTTAGTCCGCCGCAGTCGGCAAAGAATGCTTTCTGCCGCTCTGCAATTGCCTCAGCGGTTCTCAGCAGAGTCGTTTTCCTCTGTTCTACGCATTTGACCGCCCATTTCACCTGTTCTAATTTCTTTTTAATATACCGAGCCGTTTCCCCGTCCGCCGGCGACTCTTCCAATAGCTTCAGATAATAAGGATTGATATTCATCTGCGATACTGCGGTTTCATTCGCCGTTACTTCCATCCCCTCGGGCCGGACAGTCACGAACACATCCGGGTACACATACTGGAGATGTTCCTGGTTCGCAAATCCGTTTGCCGGTTTCGGATTCAGACGGTAAATAACCCCCATCGCGGCTTTCACGGCCTCCGCCGATTCCCCAAGCTGCTTCGCCGCAGCCTGGAACTTACGTTTCCCCACAAGTTCCAGACATTCCTCTGTAATCCGTATTGCCAGCCGCTCCTTGGGATAATTCCGCATTAACTGAATCCGCAGGCACTCCCCTATGTCCCTTGCCCCAACGCCGGCCGGCTCTAATGACTGCAGTTTCACCAGATGCGCTTCCATTACATCCGCAGGTATCCTCAACTCCTCCGCCAGCTTTCCGATTTCTGCGTCCAGATATCCCCACCCGTTCAAAGATTTTATCAGATAATAAAAGATCTCCTTCCTGTATTTCCCCCTGCACAGAGGGATGACCTGCATCATCAGGTATTCTTCCAGCGTTGCCCCGGCGTTCCCCTGTACATATTCCTCCCGGTTCTCCTGTCCGCCGTCGGAAGAATAATAGGGCGCATTCTGATAATCATTCTGCCTTTCCCATTCCAGCCTGCCCCTGATATCTTCTTTCCCGTCCGCCTGCTCTTTTTCCAAATCAATCAGAGGGTTGCTCTCTGCCATATCGTTTAAAAATACTTCCATTTCATCCGCGCTCATTTCCAAAATACGGACAGACTGTATCATCTTCTGTGATAAAGCCTGTTTTTGCTGTATGTCGTTCCTCATTTCCAGTTCCATGCCGTCACCCCTCTCTTCTTCCGCTTCCACACTTAAGAATGTGTTTGAATATTCCTTTCTGGCAGATACGCGCCGCAATCCGGGCAAGATACCGTTGACAGAAAAGAATGTTCAAGCACACTCCAGGCAGAAAAGAGATTTACAGCCTCAGCCTGCAAATCTCTTCTTTCCTGCCATTAATCCTCTGGATAAATAATTGCATTCTTGATTACCGCCCCCGACGCATGTTCCAGAATCGCTTTCTCAATATCTTCAATCTGATATTCATTCTGGACAAAATCGTCTGCGGAAATCGCGTTCATTTTCAGCATTTCAAACGCCGCGTTCACATGAACCGGAGTCGTATGGAATACGCCCTTGATCGTAATCTGCTCATAATGCAGTTTCGTAGTATCTACCGGAACCGACAATCCCTTTTTCGTACCTCCAAAGCACAATACAAAGCCGCCGGGGCGCGCCATATTCATAGCGATCGACCACACCTCGGGAATACCCGCCGCCTCAATCGCCGCGTCAACGCCTCTCTTATCCTCGGTCAAATCTCTTACTGCCTGCGCCTGATCGTCTACGTTCTTTATATTAATAATTTCCTGCGCTCCAAGCTTCTTTGCAAGTTCTAAACGCACGTCCGATAAATCACAGGCAATGACTCTTGCGCCTCTCAAGTAGCACATGCGGATGAACATCAGGCCGATCGGGCCGCATCCATTGACGCATACCGTATCCCCCAGTTCAATCGGCACATTAGCCGTGCCGTACAAAGCACAGGAAAGCGGCTCTAAAAGCGCTGCCTGCTTATAACTCATAGCGTCCGGCATATGGAACATGTTCTGCTCCACAATCGGAGCCGGAATCAACTGGTACTGCGCATAGGCTCCATTTTTAAACTGGTTCTGAATCAAGTCCGGACACATGGACTGCAGACCCTTCTTACAGTAATAACATTTCCCGCAGGGGGCGCTGTTATGCGCCACGACCCGGTCTCCCGGTTTAAATTCCGTTACGCCTTCCCCAACTGCTTCTACGATTCCGGCCGCCTCATGGCCCATGGAAAACGGCGGCTCGTAGCGATAGCCTCTCTTATAGGTCTTAACGTCCGTACCGCAGGTTAAGGTTACCTTATTTCTCACTACTACTTCGCCCGGTCCCGGTACCGGTACCGGCGCCTCCTCAACACGAATATCCTCCGGTGCATAAAAACTGACTTTCTTCATTGCTGTTCTCCTCACTTTTTATAATTTATGGTTCAAAATATAATCGCTTAAGCACTCTAACTGGATGCACATCGTTACCGCTCCCGGATCAAGCTCGCCTACGCCTTTGTTGGTCTGGTAACTTGCGCGTCCCTTTACCGCCTCCATTTCCCGGGTACGGTCTCTGCCTTCCTGGGCGCCTCTTTTCAGCGCTTCCATAACCTGCCGTTCATCCTGTCCGGCTTCTTTTGCCGCGCCGTATGCTTCTACCCCTTCGTACAGACTGTCAATCATCGTTTTCCATCCTGGTTTCGCTTTTCCCCGCTCCATAATCGCGTTCAGCTCTGTCTGCAGAAATATGTACAGCGTATCGATATCCAACGCCCCGGCGTCCTTCAATGCTTTCGACGCGGCAAGATAACCGCTGCCATAGAGGACTCCTGAAGAACCTCCGATTGCCGACATCAGCGTCATGCCGATTTTTTTCAGCATGGGCGCAAGTTCCATAATCTTTAATTCTTCCTGCATTGAAATAAGTTTCTGGAATCCGGAATTTAAGTTCACCCAATGGTCTCCGTCTCCGGTTTTTGCATCCAGCGCCGTTACATACTCGCCGTTTTTCTCAATTTCTTCCCCGGCCAGAATGATATAATCCACATATTCCTTTGGTGTAATCTGAAATCCCATTGCTCTATCCTTCCTTCCATGCCATTGTGTCGCAGGGCGCCGTCAGGTATTGCTTCATCTCGTCGTCTAAGCGGAGCATAGACATAGACGCTCCGGCCATCTCCAGAGAAGTCATGAAATTCCCTGTCAGATATTTTACCGGCGTAATATTCTTCGCGCGGAGTTTTTGATCAATCTCCCCCGCCAGGATATAAAGCTCCATCAGCGGCGTTCCGCCAAGCCCGTTTATTATCACCGCCGTCTCCGCTCCCGAATAATCCAGATCTGCAGTTATCTTCTCCACCATAATCTCCGCGATTTCCGACGCCTGCTTCATTGCCGTCTGTTCAATTCCCGGTTCCCCATGGATTCCCATGCCGAGTTCCATCTGTCCTTCCCCAATGGCAAATCCAGGCGCGCCTACTGCCGGCAGGATACAACTGGACAGGGATACGCCAAAGGATCTTACATTGTCTGCCGTCCTCTGCGCCAGCTCGGCCACTTCCTCCAACGTTCCGCCGGCCTCGGCTCTCGCCCCGGCGATCTTATGAACAAATACGGTTCCCGCGATTCCTCTTCTTCCGGTAGAATAGGTGCTTTCTTTCACTGCCACGTCGTCTCTGACAACAACGCTCCTGACCGGAATATCCATATCGGCCGCTAAGTCCGCCGCCATTTCAAAATTCATAATATCGCCGGAATAATTTTTAATAACCAGCAGCACGCCCCTGCCGCTGTCGGCATGCTCAATCCCGTTCAGTATCCTCGCCGGATCCGGAGACGCGAACACGTTGCCCGCAACCGCCGCGTCAAGCATTCCCATTCCGACATATCCGGCATGCGCCGGCTCATGGCCGCTGCCGCCGCCGGAAACAATCCCGACTTTCTCCGTTTTCTTCCGGCGGTATATCACTTCGCCTTCCCTGTCATAACATACTTCGGGATTTACCGCTGCCATCCCGGCAAGCATATCGCTTACCACCTGGTTTGGATCATTGATTATCTTCTTCATCTTTCTGTTTCGACCTTCCTTCAAAAACCCTGTTTTCAACCCCCAGCTCCCGATATACCACAGGAAGCGGGATATATTTATTTGTTGCCCTAAGAATCAAGGCAGCCGCAAATCCCGCCAGGCTGACCGGCCAGCTTTTTGAAAAGAATCCCAAAATAAGCAGCGCTACCGCCGCAATCAGTCCTATGTACCACAGCATATGTCTCAGTTTCATGCGCCTGCCTCCTTTACATCGTTTCTTAATCCCTTATATACGCGTCGTCTGCGAACTTAAAATGACGCGCTAAGCTTTTAATCCAAGTACGTCGCGGAAGTACACGATCTGCTCGTCCGTAAGGCAGTCTAAGTTCTCGTATCCCACCACGGACGCCGCGCGGATATTGACATCGCATACATCCTCTACATAGACGGTCTTTAAATATGCATCGTAAATATTCTCTCCTATGGAGATCAGGCCGTGCTTGCCCAGAATCGTAGCATAGGTTCCTTTCAGCCCCTCTACCGCCGACCGTCCAAGCTCGATGCTTCCCGGCTCTTCAAAAGGCACTACCTTACAGTACCCTCCATACATCATGGATTCAAATATCACTGGTTTCACCGGTACGCCCAGGCAGGCAAACGCCGCCGCGTTGTGGGCATGGGTGTGGCATACTGCCTCCGCATCCGGCCGTTCTTTATAAATCAGCAGGTGCATGGGCGTCTCGCTGCTTGGTGTGAAATTCTTTTTATTTTCCACAATATTTCCTTCCAAATCCACCACCAGCATATCCTCTGCGTCAAAATTGTAGCGGGATTCTGCGTGAGGCGTAATTACTACCAACCCGCTCTCTCTGTCAATCTGGCTGAAATTGCCGCCGCCGTGATGGCACAGGCCCGTTTCCTCCGCCAATCTGGATACTCGTAAAACCTCTTTTTTCAGTTCTTCTAACATGGAACACTTTCCTTTCTGCTAATCGCCTGGCTTCTCTTACTTTTCCTCTGCAACCCAGCCCATACGTACGGCTGCTTCCTGCTCTTCCTTCTTCTGGGATTTGAAATAGAATACCGCCAGTGCGATAAATGCCGCCAGCACTCCAAATCCTGCAATATTTCCTCTCAGCACTTCCACGATCATCCAGCGGATCTCCGCAATATCCATTCCCCACCATGCAAGCTGCTGCCCTTCTACCAGGATATCTGCTGATCCTGTAGAAACAGCCAGTTCCGTCAGCATCGGCGCAAAATCAGAAGCCGACCAGCAAAGAATCGGAACCATAATCCAGGAGGTAACGATCATTTTCAGCATATTGCCCTTGCATGCCACAAAAGCAGCCGCGCAGACACATACGTTCATCAGGTTGCCAAATGGCAGCGTCGTATTTCCCGGCAGAACCATGGAAACGATCAGCGCAACCGGAATCGTGAAGATAATAGCGACCCAGATTTCCGGATTTCCTGCAAGAATCGGCCAATCCAAGCCAATTACCATCTCTCTTCCAGGGAACTTCTTCTTGATAAATTCATTTGCCGCGTCGGAAATCGGCGTAAGCGCCGTCATAAACAGCTTCGAAACCATCGGGAACAGCGTAAGCGCCGTACCTGCCTGAACACCGGTCAGCAGCGCGCCGACTCCCTGTCCTCCAACTAAGCCTACAATCGTTCCCACAATAAATCCAAGAACATGGTTCTCTCCAAAAATACCGATCTTCTGCTTTAACGTCTGAGCGTTCACTTCATTCCGGAAGAAGGGTATCTTGTCCAGAAGCTTTGCAAATGGATAGAAGAAAATGTTGCTAAGGAACATCGGGTGAGGCATAGCCACGCCCGGAACTCCGGTCAGCTCCGTAATCTGGTTCTTGGTGGCATCCGCATTTTTCAATTCCAGGACAATCTGTGCAATCGCTACCACAAACCCGATAATTGAATTTCCGGTAACAGAAGATACGATAAACGCGGTAAAAATCTTATTTGCAACGTTCCACATATCCACATTCAGCGTCTTTGTCCATCCCGTAATCAGCATCAGTACGTTAATACCGATCTGAACCGGGAACATAACAAACGCGTATTTCCATGACCAGCAAAGTCCCAGAGCCGGCGCCCACCCCATATCCAGCGCGGTAAGCTGTACGCCCGTGTTTTCCACAAAACTCTGCGCGGCTACGCCCACGGTCTCGCTCATGTAACTGATAACCAAATTGATGCCTGTCAGGGCAACGCCCAGGGTCAGGCCTGCTGAAACTGCTTTGCCGGGTTTTAAGCCGACAACAAGTCCGATAATAAAGATAACGATCGGCAGAAATACTGCCGCGCCCATATCAAGAATACTTTGAAATATAATCTGTAATGCTTCCATATGCTCTATTCCTTTCTTTCTCTTCCGTTGTTTGATTCTGTTTTTCCGGCTTCTATAATTTCAGAAGCTCTACAATCTGCTGCATTGCCTGATCCGCCCCGATTCCTGTCAGGAACGGTATCCCGCTGACAGTTGGAATCGGATATTCCTGCTGACCTCTGGCCATCGGCGTAACAGAAACATACAAATCCGCATTGTTGATAAACATATCCAGGGATTTAATGTCTACCGCCTCTGCCTTTGCCTTTCCCGCTAATCCCATGTCTTCTAAACGTCCGTTGATTTTGGTAGCTGTTGTTGCTGATGTTGCAATTCCGCCTCCACATGCCACAATAATCGTTTTCATACCCTCTTTGTCTCCTTTCTAAATATTGGTTCCCAAACGGTCTTTCCTGACGGTTCGGTTCTGTTATCTGTTATTACAGCAAATCCCATGCCAATTTTCTGTACCGCGCAAAAATCCCCTGTTTTAAAGCTTTTCCATAACGATATACACTAACCGGGGAAAATATTTCCATAGCCGGATAGTGTTTAATTAGTGTATGATATTAGAATTAAAATAATAGTTATATGCTATAATATATGAAATTTCTATTTTATTTTGTCCTGTACACTTTTTGGCACGCTTTTTGCTGTTTATTTATACAGGAATAAGATTTTTTAAAAAGGAGATTATTATGGACAAATTTAAAATTGAAGATTTACTGGACGAAGATTTAATATTTATGGATGTGGAAGCAGACGACTCGGAAAGCCTCCTTCATATGCTTTCCGAAGAACTTCAGACAAGAGGCTGCGTCAAACCGGGATATGCCGACGCCGTCATCCGGCGGGAACGCATATATCCCACCGGACTTCCCACTAATATTATGAAGGTTGCCGTTCCCCATGCTATGGAACGGGACTATGTATTAGAACCCCGGGTGCTGGTAGCTGTTTTAGACCAGCCCGTCGCATTTAAAGAAATGGGCGACGGCGTGCGGGATGTGATGGTAAACATTGTATTCCTGCTGGCCATCTGCGGTTCTAACGACCAGCTTACCATCCTCCAGAAAATTGTCGGCATGTTTTCCGACGCCGATATTATGGCAGATCTCAAACAGGCGGCCGACAAAACTGCCCTTTACCAGATCCTGAAAAAACACTTATCCGACTGAAAGGCCTGTGAACGATATGAATGAAGCTAAAATATTTGAATATATCCTACAGAATATCGACGAACACAAACTAACGGAAATGCTGGCAAACCACCGGCTGTGCGGCATAACCGCCTCAGATATTGAAGCAGAGTTTCATATAAACCGCGCAAACGCCAGCGCTTACCTTAACAAACTGGTTTCCCGGAAATTGCTGATAAAAATAGACAGCCGGCCCGTTCACTTTTTCCCGGCTGACTTAGTGCGCTCATTCATTTCAAAAAGCGATTTTAAATCCACCTATACCATCGATGAATTTTTCGCCGCGGCTGTTCCTATCAGCGGATCCGGACATGCGGCGGACGCTTTTGACGGGCTGATCGGCCACGGCGCCAGCCTCAAAACCCAAATCGAAAAGGCTAAGGCTGCGATCATCTATCCTCCCAACGGATTACATACGCTCCTGATTGGCGAGAGCGGCACCGGCAAAACGCTGTTTGCCCACACGATGTACAATTTCGGCCTGGAAATATTGAAAAAGAAAAAGAAAGACTTTCCCTTTGTCGAATTCAATTGTTCCGATTACTACCACAATCCCCAACTCCTGATGTCCCATCTGTTCGGGCATATCAAAGGCGCCTTTACCGGAGCTGTCTCAGACAGCCCTGGACTGGTGGAACAGGCAAACGGCGGAATTCTTTTTCTGGACGAGATTCACCGGCTTCCTCCGGAGGGACAGGAGCTTCTCTTCTACCTGATGGATACCGGATGTTACCGAAAGCTTGGGGAATCCTCCAATATGCGCAGGGCGTCCTTACGCATTATCGGCGCAACCACGGAAAATCCCAGGAACGTCCTGCTGAAAACATTTACGCGCAGAATTCCTCTTACCATTACCCTGCCTCCCTACCGGAAAAAAGAAGTGGAAGAAAAACTGGCCATCATAGAACATATCTTTGTCCGGGAAGCCAGCGCAACCCTGAAATCCTATGTGGTAACCACCAGGATCGTTAAGGCTCTGTGCGCTTATCCATTTACAGAAAATATCGGGCAGCTATCTTCCGAGATTAAAGTTCTATGCGCAAGATCCTATCTGAACAACACCAGCAGCCAGGAGGAACTTATGGTTTCTTTTGACCTGCTGTCTCCCGCCATTAAAGACTACTATTACCAGAATGTATCCGGAAAGACTTTATCCTTTCCCAGCCGGTACGAGACGAAATACACGATTTTCTCTGCGGACAGCAAACCCTGCCACTCAAATAAATATTACGACGAAGAGACCTACCGCAATCTGATGCAGCGCATTGATACGTACTCCTCCATGGGCTACTCCAGTCAGCAGATGAACGAAGAACTGTCCTCCGACATCCAGTCGTACTGCGATAATATCCTGAAACGTTACTACAACCAGAACCTCCACAAGGAAGAGCTGTACAAAGTGGTGGGAGAAGACGTGGTGGATTTTGCCACTGACGCGGCGCAGGAAACCTTCGCCGGGCTCGGCTTGGAAGTGAACCAGAAAAATATCCTGGTTCTTTCCTTTCATTTCAAGTTCCTGCTGGAACGAATGGCCTCCCGCAAAAGCATCACCGAAAAAGAGATTTCCACGCTGAAACAGACCGCTTCCAAAGAAATTGAGGCGGCAAGGCTCATCGTCTCCCGCTTTGAAAACCATTTTGGACTCCATATTTCCAGAGATGAAGAATACCTGGTAGCGCTCATTCTTTCCAATATGCACAATACATCCTATCAGGAGCGGCCCGGCCTCATTATCGTAGCTCACGGCGCAAGCACTGCCTCCAGCATTGCCAACGTCTGCAACCGCCTAATGGAATGCAACTTGGTAAAAGCCGTGGATGTTCCCCTGGAACAAAATATTCCGGACACCTACCAGAACGTACTCCGGGAAGTAATGACTTCCAGTCCCTCAAAGGGTGCGCTCCTTCTGGTGGATATGGGTTCCCTTACCACCTTCGACGAAAAACTTACGTTGGAAACCGGGATTCCCGTCCGCGCGATTCCCAACGTAACAACACTGATGGCGCTGGACATTACCCGGACTCTGCTCAGCAGAGACGCCAATATTAACGCGGTATACAACAGCTATATGATAAACAAACCAACGGAACTTCCCTGCAACAAGTCCGATGTAAAAGAGCCTGCCATTCTGACCATGTGCGCATCCGGCCTGGGTACCAGCATCGCTTTCCAGGCAATGATTGAGCAGGAGCTTCATGAACAGAATATCATCGGTATTCAGGTATTGGCCGTTTCCCTGTCCGATATGAACAATCGCTCGCCGGAGTACCAGGCAATCTGCTCTAAGTTCCAGCTGCTGGCATGCGTAGGCAATATGGAAGTTCCCATGGACATCCCCTTTTTTCATATATCCAGCCTAATCTCTCCCATGGGAAAACAGTATTTTATTGACTTTCTAATGAACGCCGTAAAACACGCCGCGCATCCTTCTTCCCCGGAGCAGCCAGAAACCGTTCAGGAAGAATGTTTAAAATTCCTGTCTGAAAATGTGATGTACCTAAATCCTTCCGCTTCCGTACAGTACTCCGAGCAGTTTCTGTCTGCACTAAATCTGCCGCAAATTGCCGAAAACCGGTCGCTGCATCTAACGCTCCTGCTTCATCTGGGATTTATGCTTGAGCGCTGTATCTGCGGCAAAAAGGTGGTTTTTGACCAGGAAGAGGAATATATAAAGAAACATGAATCCCTGTTTCTGCTGTTAAAGAAGCATATTCCCATATTAGCAGAACCCTTCGGCATATTGGTAAACGACGCGGAGTTATGCTATATTATCGTATCCATCGTACAGAACCCGGGATCGGATACAAAGAATACTTCATGAATGTTTTTTCCTCCCCGCGCATATACTAAACTCTATATTCAAGCAGGAGGAAATGATCATGAAAAAATATCTATGCGAACCATGCGGCTATATCTATGACCCGGAAATCGGCGACCCGGACGGCGGAATCGAACCCGGCACCGCCTTTGAAGACATCCCGGACGACTGGGTGTGTCCCATCTGCGGACTGGGAAAAGATGTGTTTGTAGAAATGTAGGATAAGCGTGAAACCATATAAGGATACAAATATATTTCAAGCAGATGATACAAAGACGAGAAGAAAAGAAGAATCCCCCGACTGTATTGCAGTACGGCCGAGGGATTCGTTTCTTTGTCAACGTGGACTTCTTACATCTTTTTTGACTATAGGCATTATAGCATATGCAAAAATCTTTTTCTATATACTTTCGACAATCTATAAATTTATGCAAATCGAAAACTCTATTTCCATACCGTATCTTTTATACCAATATCTTCTCCTTTAAATACCGGCCTCTTTCCCTGCTTTTTCTGTTCTTCATAGTCGCCCAGCGCTTTCATCGCGATTCCTCCTAACAGGAAAATCGCAATAATATTCACGATTGCCATAGCCCCCATGGTTATATCCGCAATATTCCACACCAGTCCAAAGTCTGCCTGCGCGCCAAGAAACACCACGCCACAACAGGTAGCGCGGAATATATTCAGCAGCAATTTGTTATCTTTTATGAACAGAATATTGGACTCCGCATAATAGTAGTTTCCAATCAGGCTGCTGAACGCAAACGCAAAGATTGAGAACGTGATAAAATGGATCCCCCAGGTTCCCACATTTGCTTTTATCGCCGCCTGCACATAGGGAATTCCATCCAGTACGCCGCTCTCGCCCTGAACGCCGGATGCCAGCAGCATCATGGCCGTACTGGAACAAATCAGCAGCGTGTCAATAAATACGGAAATTACCTGCACAAGCCCCTGCGTTACCGGATGGTCTACATCCGCGGACGCCGACGCATTGGGCGCGCTTCCCATACCGGCTTCGTTGGAAAACAATCCACGCTTAATACCGATCACCACGGCGCTTCCCGCCATGCCTCCTGCCGCCGCCCGGAAATGAAACGCATTCTCGAATATCACCGCAAATACCTTTGGAAGCTCCGCGGCATGGATGATCATCGTAATAAAGCCGAGTAAGATATAGCAGCACGCCATAACCGGAACAATCACAGAAGTAATGAATCCGATTCTATGAACGCCTCCCCAGATTACGAAGCCCGTCAAAACCGCCAGTATCAGCCCCACAACCATCGGAATCCTTGTCTGAGAATAATTTTGGATATAGTACTCCAGAGAAGAAGACATATTGTATGACTGCAGGCCGTTAAACCCATACGCAAAGCAGATAATCAGCAGTACCGAAAACAGCACTCCCATCCATCTTTTTCCCAGCGCCCGCTCCATGTAATACGACGGGCCTCCGCGGAAAACTCCATCCTTCTTAATCTTGTAAATCTGAGCCAGCGTACTCTCGATAAATGCAGAAGCGCCTCCAAGCGCCGCCATCAGCCACATCCAGAATACCGCTCCCGGGCCGCCCGCCGCAATCGCCGTAGCAATGCCCGCAATATTGCCTGTCCCCACCCGAGAAGCGGTGGAAATCATCAGCGCCTGGAAAGACGATACTTTCTTCCGGCCATCCTCTCCCACCTCATTGTTCTTCTCAAGCATCGACTTCAGCCCGTCTTTCAGCAGACGGAGCTGGACGGCTCTGGTCCTCACTGTAAAATAAATCCCTGCCGCCGCCAGCATAATAATCAATATGTAGGTATACATCACATCATTGATCTTTGTCAGAATATCATTGATCCCCATCCGTTCCTCCTCTTTCCGCCGCAAGTCCCGCGGCATTTTCCTTTTATTCACATAAGACAGTATATCATATATGCGTCAAGAATAAAACTTATTTATTTTCTATCCGGCCGCTTCCTCCCGCAGCGGTTCCCCCTTCTCAATACCATTAAAAAACATCGAACCGCCGCCGGCCGCGGCGGACACATGCCGTATGGGTATTGACAGGACGCGTTTAGCAGAGACAAAATCCACTGCTTTCGGAAACTTAAAACTTGACATCCACACGGTAACTTGCTAAGATAGTTTTTATTATTTACTGATAAAATCATCATTCCTAATACAGAGGCAGATAGCTATGAACCTATTTTCAGACGTACTTTTGGATACCATTCTGGACAGCGTCCGCATGCTGCCGTTTCTTTTTGCCGCATTCCTTCTGATGGAGGCTCTGGAACACTGCTCCGCGTCATGGATCAACAATATGCTGACTTCGCTAAAAAAGTCCGGACCCGCCGCAGGCGCTCTTTTGGGCTGCGTACCTCAGTGCGGTTTTTCCGTTATGGCCGCAAATCTCTATTCCGGCGGCGTAATTTCCGTCGGAACGCTGCTTGCCGTTTTCCTTTCGACCTCGGACGAAGCCATAATTATCCTGATGGGACATCCCGGCAATGCAGGCGCTATCGGACGTCTCTTAGCAGTCAAAGTCCTGATCGCATTGGCGGCAGGATTTTTGGCAGACCTTATATTTGCCCGAAGGTTCTCTTATGCAAAGCACATTGAGGATCTGTGCCGCAACTGCGGATGCCACAGCCGCCGCGGAATTGTACGGCCTGCGCTGAACCACACCTTCCGGCTGTTTGCATATATTTTTGTATGCTCGGGAATTTTAAACCTCCTGATCGCGCTGGCCGGTACGGATGCAATCTCCGCATTCCTGTTAAACGGCAGCCTCCTGCAGCCTTTCCTGACGGCGGTAATCGGTTTTATACCGAACTGCGCCGCTTCCGTGCTGCTGACAGAGCTGTATTTGAGCGGAACGCTCTCCTTCGCCTCCGTCATTGCAGGGCTGTGTACCAATGCCGGCATGGGACTGATCGTTTTGTTCCGGGTCAATAAAAATCTCCGGGAAAACCTGGCGGTCGCAGGTCTTTTATACCTAACCGCCGTTATCTCCGGAGTGATCCTTTCTATTTGAACCCTCTTTCCAGACTTTGTTCCAGCTCGTCGAGCTGCTTTAAGACGGCTTCCTGCCTCTCGTCAAGCAGGAGGCCTTTGTTGTATTTATAATACCGATCGCAGTCATTTTCCCGCAGAAACCAGATACTGTAGCATCCGGCGCCAAGCTCCGTCACAAAAGACACCATCTCCTGGCTGTCCCCGAACGCCCTCTCCATAAAATCAAAACCATGTTCCAGACCTTCCGACGCCTTGTCGCAAAACCTTTCCCTGGCTGAAACCGCTTTCTGGAATTCTTCCCGCACCCGCCCGAAAGCTGCGTCTGCATCCAGATGCTCTTTCCTGATCAGCAGCCGGTACTCCTCCAGCGTATCCGTTACCCTGCGCCAAATCTGGTTCTCCCGCCTGGATAGCAATTCCGCTTTCCTCAGCTTCTCATAATCATTCTGCGCCTGCGCTATGACCTCCTCCAGATTCTCACAGTTCTTATATTGTTTCAGATACTCAAACAATCTGGCCGTATAGGCGTCCTCCTCATAAGCCGCCCGAAACAGCTCGTTCAGTTTCCCTGTCAGCAATCCCACAATGCTCAGCCTCTCGTCAAAAGCCGCCCACTTGACGCGCTCAAACACCGCGTCGCTGCAAAGTCCTTCCACAATCCGATCAAGACCGTAATCCTTTTTATACTTTTCATAAAGCTCCAGGTAATTTGCAAAGTCCTTCGCTATGGTCCAATGCTGGATATACTGATGCACAACCTCCCGGTCGGCCTTTTTTCCGATTTTTTCACAGGCATACAAAAACTGGGACAGATCTTCCCAGCCTCTGGCCGTCACAAATATCTTCCCGTCCACAGTGGTCTCTATCCGGTAAAAATATTCTCTGCGGATTTCCAGATAAGAGAGGATCGCCGGGTAAATCCCGGCCTGATAGGCATATTCCCTCCACACCTTGTAATCTGCCTCCACCTCGATCATCTTAAGCCGGTCTAAAGTCACCGTATCAAATTCCCGTACAGACTTGTTATACTCCGGAGGATTACCCGCCGCTACGATCAGCCAACCTTCCGGTACTTTCTGATTACCGAACGTCTTGCACTGCAGAAATTGGAGCATAGCCGGCGCCAGCGTTTCCGATACACAGTTTATTTCATCAATAAATAAAATGCCCTCGGAAAGCCCGGTCTGCTCCATTTTTTCATACACAGACGCAATAATCTCACTCATGGTATACTCCGTTACCGAAAAAGTCTTTCCGCCGAAATTCTTTTCCCGGATAAAAGGAAGACCTACCGCGCTCTGTCTGGTATGATGGGTAATCGTATAGGCCACCAGTCCGATTTTACATTCCCGCGCGATCTGCTCCATAATCTGGGTCTTTCCAATTCCCGGAGGACCCATAAGAAGGATCGGACGCTGACGGATAGACGGAATCAGATACTCTCCGTCTTCATCCCGGATCAGATATGCCTTCACCGCATCGATAATTTCCTGTTTTGCCCGCTTAATATCCATGTTCTGCCTCCTCATTTATGATCCGATACATACGGTTCCAGATCTTCTTCTCCCAATATCAGCTTGATTGCCCATGCCGGAACATCCACATCCTCATAATCTTCCCTCACAAACGCAAAGGCTGTCTGATAAGGAGGTTTCTTGGCCGGGTATATTCCCCGCCCGTCGGTAAAATATATCAACCCTTTCAGCCCGCTAAGCTCTCCTCGTTTCAGTAAATCCTCCACATAGGAAAAGGCCGGCCTGAAATCCGTTCCGCCCCCGCCCTTTAGCGTCAACTCTTCCATATACCGCTTCAATTCTTCCCCGCAGGTAATCTTACGGTCTTCTTTGACCTGCTCGTCACACTGAAGGATATGGATATTTACTTTTCTGAAAAAGCTGTTATTCTCACTAAGCGCCGAATACGTCTCTTCCAGAAACCTCTTAACCAGTTCCCCGGAGCAGGACATAGAAGTATCTATCACAATGACAAATTCCTCAATCTTTCTCTCCTCTTTCCACTCCTGCGGCTCAATCAGCGGCATATTGCCGTAGAACCTCAGCCCATAGCTGTAAAACCCATAGTCAAAGCTGTCCTCGTCCACGTGCAATTCCTCCCGCAGCGCAGAAAATTTCCGCAGAAACTGCCGGTAATCATACCGTTCCTTATTCTCTACCCTGACCTGCTTCAGTAAGCTGCCGGAATCCGGGACGCTTTCTTTGGAAAAGGTCTCCATATCCGTCTCCATCTGTTCCGCCTGCCTGTTCCATCTGTTCTCGATCTCCTGCTTCTTATCCTGATCGTCCTCATCCGGCCAAAGTCCGTGGTCGTCAATATTAAATTCCTCCATAAGCTGTAAAAGCTTTCGTCTCGGAAGCTCCATCCTGATAAGCGCGGCGTAAATCTTCTCTGCCGTCAAGACCTGCATCCGCTCCTCCAGCTTTCGGTAAATATCCTGTCTCGTCCAGCTTTTTGCCTTTCTTACCGCCCGGTGGTTCATGCTGTCAACAACGGATTCCACCGCAATATTACAGGAAAGATCCCACAATTCCTTTTCTCTCCCATTCCTCCGGATTAAGTGCCTGAAAATACAGTGCAGTACCGTATGAAGGTAAAGCCTGTTCACCATAACCCGGTCCTCCCGGTACAGTCCCCCCAAGTCCTTCGGATGGTACTGCATCTGTATCCCATCCGTTCCCATCCGGTAAATATCCCAATCCATGATATAAATAAACGAAGACAGCGCCACATCCAGAAAACGCATCTTAAGATACAACTCATTCCTTGTATTTACAAGAATTGACCGGCAGGCCCGCTCCAGATTCTCCGCTATATGCTTGTCCATTCCGTTTCTGTCCTTCCAATGTTCCGTCTTTCATGCGAAAAACCGGATAGCTACAAATCAAACGTTTTCCTTCTGCCGGGAAATAGGTTTCGCTTCTGCTCCATTAATAGAGCCAGCGCTTCCAGCTTCTTTTCCTCCGAAGCGGTCTCGATCGCCTGATTTAGCGCCTCCCGGCTCCAAAGCTTCCTTTCTCCAAAAAAGCGCAGCATATCCAAATCCTCCCGCGCCACGCTCTGCCGGCCGGCCTGCTTCATATGCCCGGCAAGATATTCGAAATAATTCTCCTCCGCCTTCTTCTCCAAACGATAAGGAAACCGCAGGCGGTATCCGGCAATGTCCGCCAGGATTTCCTCGTCCTCCTGGGCAAGGGCCAGCGGAAATAAAGCGTCGTATTCCCTAAAATTAAGCTCTCTATTATAAAAGCTCTGCCTATAATAACCGCCCGCGCCGTGATAATGGGTTTCCACGATCCTTGCCGGCGTATTCTCCACCGCTTCCTCGTAATGCTCCGGAAACACGACCTTCGCGGTCTCCACCCGGCCGTCCAAACGGTGGTAGCGCAGCGTCGCCCACAGCGCGTACCGGATCTCGTCTACAATGAATTTCAGGCAGGACTGTTCTCCCTGATAGAAGTCTATCTCCAGCTCCTTTAACCGGCATCCGGTAAACGCCCCCGCGCCAATATCGGTAAACGTATCGCAAAATATAAGCCTCTCTAAGGCAAAACATCGGTAAAACACATATCTGCCTGCGCTGCGCAGCGAAACGGGCAGAACAAGGCCCGCAATCCTTTTTGCAGAAAAGGCATAGGGTGCAAGACCTGTCACCTTATGCCCTTCCATCTCCTCCGGAATCACCACCACGCCCTCTAAATCCCCGCAGGAAACGACCAGCGCACTTCTTAGGCCGCCCTCCTCAGACAAACGATATGTGATTCCGTTTACCGTAATTTCTTCATATTCCTGCCTTTCAGACTGCTTCATAGCTTCTGCCCCGTCATCATCTCATGTTCCTTTTTAATCTCACGATACAGCTCCAGGGAGGTCCAAAATTGGTTGCTCTGGGTCAGCGCAGCCTTCAAAGGAACAATGACTTTTTCCCTGCGAAGCCAGGCAAGCAGCCCGTCCATCTTGCCACCCAACTGGCACATTACCAGCATTTCCTCGGCAAAATCCGTCTGCCCCGGGTTCTGTTCCCCGCACTGCCCATCTTCATCCACGCCGGGCGACGCCAATTCTTCGGGAAACAAAGTTTCCGCCTCACGGTCCGCCAGCGCAATCAGCGGTTTTCTATATTCTTCCTTCCCTACTGATTTTACCCGGATGCCGTTCATGGCGCAGAATGTACTCACCTTTGTCCTTTTTTTCTTATCCGTAAAATTGTAAAGTAACACAATCGGTCTTACTGCCATCTTTCCCTCTCCCTGAACTTTTTATTCGCAGTCCGGCCCGGACGATGCGCCTGCTCGCTTTCCCGTCCTGGCCGTTTCACGCCTTAGCGGAGCAATTGCCGCGGAATCCGCACTAAATTCTCACCGCGGTCTCCAGCGCGACTTCCATCATCTGCCTGAAATCATTCTGTCTCTGCTCAGCCGTAGTCTCCTCTCCGGTAATCATCGAATCAGAAACTGTAAAAATACCAAGCGCCTTCACGCCTGCCCTGGCAGCCTCGCAGTACAGCGCAAAACTTTCCATCTCAATACCCAGCACGCCCATCTTCGCCCACTGCTTCCACTCGGCAGTCTCCGTATAGAACGTATCCGAAGACAGAATATTGCCCACATGCCACGGAACCTTCCTCTCTTCCGCTATCTCCTGCGCCGTTTTCAGCAGGCCGTAATCTGCAATGGCGCACATCGTTCCCGGAAGCTGGTACTGATGCGCATAACTGCTGTTCGTACACGCGCCCTCCGCCATAATTACATCCCCGATCTTCACATACTCCTGGCAGGCGCCGCAAGAACCCACCCGGATTAAATTCTTAACGCCGTAAAAATGAATCAATTCATGGCTGTAAATCCCAATCGACGGAATCCCCATGCCCGTTCCCATAACAGATACCCGTTTCCCTTGATAGACGCCTGTATAGCCGAACATATTCCTCACACTATTAAACTGTTTCGCATCCTCCAGATAAGTCTCCGCAATCACCTTTGCCCGGAGCGGGTCGCCCGGTAATAAAATCGTCTCGGCAATATCGCCCATATTGGCGGCATTATGAGGTGTAGCCATAATCAAGTCCTCCTTTTTCCCTGTAAAATAGTTATGACAAATCCACTATAGTTCCTTACTTATCAGTATACCTGTTTTTCCCGAAAAATCCCAGCAAATTACCAATTCTTTTCCTACAAAAATACAATAATTATTCAAAAAACAATCGCGTTATTTAAATTCCAGCTAACTCCTGCACACTGTACGCAATAATACAATTATAAAATCTCTAAATACATATCGCCGCCAGCATAAGCATAACCACAGGCACAATATATTTTCTTGGATGATGCCACAAATCGCTTTCAATTTTCCAGTCCCGAATCGGGCAGTACCACTCCAAAAGCACCGAACATACTGCGCTCAGCAATGCAAAGAAAACAGCAATCACCGCCAGCCGGACAGTAATACCTCCTGCCCGGAACTGCCAACCGCAAAGAAACAAGCTTTCCGCAATGATATTGCATGCAAAAATGAACAGGCAGTAGGGCGCGCAAAATGCTCTCTTTTGACCGGGCAGGAAACGAACGGCCTCTTCCAGCGCCGGATCACAGGACAGCAGGATACATACCGGCGTATTCATTGAAAGAATGGCAAACCCAATGGGAACCGCAAACACGCTCTCCATATTCCCAAACAACAAAGGAAGTACGCAAGCCACAGCCCACATCATTCCAATATTTACAACATAATTTTTATGGGCGTCCAGATAGCGGAAAAGATAGCGCCAAACCGAATAGCGGTTATGGCTGTTTCGTCTTTGTCTTCCGCACTTCCCATCGGAATAAAAAGAGTACCCGTCTGCGCCGCACAAACGCAGCAGCGCAGCAGCGGCATTACCTGCTATCATCAGCAGAAACCACGGCGTATCCCACAACAGCAGCATCCCAGCAGCCCACACGCCAGCCCAGCAGATACCCGCATACCGGTATTTCTTTATAGAAAAAACCGCCGCCGTCATCAAGACTGCGTTCATTGCGCAGAACACGCTTCCGAGAATCTCTGACAACTCCCATTCCGATACGGCAAATACCACTGCTAAAAGAGCCGCTGTTTTTGTGAAAAACGTATAGGCGCCTAAAACAGCCACATAGGCAAAGATGAGCTTCAGCCGCCGAAAGGGAAGCATAAGCATATTCTGCATACTCCCAGCCTCCGCTTCCGAAACAAGCGCCTGCCACATGACCCCGGCCGTAAAAGTACTTGTCATGAAATATAAAACAAAAGGCGCAATCTGTACTTTTATTTCTGAAAGATAGAGTCCCCAAAATAAAATCAGGCATACAAGCGGCGTACGTACCAGCCTCTCATATCCGGCTCCGAATAATTTCTTAGAAAAAGCGCGAAACATCATATTCATTGTGCAGAACCTCCCGGATACCCGCAGCGTTTATTTGGCCGCCCTCAAACGTCTTCCGGATTTTTCCGTCCTCCAGGACGCATACGCGGTCACAGGTCAGCGTGATACTTTCCAAAATGTGTGAAGAAAACAAAACCGTTCCATATTCTTTGTATCCGGCAATCTGCTTATATAAGTATTCCGTACTCTGAAAATCTAAGCCGTTGACCGGTTCGTCCAGAAGCAGCAATTCCGGCTTTAACGCAAACGCCGTAATCAGAAATACCTTTTTGCGGCTGCCGGTTGAAAGGTCTTTCAGCAGCACATCCATATAATCCCCAAAGCCAAAGCCCTGTATCAGCTCCGACAATTCCGGCTGAAGTTTTCCATACACTGAAAATACGTAAGACAAATACTCCCGGAATGTAAAATACTGAAACGAATTGTCCTCGGCGAACACTGTATACCGACGAGCCTTAAAGCCCTCGTCCCGCACATCCGCCGGACGCCCGGCAAACCAAATTCCGTCTGCCCGGAAAGTCGGAAGCAAACCGGACAGTATCTTCAAAAACGTAGTCTTTCCCGCGCCGTTCAATCCGATCAGCCCTACAGCCTCATGTTCTGCCAATTCAAGAGAAAAATCTGACAGAACCTCCTTTTCTCGGTTATACCATGCCCGTAATGTTTTAATTTTCAATAGAGAGCCGTCCATGTTACTCATCTCCCCTGCCGCTCTTTTCTCTTTCCCTGGCTCTATAGGCAGAATACAAAAATACTCCTCCCAAAATGATATAAAAAACTGCCATTGCAACGTTTCCCGAAATCCCGCTTATGATAGCGGCTGCCAACCAGATTACAGCTAAAATCCCACGAAAATATACATGTCTCATACAGTTTACCTCCTGAAATGCTCTTTGTTTGTTGTGCTTTTATCATAACCGAAAAAGAATACTTATGCGAAAATGTCTGTAATCGGTAGTTTTTTGTCCGCGAATCGCGCTTCACGCTTCCGTTTAAAATACAATAAGGAGCATATCATTCCGATAGCTCCCTATGTTTTCTTCATATAAATATCCGGCTCTATGGCTCTGCCGGTCTTGGCGCCCCTTCATAAGATAACGTGGCGACCGCCCGGAACGTCCCGCCTTCAAAAGAGGTCTGCACACATCCAAAATATTTTTCGGCGGCTGTCTGCGCGCTTTTCAATCCCCACCCATGCAGTCCGTTTGCTTCCTTCGTTGTCTGCAGCGAACCTTCCTTCTTTAGAAGCCTGCCCACAAAAGTATTCTCTGTTTTGATAACCAGCATCTGATTGATGCGGCGGATTGTCAAACGGATCTCCCGCCGCTCCTCCTCCGGCACCTGCCTCGCCGCCTCCATGGCGTTATCTAAAAAATTTCCCACAATCGCACATAAATCTGCGCTCCTGATATTGATATGCCGTGGAAATTCCACCTGTATCTTCAGACATATCCCGTCTGATTTTGCCTGAACCGCTTTGCTGTTGATCAGATAATCTATAGTTTCGTCCCCGGTCCATACGGTATCCGTCATTTCCCGCACAGGCTCCTGGAGTTCATCCAGATATTGTACGGCTCCGTCTAGGTTCCCATGGGACAGGAACTGTTGAAGTACGCCGATATGATTATGAAAATCATGGAACAGCTTTGCATTGACTCCGTACGCATGATTTAACGCAGTATAATCCCGTTCCAGCAATTCGGCCTGTTCTGATTTCAGCCTTGCCAATTCTTTTTCCGTCTCGTACTGCCTGCTTATACGGTACACCAGCACAGACATCATTAAGACAACTGCTAAAAGAGTCCACATATCAAGGGTATCTTCTTCAATCGCAAGAGCCTTCTGCTCCGATAATGTAATAACCGCCACAAAACTTGCCGCCACAACTCCAGACGAATAGCGGAACCTTTCATTAACCGACATATTCCGCCATTTGCGGGAAAATAGTAGAAAGACAGCCAAAAGCCCGTGGCACAGCCAGACCGCAATCTGTCCTTTCCCCGCATTCGATTCAAGAAACTCCGGAGAACGGAACAAGACTCCCAGCCACGCGGCAAAAAGAAATTGCCAAAACAAGACGGCAATTTCATAAAAAATTCCCACAAACAGGCTCATTCTCACATCTTTCTTCTGTATACGGCCGATGCAGGCCGCATACAGAAGAGCTTCTAATCCCACACGGTAAAAATCCGGCAAACTCAAAACAGACAACAAAACCTGGATAACGGCGGCGGCGCCTAACGCTGCTGCGACGCTTGCCTTTCCTGGTTTCACACCAGATACCAGGTGGAAAACAAAGAACAAGCCGGCAATAACGCGCACGCTCCCGGCCGCTATATGAAAAAGGAACATCATCCATCCCATCAAATATGCGCCCCCCAATACCGGTTAATCTTTTCTTTTACTTCCTGCAGATGAGAACGGCTGATCGGAAGTGAAACGCCGTTGTTCAGAACCGCCGCGCCTTCTTTCACCTGCAGGATCTGTATCATATTAACAATACATCCCCTGTCAATATAGATAAATTCCTCCGCTCCCAATTCTTCATAAACCTGCCCCAGGCTCTTGCGCACTTTAGACGACCCGCCGTCTGTAATAATGCTGGCGTTTTTCCCATCACGTACAATATAATAAATCGCTTTATAAGGAATTTTCTCAAAACGGCTGCTTGTCTGAATTGTGTAGACTTTTCCCGCTTCTAACTCAATCAGTTTCACCGCGTCGCATATGGCCGGAAACAGCCTCTTTTCGATGTCGTTTTTCGGAACATAGCGAAAAACAGACAGTTCAAAAGCGTCAATCGCGTACTCAATATGGGACGTAATAAAAATAATCTTTACGTTTGGAAGATATGGTTTTATTTCTTCCGCAATCTCCATTCCTGTACTGCCGGGCATTTCAATATCCAATAAAATCAGGTCAAAAAAAAACTCATCTTTGGTAATGTCATAGAGGAGATTGCCGCTGGTAGAATAAACCGCTATTTCCCCGATACTTCCGCATTGCTTCAAACAGTTTTCCGTTATTTCTTTATGTACGCGGACGGCTGATTTATCGTCGTCGCACACCGCTATACGCAGCATAAAACCACCTCGCTTATCGGGTATATTATACTATATCGACGCGTCCTTCTCAAGAAAAAACATAAGCGCGGCCGTAAATCCGCGCTTATTCTGCTGATGCTCTTCGCTCTCTCCATTGTATCTAACACTTCCGGCTTTTATCCTGGAATTTCCGGGCGCATAGCATACGGTACTGTCTTACCACACAGAGTCTCCCTCATTGTTAAATTCTATGTCGTAGTCATCACATACGATATTGTGATATTCCTTAAAGATTCTCTCATAATCATCCCAGCCCATCGCTTCGCATTCCCGAATTGCTTTTGCCGTCTGTCCGCCTTGGATATACAACTGAACCGCTTCTTTTTCTATCTCCTCCGGAGCTTCCTCTACTTTCTGCCCTCTCTTCCAAATTGTCAGCTTATCCTTCTTTGTTTTTCCATATATGTTAATTTCCTTGCAGGTCTGAACGATGGACGTCCCGTTTTTCTTATCCGTCCCCTGCCTCTTAAGCGAGAATACGATGGATTGCTGCAGCGGCGCCCCATCATTCATTTCCCACAGCGTCTCTTTACGGAACCGCAGCTCCTTTACAGCCTCGTCAGTACTCTCCGCCTCTAATCCACCGCTTTCCAGCCCCCAGTCCATAGTCATCCACGTACAAATTTTCTTATCGGACTCCAGCCTGCAGTAAAGATCCCCGTTTTTCAGGACATACAACTGCTCCACAGAAATATCCTCTGTCGGCAGTATATAAATACTGGAAAGCCCCCAGTTGGTCTCCGTCACGTTGTCGCAGATATTATTTCCCACCGTCACTCCGATAAGAACAACTAAAATTGCCAGCAGCAGACAGCCTATCGTTTTGTTCGTAATCCTTCTCGTTACTTTCTTCATAACCTGGTCTGCCGCGGCTTCCTTCTCTTCCTCAGAAGGCTCCGGCACATGTTCAATCACCGGGAGTTCTTTCCCCCCATCTTCATATACCTGCATACAATCCTCACAGACCCGGATGTGTTCCTCTACCATCTCTTTACTTTCTTCTTTCAGCACATCGTCTTCATAAAGAACCAGAAGATCCTGTACAATCGCACACTCTTTCTTCATTTACGGCGCCTCCTTTATCATTTCCTGAATCTTTAATTTTGCCCGGTGGTAAATCACTCTGGCCCACCCTTCTCCTTTTCCGAAGATTTCGCCAATCTCCCCATAGGATAATTCTCCCAGCGTCCTTAATGTAAATACTTCCTTATACGGTTCCTGCAAAAGATGCAGCACCTTATAGATTGATAATGTTTCCTCTTTGCGGATATAGAACTTCTCCGGACTGTTTTCCCTCCCCTCCGCCTCGTTCTCTGAACCGGAAAGCTCTTCTCGCAACGCGCTGCCGGCAAGATGCTTCTGCTTTTTTACCCAGGATAAATAAGCGTTCTTCCCAATCTGGCAGAGCCACGACTGTATCTGGCATTCACCTTTGAACTTTCCTATATTTTTGAGCGCCCTGTAAAATGTCTCCTGGGTCAGTTCCTCTGAAAGCTCCGGGTTGCTGCTCACAGACAGCAGGAAGTAATATACGTCCTTGTAATACCGCTTATATATGTCCTCAAAGTTCATGCATCCCACCCCCTTTTAACCTTTCTGCCTAATATAACTCTTCAAAAATGATTTCCCTTCCACATCGGAATGTCTTAACAGCTATCTGCATTGCAATACAGTATTAATAATAGTTTTCCGATACTCTACATTTTAACTCAAACTATTATAATTTTTTAATGCGTCTCACCTCTTTTCGTTTTATATCAATAAGACTCCTGTCCTTCCATTTCGTTTCAAATATTTAAAAAAAATTCTATATTTTTTTTTGGATCACCTATGCACGTTCAAAAGAACTGGTCAATGTAACCATGAAACAAATTTTAGACGGAAAAGCATAATTTAAGGTCTCCTATGATTTAGATATTATCACAGAAGACCTTTGTCTTATATTATTTATCTATTTTATTTCTATTTTTCATACAGATACCCTTCGTCGCTTCCATACACAGGATTATCAGGATGAACCTGTACAAAGTAGAGTTCTGTAAGGCCGTCGAACGCGCCTTCATCAATTGCAACAATATTCGCAGGAATATAAATTTCCCAGACCTGCATGCCTAGAGCGTCCAGCGCGCCTGCCGCGATTCCCGTGCATCTTACGTCGGATGGAAGACATACTACCCCATCTATTAAAGCTACATCCGAACATCCAATGATTTTTCCGGATATATCACAGATAAATCCCTGGCAAATAAATTCCTGATTATCGGTATTTTCCCCGGAAGAAGGAGAATCCGTATCAGGAACAGGCGTAGATTCCTCCGTCTGATCTGTAAATTCTTCAGAAAATTCAGGCTGTACAGGAGTAAGCGCCTCTAAATCATCCAACGTTTCAAAAGGCGGCTCCGGTTCTTCTGGCATTTGAGGAAGCATCGCCGGTTCTTCAGATAAAAAGTCCGCTGTATCTGTCGGTACGGCTTCTAGTGTTGGAATATTCCGAAGCGAAAGAAATTGATTGATATCGTTCTTAGACATGGTTCGACCAAGTCCGCACTTTTTATAATTTTTAAAGAACCAGTCTGTATCTTCCATCACACTCTTTTTTGCAGTATTCTTTGCGATACTTTTATCTGCAGCTCCAAAACCCGTCAACTCTCGTGTGGGAGTCTGGCTGGCAGCCAAAACGCATAATATCATTACCGCCAGTACAATTTCTAATATATGAAGTAGTTTTCTACTATTAACATCATTGCCTATTAGCATTTCATAATTTATTTTGATATACGCATACATGTATTCATTGTAGAAGTTTTAAAACGAACAAGCAACGGATTATATGTGTCGTTTCGGCACATCTTGACGGTTCGCGTACTGCCTGGACTATTTATTTCATAAACTGGATCATCTTTTCCGTCCACCGGCATGCGGAATTTCCAAATGCCAGGTTACATCCATGTCCGCCGGTTGGATAAACGCATAGTTCATACCGAATCCCCGCCTCCTTTAAGGCTTCTCCCATCCGAACAGCATTCGATACCGGCACGCAGGTGTCGTCCCCGCAGGCCCACAGAAAGGCCGGCGGATAGTCCGCCGCAATCTTCTTTTCCAGGGAGAGGGTTTCCCTCATGGATTCTTCTCCCCCGGTCAGCGCCTGGAAACTTCCCTCATGGCATTCTTTCCCAAAAGTAATTACCGGATATCCCAGACAGAGTTTATCCGGCCAGATATCCTCCGGCAGTATCTTCTTTCCGGTTTCAGCGCTTAGTTTCTCTGCAATTTCTTCGCAAAAGCAGGGAATCGACGCGCACAGATGCCCTCCGGCAGAGAATCCCATAAGCATTATATTATGCGCATCCGCCCCATATTCTCCGGCATGCTCCCGCACATATTTAAGAGCCAGCGCCAAATCCTCCTGCGGCCCGGGATATCGTTCCGGCGCCGTCCGGTATTTCAGCACAAACGTCACATAACCCTTTGCCTCCATGTAACGCATCACAGGATTGCCTTCCCCGCTAAAGCACACTTTCTCATAACCGCCGCCCGGACAAATAATAACCGCGGGACGGGCTTCCCTCTTTCCAAGTTCCGTCTCTTGTCCGCCCACCAGGCTCCGATCTTTCTCATATTCCGGCGTCAGTAAAAATACTGAATTCTTCCCGCCTTTTCTTTCTAACTCCGGCGTCCAGTCCGTTTCCTCATCCCATAGAGAAACGCACCTTCTTGTATGCGTGTTTGTAATATCCCAAACCGTCTGCGCCGCATCCAAAAGTTGATTGACAACTTCCGTGAAAGGTTTGTTCCAGGGGCTTACCGCTGTCTGTTCCGCCAACGCAAGCGGCAAATGCCGAAGTTCTTCCGGAAATAAATCCATATTATTTTCTGAGAAAAATATCGTCAAATAGTCCTTCATATCCGGCCGCTTCATGATATCGTTAAATGAATGGTATCTGGTAAAATTCACGCAGCTCATTTTTCTTCCTCCTCATTCCTCTGTATCGGCGTTCTGCATCCGCTTCACACAGTCATGTCCCCAGTATCTCTCTTACCAAGTCCATATGGGGTCTGTCCGGATTTCTCTGATAAACATTTACATGGTTCAAATCCCCGCTCCGGTCTGTAAAAGCCGGAAACAGGAATCCACACTCCGCTTCTCCCGGCTCAAATTCCCCGGAAAGAGGACAGATCACGCAGATCAGATATTCAAACACTTCCTCCGATTCACCTAACCGTTCTTTATCCGCCGCCTTTGCCGGAATATCATAACGGTCATGAAATACCAAAATGGCATATTCAGAATCTGCATGGTAACGCTCCATAACCACATCATAAAACGTATCCATCAATGCATCGTTCTTTAGTCCGCATTCCTTCATTGCCATAAGCAACTGCCACATGCTTCCTGGTTTCTGCGCTTCAGGCGCAAACTCAAATTTTCTCAAATTCCTGTTCGTATCAGAAAAAGGCACTGTCTTTGCAAGTTTCAGATTTTTCACTTTTTCGGAACCGGATAGTTTTAAGAAATTCGTATTAAAGCTTCCGTCAAACTCTCCATCCCGGTCTATGTAACACCCGGCAATCCTTGTCATGGATGTCCGAGCCGGCGTCATCCGCCTTGTCAGTTCCAACATATCTTCCCTGTTGATCATCTCTATCTCCCCTCCCTGGAATTCCCGGTCAGATACCAGTGGTTATACCCATAAGAATCCATAATCAGTTCCTCCTTATATTTGATACAAAAATGCCAGATTACTCGGCATTTTTGTAAGGAAGCAGCCAATCCCTTATTCAGCCATTTCGCTCAGGCAATGGTACGATGGGAAACCCAAAATACAAACAAATATTTTATTCTTATTCCCAATGAAGCAAATGAGCTATCCGTTAAAGATTGTTTTTCTTTTGTCTGTAAAGCAAAAAGCCCTGGACACTTAAATCCAGGACTTTTCTAAGAGGCGCAGACCAGATTTGAACTGGTGAATCAGGGTGTTGCAGACCCATGCCTTACCACTTGGCTACTGCGCCTGATGACTCCACCGGGAATCGAACCCGGGTTACCGCCGTGAAAGGGCGATGTCTTAACCGCTTGACCATGGAGCCATGTTAGAAATGCACAAACGGCCGCATTCCGACCTCTTTCGTGCGATAATCATACTATCATACCCCACTGGTTTTTGCAAGCACTTTTTCTGAATTATTTACAGACGGAATTATTTGCAAACCGCCCCGTATCCGCTGCTGTCGCTCCGTTCACAGTCACCCGCACGCCATAATCTCAGCTAACCGTTATAGTATGCAATCAAAAGGTCTACCATTCTTCCATAACTCTTTACTCCATCCGTCTGTCCGTTTGCTTTCAGGTACTGGTCGTTGATTTTCTCCGACACTTCCGCCGCTTTCCCTTCATAGGAAGACCAGAACCGGCTATTAGCCAGAAGATCCGCCTCCGCCGTCTCCGACAATTTCTCGCGCACTTCCCTCCATGCTTCCGTGTCCTCCCGGCGCAGCGCGTTGGTACAGTGAATCCATCCAAGCAGGCTCCCGCTGTAGCAAAATTCCGCCGCATCGGATTCCATACACGCCAGATAGGCGATAAAATTTGCTTCTTCTTCCTGCATGAATCCTCTCAGATGAGACAGTTCATGGCAGGCTGTAAAGGGAATATTGTACTCGGTCATATCGTCATTATAATTTGCCTCCACGGTAAAAGGCGCATAAATCCCCGTCAGGTTCTGGACGGACAACAGCCAGGAACCCGCCAGCGCTTTGGGCTTCGGATAAAATCCCGCCAGCCCTTGGTAGTTCTCTCCAAGACTGCGCATGGCCTTCACCGCCAGTTCTTTTTCCGAACCGTCCAGAACCATCAGCCCGTCCTCATCCCGAACCACTTGCTCCGCGTAGGTATTTACTTCCTGAGTAAGTAACTCGCAGACTTCTTTCAGATCTTTCGCAGTGTATTTTCCTGTCTGAAGTCCTTCCTGTTCCGAAAAAGACAGCCTCTGATAATTGATGCCGCAGTTTAACGTATAAAGAGAAAATAAAAGAGCCGCCGCCAGCCATACGCCGGAAAAGTAATGCGCCGCCGCTTCTTTCCCTTCCTTTTTTACCGCCGTCCGGTACAACATTCGGAAAAATAACGCCGCCGCCAGAAATATAACCGCGTACAGCAGTATCTCCGCCGCAGACGCCGGAAACCACCCGAATCCTCTTCCTACCGTTCCTACAATAACCGGATAAATATGTACCGCATACCACTGTGCCAGCCCATCCGCTTTCCTTGCAAGGTATAGAAGCAAAAAGGAGGCTGCAAATAATACAGCCCCACAGTAAAACCATGCCAAATTGCGCTTCCTTTTCTTCTCCAAAGCCGCTCACCGTCCCTTATCCTATCCGTATCCAAATCAAACTGACCGCACGTATTCTCTGCGTCTTCCATAACGCTTTGCCCGCCATGTTTCCCGCTGCCTTCTACGCTCTGTCCGACATGTTTCCCGCTGCCTTCTACGCTCTGTCCGACATGTTTCATGCTGCCTTCCACATTCTTGCCCGCCATGTTTCATGCTGCCTTCTACGCTCTGTCCGCCGGTTCGCAGCCGCATTTTTCTATAAAGAATCGGTACACTTCCGGCTCCTGGGCGGAAGCCGTCATCACACTGACCGCTTCCTTTTCTTCTATCAGGAGATAGAGCCCGTCCTCTCCTTGTTCAAACCACAAGCGGTAAGGCGTCGGCCTCCGCTTCCCAAGCTGATAGGGAAGCTTCGTCACCGAAAAACAGTAAGCGTCATGTTCTTCAAAGAAAATATAGCTTAAATTATCCTCGAACCGGGGCGAATTTAAGAGTCTAACAACCTCTTCCCTTGTTTTATTACATCGGAATGTCATCCTTGTTTTCTCTTTCTTAAATAATCCCATTCCGGCTCCTCTCCCTGTATCCTTTTTCACAGTCATGTATCGCCTGTTTCCACTCCTAGTTCCGATTTTGGCCGGACGAAAATCCCAATCCCCGGCGGCGCGCTAATCTCTTTTCAGCCAGGCAAATCCGCGTCCCGGTAATTTTACCCTGTGGATATCCACTTTCTGTCCGTCAATCAGACTGCTGAATTCTCCAACTTCGGGTACGTCGATCTCCTTTTCCCAATCCCCAAAGTTAAAGATTCCTACCATCCGTTCATTTTCCTTATCCCTGGCAATGCAAAGCACAGAAATATCCGGTACGTCAATAATCCACACATCCGAGTCCGCGTCGAATACCTTCTCCTGCCTGCGGATCTGCTCCAACTGATTCAGGCTTTGGAAAATCTTTCCTGATACATTTCCTTGATCTTCTCTGGCGCCAGCCAGCTCCCAGTGGAACGCCCCTCTGTGAATATAACGGGAATCCTCCCATTTTACAGGATGCTCTTTGTAGGTATAGTCATTCACCTGTCCTACTTCGTCGCCGCTGTAGAGCATCGGGATCCCGGTCTGCATCAGCATATAGGCATGCAGCATCACATCCATACGGACTGCATCCTCCATTTTCTCAGCATTTCCTTCAAAACCGGCACTCTCAATTCCGCACATAGAAGCAGTTGTTCCACAGAAGCGCGCGTCTCCCAGCACCAGGTCTTCATTATATAATTCTCCTCTGCTGACGCTTCCCTCGAACTTCCCGGTAAAATAATCATTTAAATATCTCTTGTGTGGAACCTCTTCCATCCCCCAGTATTTCAGCAAATTATAGTCCAGTCCCCAGCCGATATCATCGTGGCAGCGAAGATAATTTAAGAATGTATACTCTTTTGGCAGACCATTTATAATATTCATCTGATTCTTCAAAAGCCTTACATCTCTGGTCGCCACTGTATGCCAGGTAGACGCCATCGTTGTCACATTGTAAAGCATATGGCACTCCGGTTTCTCCACTGTACCGAAATACGGCGCTACTTTTTCCGGCTCCATAACCACCTCTCCCAAAAGCACAACGCCCGGACACACAATTTCACTAATCATACGCATCATGCGCACAATAGTATGTACTTGCCGAAGGTTCCTGCACTGAGTTCCCAACTCTTTCCAGATATAAGGAACCGCGTCAATCCGGATAATATCCATTCCCTGGTTCGCAAGATACAGGAAATTATACATCATCTCATTAAATACCCGTGGATTGCCATAGTTCAAATCCCACTGGTACGGATAGAAGCTGGTCATAACGTGATGCCCTATATCCGGCAGCCAGGTAAAGTTCCCCGGCGCTGTCGTCGGAAATACCTGCGGCACGGTAGCCTCAAACCGGGAAGGGATATCATAATTGTCATAGAAGAAATACCGGCTCATGTACTCGCCGTCTCCCTGCCTTGCCTTTACAGCCCACTCATGATCCTCCGAGGTATGGTTCATAACAAAATCCATACACAGATTCATTCCCTTGCCGTGACATTCTTCCGCAAGCTCGGCTAAATCCTCCATGGTTCCAAGATCCGGCCTTACCTTCCTGAAATCCGCAACCGCATAGCCGCCGTCAGACCGTCCTTCCGGCGTGTCAAGAAACGGCATCAAATGAATACAGTTCACATTGCAGTCCGCCAAGTAGGAAAGCTTTTCTCTGACTCCTTTTAGGTTTCCTGCAAAATTATCAATGTACAACATCATGCCAAGCATATTTTTCTGCTTAAACCACTCTGGTTCCTGCTCGCGCTTCTCATCCAGGTTCTTAAGGCTCCGGTTTCGATTCTCATAATATGCTCCCATCTGCTCGCACAGCTCCATGAACATACTGTCATTACCATAAAGTTCCATATAGAGCCATCGCAGCTCGTCGTGATGTCGGCTTAACCGCTTCTCGAAAACGTCCCGGTCCCTGGCAGCTTCCTTTTCTGCCGCTTCTCTTTCCGCTGCTTTTGCCTCGGCTTCTTCTGTCTTTTTATCCTCTAAGCACGTCTCTTTACAATCTGTTTCCGGCTCGGCAGCTTCCTGCCCGATTTCCGACTCTTCGCCGCTCTGCTCTGCATCCTTCGGCAAGGTTCCTTCTTTCTGTACGGTCTTCTTCTCTGATGTCGGAGCGGTTTCTGCCTTCACTACTTCTTCTTGAACTGCTTCTTCCTGAACTGCTGAAGCTGCCTCTGCCTGCACCGTGTCTTCTTGTACCGCTGCCGGAATTGCCGATTCCTTCGCTGTTGCCGAAACCATTCCCTTTTTCGACGCCGCCGAAACGTTCTCTTCTTGTACTGCTTCCTGAACTGTTTCTTCTTTCACAGCAGCCTGAACAGCTTCTTCCTTCACAGCGGCTTTCTTTGCCGCGCTGTTCTTTGCCGCCTTCTGCATTGCTTTACTTCTCTTTGCTTTCGATTTCTTTGCCATCTCTTTCCTTCCCCCATAAGTTTTATCTTTGATTATCTATTTTAATCCGGCTTACCGGTAGATTCCTTTTCCACAAGTCGATATCCCATCATAATCTCTTTCACGGCGGCGCTCTTGTCCTCAATGTTTTCCAATAGGATTCTGGCCGAGAGAACGCCGCTTTCCTCAAAGGAATAGTGTACCGTAGTCAGCGTCGGCGTCGTCACATCCGATATAGCAGAATTGCCATGTCCGGCAATCATCATCTGCCCCGGCAGATTCACGCCCCGCTCCTTCAAATACTGCATGCCTCCTACCGCAATCGTATCCGTAGCGCAGACCACTCCGTCAAGTTCCCCGCATCGCTCCATAAGTTCCTTCATCTTTTCGTATCCGGATTTTAAGGAAAAATCCGAAATCACATAATTCTCCGCCAGCTCTGTTAGCCCTGCGTCCTCCACCGCTCTGCAATATCCCCGGAAACGCTCCAGTCCCGCCGCCGCATCCCGGTGCGGCACGCTGATAAATCCCAGCTTCCGCTTTCCTTTCCCAAGCATCAGCTTCGTAATATCATACGCCGCGTGGTAATCGTCATAATACACACAGTTATACCCGGCAATCCGCTGCCCGGTCACAACCGCCGGCACCGACATCCCTTTCATGATACGCCTGTGTTCGGGAGTAAATACCGTAGCGGCAAAAATAACGCCGTCTACCTGTTTTTCATCAAAAACCGTGAGATACTCTATCTCCTTCTCCGGAGCATTCTGCGTATCCGCAAGAAGCATCTGGTATCCCCCCGCATCCAGCACGGACAATACCCCGGCTACAATACTGCCAACCGCCCCGGAATTAATCCTCGGCACGATCACTCCAATCAGCTTCGTTCTCTTCGTCCGCAAAGTCTGAGCCTGGAGCGAGGGGCGGTACCCCGTCTGTTCCACCACTCTACGGATAGCCTTTCTTTTCTCATCTGAGATATAGCCATTAATGAAACTCCCCGCAGCAAGCTGCGGGGTATCAGCCCGAGACTCACTTCGTTCGTCATTAGTTTGTTGCGCAGCAAGCTGCGGGGAATTAAACCCTCTTTGGGATTAAAATACCTGGAAACTGCTGCCGGGGAAACTCCCGCCAGCTTCGCAATCTCCGCTATATTCATCTGTCAGCCCCGCCTTTCCAAAGCCGTTACCCATTCATTATACCATTCTCTCCCCCCTCTTGCAACATATGCGGCTCCGCCAAAAAATACCTTCTGAACTCCTGTGGTTACTGTTCCCTCTGTTCGTAATAACCTTCACAGATCCATTTAAAATTCACTCCTCAAATCAAATTTACTCATTGGTATAGCGCCTGGGTATATCCAAAACCGCTTTTTTCTTACAAAAAACATATCTTCTTATTTTACAATAATATCAATATCTGAACGTTCTCTATTTGATTCTTTTTCCGCTCATAAGATAAGGTACGGTACCACCAACGACAATGATTTTATCTTTTCGATTTTCATCTAAACATAACTTTAAAATTACACTTTTCACTTTTCGAAAATTGCCACTCATACCTTATCACCTCTTAACGTATAATTTTCTAGTTTGCCATTATTACAATCTAATATAGTAGATTTCTGTGAAGAAATAATAATCATTTTATTCGGACTTTCTTTAGAAAAGCCCATCCATTCAAACCCGCCAATAGAAAAACTTGTTAGAAATTCCCAGCCGTAAATATTTTTACAAGCATTAATACTTTCATCAAAAGTCATTAACATAAGAAATCATCATCTCTTTCCCAAATTCCAGTTTATCGTTCTTTTTAACATAAATTATATCACTCTGGAAACAAACAGTCATTCTTTTTCGGTTATCCACTCTCAGATCAGGCCGTATTTATCAAACGTCTTTTGCAGCCCGTCCGCCGTTACTGCCGGGCAGATCTCGTCCGCCAGTTTCTTAAGCGTCGCGCTGCCATTTTCCATGCAGACGCCAACCCCGGCTGTCTCTATCATTTCCACATCGTTCATACTGTCGCCGAACGCAATAGTATCTTCCACATCGATACCAAGATGGCGGCACACCCGCTCAACTCCCCGGCCCTTGTCAAACTTCCGGTTAATCAGTTCCCCATTGATAACTCCTCTGTCATCCTCATCCTGGATGCAAAATTGGAATTCCTCCTCAAGCGCCTCTCTTGGCTCTGCAAGCTGATCGCCGCGCTCGCACATAAATACAATTTTATAAATCGGTTCTCCGTCGTACTCTTCCATCGGCCGGACGTCTAAAGATTCTTCGAGATGCTCCCGCCAGCGCAAGAGTTCGCTGTTGCCGTCCTCCTTGCCCTTTTCAGCCAGAAATTCCTTAAATCCCTCGTCTGTATAAGAGCCATAGCGGCCTTCCATCGTACAGAAAATTCCATTTTTCCTTAGCAGCTTCAGCGTTTTATCCTGCTGCTCCCTTGTCATAGGACAGTCATAGACGACCTGATCCCGGCACATAATATAACCTCCCGCGCTGCCCACGAAACCGTCAAAACCATATGCAAGGAGCGGCCGGAGCATCGCATAATTGCGCCCTGTACAGATATATACAAGATGCCCCTTCTCTCTGGCTTCCTTAACTGCCCTTTGTGCGGAAAGCGGCGGCATATCCCTTCCCCCTTCCGTTAATGTTCCGTCTATATCCAAAAAAATAAGCTTTCTGTCCATATTTCCTCCATTATTCATGTAATCGATTTCATATAGATAGTAGCATGTATTTTCTATTCCTGCAATCATAATCTGCAATATTTTTATTCTCTATATTCTTCCCCATCATTAAAAATACAGCCATTATAAATTTTAATGAGGATGCCGGAAGTATCTCATCCTTCCAGCATCCCCACTCCGCCTGCCCCTTAAATGCAGGTCATTCCTCCGTCAACCGGAAGTATTGCTCCATTTACATAAGAAGATTCCTCCTAGTTTTTTCACTTCCTGCATTGGAAGCGCCGCCCACAATTTATTCCACCTGCCGCAGGCCGCGCTTTCTCTCATACCGGCTGCCTGGGCAGCCAGCACATGAAACCTCATTACATTTTTTAACGTAAACGCATATAATACCAATAACCATTACATCATGCGTACCGCATGGAATCCCTCATGAACCGCATGAATAATCTTCCCTGGCTGGCTCGCGTCCCCAATTACTTTATATGCTTTAACCCTGCCTTTAATCTCAGCTTCTAATCCGTTCAAAGAGCGGTATCCCGCAGCAATCACCACCAAATCGGCCGGAATCGCATAATCTTCTCCGCCTTTCGTATATTCTACGCTATTCTCATTAATTTTCTTAACTCCCGCCCCTGCATGGACTGCAATGCTGCTTCTTGCAAACGCATCCCGCAAACTCATCATGTTATTAGCCGAGTCGTCTACCGTCGCAAGGATTTTATCCATCATTTCAATAATTGTTACTGATTCTGCCGTCTCATCACAGTGCAGCGCTGTCTCGCATCCAACCAGGCCGCCGCCGATTACAACCACATTCCCCTCAGGCCGTTCTCCCCGCAGCACCTCAGTGGAATTTTTTACTACGGCATGTTCCACGCCTGGTATCGGAGGTACGAAAGGCTTTGCCCCGCAGGCGAGAATGACCATATCGTATTCTCCGGCAATGATCTCGTCTGCCGTCGCCTCATGATTCAATTTCACCTGAACGCCAAGCCGGTATACCCTGTTCGCCGCATATGTAACATAGTCCATAACGTCCTGCTTAAAATCAGGGGCGCCCGCTGCCAGGAGAAGTCCCCCAAGCCGGTCGGATTTTTCCCACAGTTCTACCTGCATTCCCCTCTCAGCGGCCGTCATAGCGGCCATCATGCCGCCCGGGCCTCCGCCCACCACCAGAACCTTCCTGTTCTGGGCGTCCGGCGTAACCGGATAATCTTCCTCGTGATGACAGTGTACATTGACCGAGCAGGTATAATAACGGCTCTTATGTCCCATATGCAGACAGTTATTGCAGCCGATACAAGGCACGATTTCGTTCAGCTCTCCGTTCTGGACTTTATTTGCCCAGGCCGGATCCGCCAGGCTCTGATGCCCTAGGGCGATAAAGTCCGCTTTTCCTTCTGCGATTACCTCTTCCGCAAGCTCCGGATGATTCAGCTTGCCCTGTGCAATGACCGGAATACGGACTGCCGCCTTTACCGCTTCTGCCGCAAATAGCTGGCATCCCGGTTTCTCATACACGGTCGGAATCTGCCGGTACCACACTTCATAGCATCCGGTATCCACATGGAGCGCATCCGCTCCCGCCTTCTCCAGCAGTCGGGCAATCTCCACGCCTTCTTCCAACTTACGGCCTCCTTCATAACAATGCACCGGCGTAAATTTCACGATAACCGGAAAATCATCTCCGCAATATTTCTTGATAGCCTGGATATTTTCGATCAGGAACCTTGTGCGGTTCTCCAGGCTTCCGCCGTACTCGTCCGTCCTCTTGTTCCAGAGAGGCGTCAGAAACTGATCCGCAAGATAGCTTCCGTATGCGTGCAGTTCCACTGCGTCCGCATCTGCTTTCTTCGCCAGAAATGCAGAATACCCCACTTTATCCGTTAATTGGCGAATATCTTCCGCCGATAATTCCCTGCAGATTAGGTCTGGAAACCAGAAGGATGGTATCGCGCTTGCGGAATAGGGAGGATCAAATGGATTCGTCCATTGGATCCTGCCCAGTCCGGGGCCGATCTGTACGCACACCTTCGCCCCGTAAAGGTGGCACTTCTCAATCATCAGATTCAGCCGCGGAACATGCTGAGCCTTATCCAACAAAGTAGTGGAATATTCTTCAAACATTGTAGTAGACGCATTCCGGCCGGTAATAATAAGACCCGTCCCTCCCTTTGCCCGCTCCTCAAAATACCTTGCGGTACGGTCTGAATACCCGCCGTCTCCGTCGTTCTGCGTCCCCATCGGCGCCATTACAACACGATTTTTCACTTTCATTTTTCCAATCTGCATAGGTTCAAACAATTTCATAACTGCTCCTTCTTTCCTCTTAAATTTCCATATTCATTTACGATTTTTTATTTGTTTTATCTGACAGGAAGAACATTGCCGCAATCGCGATTACCATCAGCGGTATGTACACTTTCATTGCCGACGCATAGGTGCCTGTCGCATCATAAAACGCCGCGATCACCGTACTTCCAAGAGCGATTCCGCCGGAAAATACTCCCACAAAAATTCCGATAAAGGCCGCGTATTCCTTGTTTCCAAACACGCGCCTCACCTGCATAGGAAGGGTGGTACGGCCTGTTGCGATTCCGACTCCTGTGCAGACTGCCACCACATAGATCATTGTCAGCTCCGACGGAGAGGTAAGCAGAATCACGCATGCAATTGTAAACAAGAGCATGCCCATCGACACCACATACTTCACCGGAATCCGGTCCGCCAGCCAGCCTAAGATAACAGGAAGAACCATATTTGCCGTATACATAGGAGCCAGCGCCGTCCCGGCAGATGCAGCGTCAAACCCAAGGTCCTGCACATAGATTGCGATAATTCCCATAATCGAATACACGATAACGCCGATAGCAAACCACACCAGAACCGTTACCAGGAAGGCCGGCGTCCGGATGCCTTCTTGAAACGTAAGTCCTTCCTCTTCTTTCTGCGCTTCTTCTTTTTCGCTCCCCTTCTCTTCATAGAAAGCCGGATTCACTCCCACCGCCGCAGGCTCGGAGCGGAAGAACATACCGATAACCGCCGTGGCTCCGGCGCTGATTACTGCCGCAATCAGGAACGAACGCCTCCATCCATACGACGCAATCCATCCACCCACCATCGGACTAAACACTGTTCCTCCAAAGGCTGCAATTGTAATCGTCGCTCCCACCAGTAAGCCCGCATTCTTTACAAACCAGGCGTTAATAATTGTTCCTCCTACTGCGGAAGCCAGATATGCGAACGCCAGACCGGCCAGAATCGCTCCCGCATACAGTACGCTAAGGCTGTTCGCCCTGGAATATACAAACATGGACAAGGTCATAATCGTTCCGCCCATAATCAGGATACCTCTAAGATTAATCTTTTTCTTAAACCACCCCAGCGTCCAGTTTGCGGCCGCACACACCAGGCTCATGGTTGTAAATGTCAGTGCGTATCCGGTTCTTGACAATCCCAGTTCTTCTATGATGGAAGCCGTATACAAACTCAGTGGGTTATAAATCATCCCAGTAAATACTAATTGCATGATACACGCGGTCACCAGCGCAGTTCCCGCATAATACATCGTTTTCTTTTTCATATGCTTTCTCCTCTTCCTTTTTTATAGCGCCGGCATTTGTAAAACCGACGCTTACGCATCATTCATCCAGCGTGCTTCCCGCGAAATATCCATCCCTAACAGCCAGACCCACCCGGCCGATCCGGCTGCAGTCTCCCACTGACCGCACCTTCCAGCCGTACTTCTTTTCCAGTTCATCCGCCAGGCTTCTGTCCGGCCGCATTCCGAAAGCGCTGATTACCGTATCCGCTTCCAGAACTTTTCTGCTTCCATTTCCCTCCAGAATATGTACGTTTTTACCCTCCACCTTTTCTACTTTCGTTCCGGTGTAAACTTCTATCTTCTGTTCCTGAAGCATTCTCTGCATGGAAGCCCGGTTCATCATAATCATCTTTGGCGCCAGCCGATCCATCATCTCTACGATAACCGGACGCTTTCCATGCTCCATTGCAAGTTCCAGCGCGCAGTCGCATCCGGACAGTCCGCCGCCGCAGATTACAATCCGGCTGCCCTTCACCATTTCCTTATGGCGGTGGGCGTCAAGGACGCTGATTACCTGTCCGCCTTCCATTCCGGGAATCGGAGGCGTAAAGGGATTCGCTCCCGCCGCTACAATCCAACGGTCGAACTCTGCAAGCTCCGGCTCCTCCGCCTTCACCTCATGGCCCAGCGCTACCAACACTCCAAGTTTCGCAAGCTGTACCCGATAATATTCCAGCAGCGCCCGGAGCTGCCCTTTAAAGCCCGGCGTTGCCGCGGCTGTAAGCTGTCCTCCGATCCGGCTCTCTTTCTCATAAACCGTCACCGCGTGGCCGCATTCTGCCGCGGCTCTGGCGGCTTCTAACCCTGCCGGGCCTGCGCCTATTACGCAAACCTTCTTCGGATTTTCCGTCTTTTCTAACTGAAACCACTGCTCCTGGCACGCCTCCGGATTCACGGCGCAGCTCAGCATAGACATCCGAAAGGCCGCCGTCCGTCCGATACAGTCTTCATTACAGCGGATACAGGGACGGATTTCCTGCCGTCTTCCGTCCCGGAGCTTTCTCGGAAAATCCGGGTCTGCAATCAGGCCGCGGCCAATCATCACAAAATCCGCGCCGCCCTCCTTAACCAGCTCTGAGGCAGTTTCCGGCGTATGGTTACCCGCATTTAAAATGGGTACAGACACAGCTTCTTTCGCCCTCTTTGCCGCATACGCCATACAGGAATCCCCCAGGTATGCCGTTGGGAAAATATAGTCTATGGTCTCATAAGAACCCGCATCCACGTCGAAGGCATCCACTCCGGCTTTCTCCAGCTCCTTTAAAATATCAAGGCTCTCTTCTAATCCGCGCCCGCCCTCAAAGCGGTGATCCAAAGAAATCCTAAAAAAAACCGGCATATCGGAAGGCGCTCCTCTTCGTATCGCCTCCAGAATCTCCCTGGCAAAACGGGTACGGTTCTCAAGGCTTCCGCCGTATTCATCTGTTCGCTTATTCCAGACCGGCGACAGGAACTGGTCTACTAAATATCCCGCATGGGCGTGGATTTCAATTGCGTCAAACCCAGCCGAAGCCGCATTGTGCGCCGCTTTGGTAAACGCATCCATCATTTCCTTAATCTCTTCTTTCGTCATCTCATGACAAAGAATGGATGAATCAAGAGCCGCCGGAATCGCAGAAGCGCTAATCGGCGCCTGGCAGCGCTCCGGAAATGCATTCCTTCCCACGCCGCAGGATAACTGCGCGCAGATTTTGGCTCCGTACTGATGTACCTTCTCACACAGCACCGATAATCTGGGGAGAGACGTATTCGACGCAATCGTTCCCTCCATACACCCGGATGCAAGCTCCGGCCTGATAAACTGGCATCCCAGTATAATCATTCCGGCTCCGCCTTTCGCCCGCCGTGCATAATACTCAATGCGGTTCTCCGCAATGGAACCGTCTGCATAAGCCGCATTGGTTCCCATCGGACACATCACAATCCTGTTCTTGATGTTCAGCTTCCCTATTTTACAGGGCGTAAATAAAACCTCATAATTTTCCATTTCTTCTTTCCTTCCCTAAGCGTGTTTCAACCGCTATCATCCCACAAGCATTGGAAACAGCGCGCTGATAAACGTCACTACAAGCGTGCTGATCGTCGTAGCTACCACCGATATCACAAATACTGCCGGATAACCTTCTTTGATCTCAACCTTTGCATAAGCGTGCGCCATCACAACCGTTCCGGCATAAGGCATCGTATCTAAAATCGCTCCGGCAAAGGAGGCGATTCGATGAATCGCATTTGCCGATACGCCCGCCGCCTCTACCACAGGGCCTATGATCGGCAGCGCAATGGCCTGCCCGGTAGCCGAGCCGCCGCACAGCATACACATAAAAGCAACGCACAGAATCAGCAGCAGATACGGGTTTACCCTTAGTCCTACAAGGCTTTCCACAATACGCTGAAACGCCTCCGTACCCTGTACAACCGATGAAAATCCTATAACCGCGCAGATACTTACCGTCGCCACAGTCCCCTGGGTTATCCCCCGGGCCGCCACGGTCTTTACATCCCTTTCCGGAAAATACGGATAAAATATTGCCGTGCAGAATATGCTGGTAACTGCCAGCGAAATATTGATATCGAACCCTGCAATGTTAAATAAAACAAATAGCACCGCCACCGGGAGAAGCGCCTTCCACATGGCCGGCCGTTCTTTTCCTTCGTCCAGCTCCCGGTCCAAGTCGGTTTCCGGATGGAATTCCTCTCCCCGCCTTACTCCTCTGCCAATCACGGCGTCCAGCAGAAATACCATTGTAAAAATTTCGGCCGCCGCCCCGATCAACCCTGGAATCAGTCCCGCTGCAGAAGAAGTTCCCAGAATATTCATAGGAATCGTATTTCCCGGCTGGGGACTTCCTGGAAGATCGTTACCAAATCCGAGACATCCTCCTAAAACGCCCGCCACAATATACCTTTTGGGAATATTGGCAAGCTGAAACAAGGATAACGCCACCGGATAAATAACCATTACAATCAGCGAAGCTCCCACCCCGGCAAATTCCAGAGCCGCGCTGATGATGATCAGCACAAAGATTACCATCTTGCGCTTCTGACCGGGCGAAAGGCTGTCCCGGATAAAAAATCCTGATATTCCCAGGGCAACCGTCAGACCCGCGCCAGTAGAAGAATACATCTCCGCAAGCAGCGCCCCAAACAAAAATTGGCCAAAATACGTGGATAAGAATCCGCCCATTCCCGGCAAATAGCTTTCTAGATAAGCGCTTGTAACAGAGAGGCTGTTAAATAAAACAACTACTGCCGATCCTGCCAGGGAGCTAATGGCAATGTGCCACCCTCTGTATGTTAGAAACCCCATCACCACAAATCCCGCCAGACATCCAATCATACCAAGTCTCATCTTCCTCTCTCCTTTATTTTATTTTTAAGAATATTATTCTAGAACGTTATTCTAATTTATTCCATTATACACCATTGATACAAGTTTGTCAATTCGTGTTTGTCTTTCTTTTCACGAAAATTGACTTGCTATCCAAGATACTGTATAATTTATCCATACAAACACTTTTTAATCCGGGGACTGCACATATGGAACACAAATATTCCGCTGAACGCAAACAGCATATCTTCAACGCCGCCATTCAGCTTTTTAAAGAAAAAGGCTATGACAGCACCACGATCCGGGACATCTGCGAAGCCGCTAATGTTCCGGTAGGTTCAATCTATCACCATTTTAAGAACAAAGAGAGTTTTCTGTTAGAACACGCAATTACAATTGGAACCAAAGGCCATCAGATACTGGACGACGCGCCCGCGGACGCCGACCCTGTCGAGACCTTATCCTCCTATTACATATACAAAGCCTCTATTCTGCAGGAAACCGGTTGTATTTTGTGCCAGAGCATTAATGAGAAATTCAACAGCTTGTGGATGACAAACCACAAATATAACGAATATTCCGGGGTAGGCTGTCTTACACCGTACCTTCAAAAATGTCTGGATGCAGGCACCTTTGCTTTCAAATACACTGCCGAGGACGCCGCCTGGACAATGCAGGCGTTCTTCCAGGGCTGTCTGGCATACTGGTTCCAGATTGAAGACGAAATTGATTTTATTACCATTACAAAAGAACGCTTTCTACCTATCGTCATTGATAATCTAACCCGGTTTGCCTGAACAAAACTTGCGAAAAGCCAGACATTATTTCAGACGATAAAAAAAGTTTGCGCGTCCACGCAAACTTTTTTCATTCTTAGAGTACGTCAGGAAACTATTTTCCGGCAGAATACCCTAATCCAAATATACGATTGGTTTAATTACATCGTTATTCTTATGCTCCATAAGCCGATATGCCTGTTCAATATTCTCTAGGCCATGGAATCGCTGCGTAACCAAAAGTTCCGGATCAAACCGCCTCTCTTGTATCATCGCAAGCAGCCTTTCCAGCCTCCTTCTTCCACCCGGGCAGAGCCCTCCCCGGATTGTCTTATGGGCGCACCAGCTCCCCGCCGGAACCGGCGGGATAAGAATTTCATTTCCCTGCGCAACCAGATTCGACAGGATTCCTCCCGACTTCACGACCTGCAGGCAGGTGACAAAGGTCTGTGCATTTCCTCCCGCCAAAATACAGCAGTCCGCGCCTTCTCCTCCCGTCAGTTCGTCCACGCGCCGGGCAATATCTTCCGTCTTATAGTTTATGCATTCGGTTGCTCCGTATGTCCTTGCAAGTTCCATGGTTGCCGGCCTGTTTCCAACCGCAATTACTCTTGCGGCTCCGCGAAGCGCGGCTCCCGCAACCGACATAAGTCCTACGGGTCCAATCCCGCACACCACAACCGTATCCCCAAAAGCTACCTCGCCTAATTCCACGCCGTAAAATCCGGTGGTAACCATATCTCCCACCATCAACGCCTGCGCCGCGGAAACGCCCTCCGGAATCAACGCGGTATTCAGATCCACGTCCCGGATTGTAAAATACTCCGCAAAAACTCCGTCTCTGCGCGACGCCCATACCATTCCCGCATTTGTTCCGCCTGTATTCTGGTGCAGATTATCCTGTACCGCAGCCGTCCTCCATTCCGGCGTTGTAGCTCCCGCAGCCACAATATCTCCCGGCTTTCTCTCCACCACTCCTTCTCCGACTTCCACAATCTCAGCAACCGCTTCGTGACCTAATATTCTCCCCTCCGGAACCACCGGCCGGCCGGCCAAATGCACATCCGACGTGCATGGGGCAATTGCTACAGGCCTTGCCAGCGCTTCATATCTTCCCGGTCTGGGGACATCCTTTTCAATCCATCCTACACGTTTTCCAGACTCAACAACTCCAAAACCTTTCACAGTTCTTCCATCCTTTCATCATTATAATTGGGTTAGAGCATTGTTCTAGAATAATATTCTATTTTCATTATACAAATACATTTCCGCTTTGTCAACTGAAAAGTCAGTTTTAACGTACGCGTCGTCAGAATGAACCGTGAGAAATCCTCGGTTCCCCCACATATTGATCTAGAAACTCCTTTACCGCCTTCCGGTAGCCCTCGGTATCTACCATATAACACAATGCATGTCCCGCCCCCGGTACCGTAAAGATTCTCTTCTCCGCCGCGCAGGCTCGGTAATTCTCCCAGCTCATCTCACAGGGAACAAACTGATCCGCCTCCCCGTGGATCAGCAGCACCGGAACCCTGCACTTTCGGAGCGCCGCCGCCGGACTGCTCTCTTCCAAGTCGAAATGCCCGAACATTCTGGCTCCCAGTCTTGCAATCGGGTAAACCAGCCTTGCCGGAAACCCTATTTCCCTTATCCGTTTCCGTATAATTGCTTTCGGCGACGAATAACCGCAGTCTGCAATAATCCCTTTCACATTCTCCGGCAGTCCAAGATCCGATGCCATCAGCACGGCAGCCGCTCCCATAGACACGCCTACCAGCACGATCTGCACGTCTTTTCCAAATCGTTCGATCGCATAGCGAATCCACCCAAGACAGTCATATCGTTCCCGAATACCGAATGTAATTACATGCCCCTCGCTATTACCATGAGCCCGCTCGTCAACCAGCAGCACATTGTGTCCCGCTTCCCTGGCCAGCCAAAATCCCCCGCAGAAATCCCGCTCCGCCATGCCGTGATATCCATGAAACAATATCTCCACCGGAGCCTTATCCGCCATATGGTAATATTTTCCATACAGCCGAAGTCCGTCCTCCGAGTAGATGACGGCCTCCTCAAAAGGCTGTTCCCTGACCTTCCCAATCAGTTCTTCGGATAGCTTGCGGTAACTCTCATACTGCTCTTCCTTCGGATAACCGATATTTGCCCTCTGCTTCTTAGAAAAGAAAAATGCATAACGATATACTGCGGCAGTTACAATCCCTGCCGCAGTCATCAGGCCCGCCAGTATACCGGCCTGCTTCTTCATAAAATACGCCCCCTCTTTACTACCATCCTGATATTCAGGTCTTCATCCAGCAGCACTAAGTCCGCCGTCTTTCCTTCAGCAATACTGCCGTAATCCGCTTCAATTCCCAGGCATCTTGCCGGATTAATCGTAGCGCATGCAACCGCAGTCTCCAAGGGAATCTTCATATCCCTTACCAGCGTGCGCACACAATCCATCAAATTGGTCACAGAGCCTGCCAGCGCCCCGTCCGAAACAAGCGTCGCCCGGTTTCCCCGGACAGCTACGTCCAGGCCGCCCAGCGTGTAAGTTCCGTCCGGCATCCCCGTGGCTCTCATACTGTCGCTAATCAGCACAATACGGTTTTTCCCCAGCATTTTAAAGGTAGCCCTCACCGCGGCCGGATGCACATGCACTCCATCGCAGATCAGTTCCGCCCACACATGCTCATGATCCGCCGCCGCCCCTATTACCCCCGGCGTCCTGTGGGTAAAAGAAGACATCGCATTATACAAGTGAACCGCATGATCCGCTCCCGCCCGAAACGCCGCGTCAGCCGTATCATAATCCGCGTTCGTATGAGCCAGAGATACATGCACCTTATCTTTTACACTCTGAATAAATTCAATCGCCCCCTCGCTTTCTTCCGGAGCAATTCCGATAAATTTCACCAAACCCTCCGACGCGTCCAGAAACCGCTGGCAGACCGCCGCACTGCAGGGAATGATGTTCGACGCGTCCTGCGCCCCTTTTTTCGTCCGGCTGATAAACGGCCCTTCCATATTCACTCCTACAAAATCGGCTTCGGGTTTTCCCTCCTGGAAATCTCCCGCTTTCTCCGCCGTATCCATAGGTTCCCGCGCCGCCTGCTTTCCCGCGTACCCTGCCGCTACAGACAAAATCCGCTCCAGTTCTTCCACCGGAAGCGTCATCGTTGCCGGCGCAATCGACGTAACACCTACCGAAGCCTCGTATCTCGCAATGGTTTTTAACGCCTCTTCGGTTCCGTCGCAAAAATCCGCTCCCATGCATCCATGAAAATGCAGGTCTATCAGACCGGGAACCGCATAGCAGCCCTCTCCGTCTATCACTTGTTCCCCGGCGGATTCACTCTGCAAATGTGCAGAAGGCGAGACAAATCTCCCGCCTTCTATGTAAATGCTGCCCTCTGCAAATTTACTCTCTTCTGTATATGCCTTTACATTCTTAATTATCATAATACTTTGCTACAATCTCCTTCATCTGTTCCCATTTGTCTTCCATATCTTTTACAAGCTTAAACTGTGTCCGGCATCGGTCTAAGTTATGCCCTTCTCTGTGTATTTTAAAATACACATCCCCCTGCAGGTAATCTGTCAGGAAGCGCATCCCGCATTCGTAGGTCATCGTCTTCGCACCCATAGGAAGCAGTTCAATCTCCCGCGCCGTCAGCTTTCCCGCGCACCCTTCAATAAACCCTTTGGTATATGCTTCAAACAGTTCCATACTGCAGGACACCTTGCTCAGATCCCGCTCGTCTTCCGTAGCCGTACTGGCTCCGAAACGGATAGAATCACCGAAGTCGTTCACCGCAAGTCCCGGCATTACCGTATCTAAATCGATTACACAGATCCCTTTCCCGGTCTTATTATCTATCATAATGTTATTAAGCTTGGTATCATTATGGGTCACACGAAGAGGCAGCTCGCCTCGTTCCTGACACTCTCCAAGATACCCCGCTACGTCTTCCCTGTCAAGTACAAACTGGATTTCTTCCTTCACTTCCGCCGCGCGGCCCATCACATCGTCCTCTACCGCCTTTTTAAATACTTCAAGTCTCGCCCTCGTGTCATGAAATCCCTTAATCACTTCATAAAGGGTATCCGCCGGATAATTGGCCAGTAGTTTCTGAAAGTTCCCGAAAGCGACTCCGCTTTGATAAAACTGATCCGGATTCTCCACTTGTTCATAACTGGTTGCGTCTGTAATAAATACATAAGAACGCCAGTAATCTCCAAACGAATCTTTATAATACGGCTTGCCGTCCAGCGCCGGAATCACATTCAGAGTCTCTCTGTCCGGGTCTCCCCCTTCCTCTGTAATTCTGTCTCTGAGATAAGTGGTAATACCCATAATATTCTCCATCAACAGTATCGGATCTTCAAATACATGCTTGTTCATCCTCTGAAGGATCACCTTCATGCGTCCCATCTTCCGGACCTCAAATGTCAAAAGGAACGTATCGTTAATATGCCCGTTCCCAAAAGGAATATCCCTGAGAAGTCTTCCCTCATACTGAAAATGTGCAATTGCTTCGCCTTTCTGCGCTCTTATTGCCTGTGCCATAGTTTCCCTCCTATATCAGATCATCTGCTTTTATCTGCCTGTATTGTAGTATAAACATGCACAAAAAGCTTTGTATTATATTTTTATAATTTTATATTATCAGCTTGATTCCTTTGCATTCTTCTGTATTTTGAGTTATGATGTTTATATAAATTAGCTAAAACTCAGGATTCAGTCATCTATGGAGGCACTATATGGGATATAACGGAATACAATTGAAAAACTCTATTTCTATCGGAAAAGTCTACAGCATTCACTACTTCGAGTATATGAGTACATTCTCTTTCAAAGGAGAATCTCATGATTTCTGGGAATTTATCTGCGTTGACAAAGGAGATGTGAGCATCACCGCCGGCCTTCGCACAATTGATTTAAAAAAAGGCGAAATCGCCTTCCACGAACCAAACGAGTTCCACAACGTCAGAGCCACAGGCGATACAGCGCCGAATCTGGTGGTTGTTTCCTTCGAGTGCAACAGCCGCGCCATGCATTTCTTCCGCCAAAAAGTTTTAAAAGTAGACGACGCGGAACGGAATCTTCTCGCCAAGATTATCGCCGAAGCACGTCACTGCTTCGACTGCCGCTTAGACGACCCTTACCTTCAGAACATGCCCCAAAAAAAGGAAGAAGCTTTCGGCTCAGAACAGCTCATTCGCCTGTATCTGGAACAATTCCTAATCCACCTTGCCCGCCGCTATGAATCAAAGGGAAAAACGGCATTTGCCGCAGTCTCCAGCAACACCAAAGCAACCAAGGCCCGCAGTGATCTGGATATCTACTCCCGTGTAACCGAATATATGGAAACGCACCCCGATTCCAAGCTCACAATCGAACAGATCTGCCGGGACAACCTGGTAAGCCGCTCGCACTTGCAGAAGATATTCAAACAACAGTGCAATCTAGGGATTATCGAATATTTTTCCCATATGAAGATCCGGCTCGCCAAAGAGATGATCCGCACGCAGCACATGAATTTCACACAAATATCCGAAGCTCTCGGCTATGCGTCTATCCATTATTTCTCCAGACAGTTCAAGAAAATCACCGGTATGACGCCCTCCGAGTACGCCTCTTCCATAAAAGCCATGTCCGAACAGGATTTTAAAGAATCCTAGATTATATATCATATCGGCATTGCCAAAATCCACTTTTTTATCCGCGGTTTTGTTCAATTTAAGAAAGAAGAAATAACACTGGGGCTATCGTTTCCGATAACCCCAGTGTTTAGGCGGTCTGCCGCGGATAGCCGGCCGCTGCCGCATACCGCCGTCCTTCCAATTAATTTAATAGCTTACTTCCACTGGAACCCCTTTTTCCGCCGATTCTAAAATTGCCAGAATCGCAATCGCCGTCCTTCTGGAATCTTCAAGCGTCACCCGGAACTCTCTGCCGTCTACAAGGCGGTCTACGAAATCGCGGATACTCTCATAAGAAAGTCCCTTGCACTTGTCAAATACCATATTGGATACCAGAATATCCGGTACGCTGGAAGATTCTTCCGTAATTTCTTCAATCATATTGTGTGCTGAAAGATTCAGTTTGATCATCCCTTCCGTACACATAACGTCGCATAAGAAATCATTCACATTCCGGTTTCCATTTGGGGTTACCCATCCATTTTCCATATGAGCTACCACGCCGTTCTCAAATTCAATGGTGGTCAGATAGATATCCGGTACGTCTACGCCTCTTTCTTTAAGAAGTCCTTCCTTTTTAACAGAATATACCCTCTTTGCCTCAGATTCTACCAGCCATCTCAAAGAATCTAAGCTGTGGCTTCCAAGGAACCAGAGAATGGATGACTTTGCTGCCCAGGAAAGCATATCGGTCGCTACCCATTTCACATCGCTGTGCCGGATATAAGCTGTATACGGCTTTCCAAGCTTCCCGGAAGCAATCTCTTGTTTTGCCTTATTAAACGGCGCGTTCCATCTATTATGAAGATCCACCATACAGCGAACGCCATTCCTCTTAACTGCCTCGCAAATCCGGTCTACGTCTTCTCTTGTCGTCGCAAGAGGCTTCTCAATCAGGATGTCCTTGCCTGCATCAGCCATAGCGCAGGCAATATCCGCATGGGCAAAATCCGGCGTAACAATCGCTACCGCATCAATCTCTTTATCTGCGGCAAGCTCCTTATAATCGGTATATACTTTGCGGATCCCGTATTGCTCCGCAATCTCCTGCGCCTTTTCCTTATTCATATCGCAGATGGCAACCGGATCTGCGCAGATATGCTCCGCATAAATTGACGCATGCGTTGCGCCCCAAGTACCGGCTCCTACAATCCCCATTCTAATTTGTTTCAATTCCATAACTATCGCCTTTCTTCCCGTCATCTGTCCCGGCGCACGCATCTGCCAAATATACGCAGTATGGTACGCCTTGTTGCTTTTTGTTACTGCCCACAGCAGCGTCTTTTTCTTTTTACTGCTTCACAGCTCCGGCTGTCATTCCCCCTACCAGGTGTTTCTGTAAGCCAAGGAATAGGATTACGACCGGAATCGTAATCAGTACCGAACCCGCCATCAGCGTTCCCCAATCTGTAGCGTACTGTCCTTTAAAGCTTGCAATACCTACCGGCAGCGTCCAGTTGCCGTAGCTCTGCATAAAGGAACTTGCAAACAGATACTCGTTCCAGCCGTTGATAAATGCAAACAATCCTGTAGATACCAGCCCCGGTACCGTCAGAGGAAGCACAACCGTAGCAAAACAGCGGAACGTACCGGCGCCGTCTACCTTTGCCGCTTCTTCCAAAGAGATGGGGATTGAATCAAAGAACCCTTTCATCATCCAAGTACAGAACGGAACCGTAAAGGTTACATAGGCAAGCATCAATCCTGTCTTCGTATCCAGCAGGTTAAAGTTTCCCATAATAATGTACAGCGGAATCATCAGCAGCGATCCCGGAAGCACCTGGGTAGTCAGCACAATATAAGACAACGCCCCGCGCCCGCGGAACCGGTATCTGGAAATCCCGTATCCGCCAAGCACAGCAATAACCATAGAAAACACTGTTGTAAGGAACGCTACAAACACACTGTTTGCAGCCCATTGTTTAAAGTTGAAAGTAGACGTCTCCGTCGTAAACATATTGACGTATCCCGCTGCCGTCGGCTCTTTCGGAACAAAGGCCGGCGCCGCGGTATAGATCTCCGAGTTGGTCTTAAACGACGTAGACAGCATCCATATAAAAGGAAACAGCGCAAACGCACATACAATAATCGTCAAGATTACCGTAACTGCTTTTCCTGTCTTTCTCGTTTTCATTATACATCCTCCTCCCCTCTGTTCACTGCTTTAAAATAGAAGAATGTAAATACCAGCGAAACTAACAGCATCAACATGCCGGCTGCCGCTGCCTTTCCAAAGTCAAAGGTTTTAAACGCTGTCTGCTGAATGAAAATCGTGAGAATCTCTGTAGCCCTCGAAGGCCCTCCCTTCGCCAGAACATAAGCAATGGCATAATCCTTGATCGTCCAGATTACCAACAGCAAGAACACAACCGTAGACACCGACTTAATACCGGGGATTACGATGTAACGAACTTTCTGAATCCAGGACGCGCCGTCAATTTCCGCCGCCTCAAACAAATCCTCTGAAATACTCTGCATGCCTGCTAAAAGCATAATTGCCACAAACGGAAATCCTTTCCAGATATTTACGACCATAGCAGCCGGAAGGGCAACCTTTACATCCTGAAGAAACGCAATATTCTGCGACAGTATTCCCGCATTATTCAGCAGAAAATTAATAATACCATAATCCCGGTCATACATCAGCATCCAGACCAAGCATGCAACTACTTCTGGAACAGCCCACGGAATAATCACAAGCGCCCTCGCCAGTCCTCTTCCTTTAAATTGGGTATTCAGCAATAACGCCGATAAAAAACCAAGCACATATCTTCCAATTACCGTTACCAGGATATAGATTACCGTGACTTTCACTGAATTATAGAAATTCTCATCAGCCAGCAGATTCTGATAATTCTCCATCCCAACAAAATAATGTCCGTCGGCAGACGGCCTTATAATATAATAATACTGAAAGCTCATGGCCGCAGCCTTTACAATGGGAACCAGGAGAAAAACCAGCAATATCAGCAGCAGCGGCGCAAGGAATAAGTATGGTTCCATATTCTTTTTTAACTTTCTTTTCTTACTCATATCCATACTTCAACCCACTCCCTGGAGCTTTTCGCTCATTTTTATAAATATCCGGCACATCGAAAAACAACCTCACAGAATGCCGGATGTACGGCCGCCCCGGCTCATTACAAACCGCACGCAGCCAAAAGTACCACTATATGCAAGAATGCCAGATACCTGGCATTCTTACAAAACATACATCCTTTTAAACAAACCGATTCTTGACTATCTGCCCATTACCTCTTCAATCTTCTTCTGGGCATTATCCATCTCAGACTGAACGTCCGCAGCCTGATCTGAGAACATCTTCTGTCCTGCATCCAGCATGATCTGAGAGATCTCTCCCAGCTCCGGAATGTTAGGATCCGCAATAAGCTCTACGTAATTGTTCTGCATAAAATCAACAATTGCATATTCCAGCTCATGATCCGCAATATATTCTTCACTGGTAGAATAATCCGTATTACTTGGAATCATGCCGCATTCAGCGATAATTGCCTGAGCCTCGTCGCTTGTCATCCACTCAAGGAACGCGTAAGCTTCGTCCGGATGCTCGCAGTCCTTATTGATCATAGTAACCAGCGGATAGTTGGTCGGATTCGGCTTATAAGTCTCGCCGTCGTATACGATATCCGGCTGCGCAATAATCCCTACATCCTCTAATATGTCTTCACTGGTCATGCCTACAAACCATGGGCCGTCCATACAGAATGGGATCTCGCCGTTCCAGAACATCTCGCGGGTATCGCTCTTATCTGTTACAAGCGTAGCAGCCTTATCCTTCAGGATGTAATCCTGCCACCACTGAGCCGCCCATACGTTGCCCTCGTTATTTACGTTCACATGCTCTGCGTCATAAGGACCTGCAGCGTCGTCTGTAAAATACAGCCCACCGGAAACCGGTCTTGCGATCAGACGGCTCCACTCGCTGATTGTAAATGCATGAGTACCGGATACGGCAGCCGTTGCGTAGCCGCCGTCTTCTGTGAACTTTAAGCTTGCTTCCCGGAAATCATCAAGCGTCTTGATGGACGCCGGATCAATCTTCTTATCTTCCAACATAGACTTGCGGTAGAAAATACCGGTGGTTCCCCATGCATAGCTGGAAATCGCCAGAGTTTCGCCGTCAACCACGCACATATCCTGTCCGGTAAGCTTGCCCTTAAGCTCGTCGCTCATATAATCGTCCAGATTCACAAAGGTTCCGTCCTCTTTCAGCGCGTGATAGGTGGAAATATTTTCCGGATATACCTGGATCATATCGCTTGCCGTTCCTGATACAATCTCGTTGGTAATGTTATCCCAATATCCGTCGTAACCCGCGCCCAGAACCTCGATTTCCACATCCGGATTCTGCTTGTTATACGCCGCGAGCAGATTATCGATCGCTTTCTGATGAGGCTCTTCCACATACACAGATGTGGAGAATGTCAGCTTAATCTTGCCGTCCGCTCCGCCGTCGTCCTTTGCATCCTTCGTTCCGCCGTCTCCGCCTCCGCATGCCGTAAGGCCGGCTATCATTGCCCCACACATCAGCACGGAAAGAATTCGAGTTCTCTTCTTCATAATTCATCCTCCTTTATACAAAAATTTCTTTTCACCATTTTCTCACGGTTTTGCACAAAAATCTTTGTCTAATGAGGCTCTTATTTTGTATTATCTGCACACTTCTATTTATTTACCAGTTTATTCCTTGCCGGCTTTTGTGCATCTTGCATATCCGCCTTCAGTGGATAAGAGGACGCACGGTTTTGCACTACAGATTTGTGATTCTGCCGTTCAGCGTACGTCCCTTTGTCTACTGAGGGTAACTACATCTTAGAAAACGCGGCCGCGTCCCCAACCACCGTTACGTCCGGATGAAGCTGCAGAACAGAAGCCGGAAGTTTTGGCGTAATCGGGCCGTGCAGCGCTTTCTTTAAGGTCTCTGCCTTATCCTCTCCGCTCACAATCAGCAGAATCTTCTTCGCCTTCATAATCGTGCCGATTCCCATAGAATACGCCTGCTTCGGCACATCATCCGCCGATGCGAAAAACCGCTTATTCGCCTCGATGGTACTTGGCTGTAAGTCCACGCAGTGGGTCGCAAGATCAAAAGCGTCCCCCGGCTCATTAAATCCGATATGCCCGTTATGTCCCATGCCAAGAAGCTGCAAGTCCACGCCGCCTAAGCTTCTAATCAGACGTTCATATCTCTCGCACTCTAAGTCGCTGTCCTCTGCAAGGCCGTCCGGCAGATAGGTATTGGCAGCGTCAATATTAACTAAGCCAAACAGATTATCACGCATAAAATAATCGTAACTCTGGTCATTGCTCTTTGGCAGACCCTTGTATTCATCCAGATTCACGCTCACTACTTCAGAAAAGTCCAATTCGCCTTTCTGATACCACTTCACCAGATATTTATAAAGACCGATTGGAGTCGAACCGGTAGCCAGTCCCAGTACACAGTTCGGTTTCATAATAATCTGAGACGCGATGATTCTCGCCGCCTTTTTACTCATTTTCTTGTAATCTTCTGTTTTATAAATTCTCATAAACATACCTCCTTGACAGAAATTTTCCTGTCGTTTTCTTAAAATTAATGTATCAAACTCCAAATTGCAAGGCAATAACGCCCAAAGCAAAACAATCAATTGTGCAAATTTTTATGCATATTGTGACACGCTTTTTTTGAAGAAATGAAATATAATAACTATTGCATTACGATGCATACTCCTGGCAGGGTATCATTCCTTTTATAAATTGATACCCGCAAATAGAACATGGGCGTCTCTTAAGCCTCCCCCCGGCTTTTGAGGCGCTCATCTTTTTATCTGCCCGCCGCAGTCTGATACAGCAGTCCGGTTCTAAAACCAGACTGCTGCTTTCTCTGCATCCCAATACAATATTTTGTAATGCTTAACCTTTCACACCGCCAGATGCAAGGCCGCTTACCAAATTCTTCTCAATAATCGCAAACAATATTACAACCGGAACAATCGCAAACAGCGACGCCGCAAACAGATACTGCCATTCAATCATATTGTAGCCGTTAAAGATATTGATACCGACAGTCAATGGTTTATTCGTATCCGTTGAAATCAGCGTCAGCGCAACCGTATACTCATTCCATGCATTGATAAATACGAAAATCAAGGTTGTTACAATACCCGGAGCCGCTACCGGAAGCAGTATCTTAATCATAGCCTGCAGCCGGCTGCAGCCGTCAATCTTAGCCGCCTGTTCCATCTCTGGGGAAATTCCGATAAACGTTCCCCGCAGCAGCCAGATCGTAAATGCCTGATTAAACGCAGCATTGATAAAGATCAGTCCGAAAATGCTGTCAGTCAGACCCAGAGTCATGATAACTTTGTAGATACCAATCAAAAGAACAACCGGAGCAAACATCTGGGACACAATAACAAATCCCAGAAAAGCGGTCTGTCCCTTAAACTTCATACGCGACAACGCGTATGCCGCCGGAATCCCGCAGAGCAGAGCAATCACGGTAGATCCTCCGGCAATCAAAATTGAATTCGCCATATATTTAGCCATGGGAGCCTTCTGCCAGATATCCGAAAAATTCGACCACAGCGCCCGAATCGGGAAAACCGTGCCGTCTGCAGAGAATATCTCGGAACGGCTCTTTAGCGCAGTACAAAACATAGCAAAATACGGATATAATATAACAACACATATAACAAACACAACGACATACAGGACGATCCTTAATAGAAGTTTCTTGCCGTTCATAGATCTATCAGCGTTCATTCTATTCATCCTCCTTCCTTAAAGTCATCACCATGTAAGCCATCGCGCAGACCAGAAGAATCAAAAACCCAATTACGGATACCGCTGCCGCCAGCCCCTGTTTGCCGTTGTAAAAGGCCAGTTTGTACAAATATGTAACCAGCGTGTCCGTACGGTTTCCGGGATCTCCCTTCGTCATGTTCCAGATAATCGGAAATGAATTAAAGACATAAATAATGTTCAGTACGGTACTGACTGTCAGCGAAGAACTAACCAGCGGAACGGTAATCTGAAAAAGCTTCTGCCAGTAATTGGCGCCGTCTACCGTCGCCGCCTCATAGTAAGTTCCGTCAATCGACTGCAGCCCGGACAGAACCGTAAATGTTACGAAAGGAATGGTAACAAAAATTCCGCAGGCAATCTCCCATGCGAACCAGGCTCCGGGCGACGAGGTCCAATTGATGGGACTGCTAATAAGTCCTAGTTTCATCAGAAGCGTATTCAATGTACCATAATCCACATCAATAATAAATTTCCAAATACACGCCTGTACAACCAGCGTAGTTGCCCAGGGGAACACTACGATTGCCCTGGCAATTTTCCGGCCTTTAAATTCATTATTCAAAAGAAGCGCCAGAATAAATCCAAGCAGCGTAGAAAGCCCGACTACCGCCACTGTCCAAACAAGCGTATTCTTCAGAACCATCGCGAATGTAGGCGTGGACAGTACTTTCGCAAAATTTTCAAATCCAATAAAGCCTTTGATCAGTCCCGCCCTGGTAACTTTACTCATCGCCATCCTGAATACAAAAATAATAGGAATCAAGATAAACACCGACATTAGTATAATACTAGGCAAAATCCAGATGTAAGGTTCTATTTTCTGTATATTTTTTTTCACCAGTTCACCTCATTAATTTAAGAATAAAACAGAGCCGAACTTCTATAAGCCCGGCTCTGAATCCCGCCAGAAGCAGGGATTTAAACATCAACTATAAGACCGTTGCCACCGCTCATTCCAACTACGGAGCAATCTCTGACTGCAAGTTATCAAGCTGTTCCTGAACGCTCTCACCTAACAATGCGTTCTGCTCAACATCAATAACACCCTGCTTAACATCTGCCCATTCAGCTTTCGCTGTAGGATAGAACTTACAGCTTCCTACAATCTCGATCCACTCAGCCATCGCCTCGTCTTCTGCTGCAAGCGCCTCGCCGCCTGTAGTGGTTGCCGGCAGGAACCCTTCCATATCAACCCACTCTGCATAACGTTCATCTTCATAGAAATAATCAAAGAATGTCGTGATCGCCGCCAGTTCTTCATCCGAATAATCGTTATCGAAACACATGAATCTGTCCATAACGCCCTGAGCTACCGAAGTCCCCGTATTGCTTGGAATCGGAGCAATGCCATAATCTACTTCATTGCCATTCTCAGCGATGTAAGTCGGAAGGCTGTTCGGTGCAATCAGCATAGCGATCTTACCAGTACCAAAATTATCCTGCAGGTCATAACGTGTGTCATTTGCCGGATCTGTATTGGTATATTCAGACTTTACAAGGCCAATCGCATACTCAATCGCTTCTACATTCTCCGGGCTGTTCAGCGTCCAGTTGCCGTCAGCATCTGTAAAATCTCCGCCGTTATTCCATACATAGTATGAGAATGCAGCCTGTCCTTCATCCGTCGTCATATCAATTCCCCATGGATAAACATCCGGGAACTTCTCTTTGATCTTTTTGCAGGCTTCTGTCAGTTCGTCCCATGTCTCCGGAACTTTTTCCACGCCGGCATCCTTCAAAATCTTCTTATTGTAGAACATTGTACGTACAGAAGCAAGATCCGGAATAGCCCATACGGTTCCGTCAATCTCTGATTGCTCTAAAAATGCCTCGTACATCTTGCCATAAGTTTCTTCTGATACATAATCCTTTGCCGGAAGAAGAAGATCGTCCGCCTGATAATCAGCAAATACGTCGATATTCAGAATATCCGGCGCCTGATTATTGGAAATAAGCGTCGTTACCTTTGAAGAAATATCGTTCCAGGAAATGACTTCAACGCTCAGGTCAATGTCCGGATTGTCTTTCTCAAAATCAGCTTCAAATCCCTTCCACCATTCTGCGGTATTCTGCCCATACTGAGCCGCTACTACACTAATCTCTGTCTTGCCGCCGCTCTCCCCGCTTTCATCCTTACTGCCTGCATCTCCGGTTGATCCGCCGCCTCCGCATGCTACCAGCGATAAAACTGTCGCCATACTCAGGGAGAGCGCAATAAATTTTTTCATACTTTTCCTCCTTTTAAACGCTTTGTATACATCAAAATACACATATCTATCATTCCTATCAATAAAATATCTTGTACAATTAGCTGAAATGTCTGTAAATTTAAGCCATCTCATCCAATTCATCGCCGGCGAAAATATATTACAAATAGCACAAAGAAAGAATATAAAATACCTTGACATTTATACAATAGCACTAATTTATTTAGGTTTATATTACCATGCCGCCGGATAAGTGTCAATAAGAGTAACATAGAAATTCATACTTTTATAAGCTATTTTTCACTCTTTTCAGAAAACCCTGAAAAATGTCGAAAAATTCTATCAGAAATATATATACACGAAAAAAGAACATGCTTCAGCACGCTCTTCCTCATGGAACCATCTTCTTTTTTTAACTTACTCACATTCTGCGGCAATACGACCGCCAAAACTCCGGTCATATTGATTCACTTCCGGTAACGCATTTATTTTTAATAGGGGGCTGCCGCATGTCCGCGCGTCCCAAAGCGGACTCCAAACCCCGTTCCCCGCCGTCTGCCTGTCGGAATATCCATATTCATCACTACAATCGAGCCAAGTACCAGCAAGATTCCGGCCATATTCACAAGTCCTACCTTCTCCCCAAACATCAGCACGCCGATTACCACCGCAATCACATTCTCCACGGACGCCACTACCGGCACTTTGCTGCTCTCCTTAATCCTGCTGACTCCGCTAAAATAAATAATATAACAAATCCCCGTAGGTATCAGCGCGTAAACGAAACCATACAGCAAAATCCCCAGGTTCAGCGGATTGTCCACCGTCGTCCATGGATGCCCGAACAGTCCGAGAAAGATTGTCCCAAACAAAAAATTATATGTGGCCACCACATACGGCGACGCCTCTCCCGACGCAATCCGCCCGAATATTCCAACCAGTGAATAACACGCCGCCGACGCTAAACCAAACAAAAGTCCCGATACCGCCAGGGATACGCCATGCAAGCTTCCTCCGGTAACGGTCAGCGCACATCCGATTAGGTTTAGCATCATAGCCAGATATTTATTCTGACCGAATCTCTCGCGAAACATGAAGTAAGAAATCACACTGGCAAACGCCGGCGACATATATGTCATAACACAGGCAAAGGATACACCAAGGGAATTAATCGCCGAACTGTACACGTAATTATAAAGCGCCTGGCACACCAATCCCAGCAAAACACAGGAAATCAGCGTATTTCTGCTGATCCGAAACGCCCGCGGCCCTTCTTTAACCAAAGTAATCACAGTCAGAATTAGAAAACTCAGCACAATCCGCACAAAACCCGTATATGCGGACGACGAACCGCATCCCTGCATCAGCTTCACAAACAGCCCGTTCGTCCCCCACAGACAACCTGCAATAAAAATACACCCATAACTCTTCCACGCCCCGTTCACCGGCAGATTCCCTCTCTTCTTTAGCAAAATATCCAACGAAAAATGTGAAAACTATAAGCTGAAACATATATAGTCCACAAGAAAATCTATCACTTGAAAAGGCAATTGTCAATACTGCTATTTTATTCGTTTTCTTATAAAGACATTAGATGTTCTTATTACAAAACAGCTCTTTTCAATCTCTTCCTTGTTTAAATCAGCAACTCTTTCGGCGCAACCTTGCGTATCCGCAGAGACATCAGGCATGCCGCCGCAAACGCAAAGACGATTAACCCCGCTCCCCCCGTCATCACAAACCAAACCGGAACGGTAAAGGTACATTTTACAATTCCAATTCCTCTTAAGAACAGGCCGGTCAGCGGATTAATTATGAAACTGCATAGGACAATCCCAATGACAGTCGAAACTACAACCGCCGGCATAAAGAAAAGCGCGGTCTGCAAAACAAGCTGCCCTGTGGTAAAACCCAAGGCTTTTAAAATTCCGTAATCCTTTCTCTTACTGTCCAGCGTAGTCCGCACCAGAAGATACAAAACAAACGCTATGATAATACCGCTGAGTACAAGAGCCGCCGTTACAATGGCCTTCATCAGCGCTACGTACACCGAAGCTCCTCCGGTTACCAGCGCGTCTACGTTGATTACCTTATTTACTTCGCTGCCGTACCTTTTCTGCACTTCCAAATTGAACGCATCAATATTCGTACCGTCCTTCAAATTACAATAATAGCTTGCGTCCATCAGTTCTCCCAGCCGTTCATATCCGTCCCTGGTAAGCAGGCAGTCCTTGCCCAGATTATTGCTCGTCTGAGTAAACCCTGAAATCAGATATTTTGCTTCCTTTCCGTCTGACGTTACCGTAATTTCGTCTCCCAGCTTTAGATTTTTCTCCCCGGCATATTTCGCCGCAACCGCTATTTCATTGTCGTATTTTGGAAATCTCCCTTCAAATACGCCCTCCTGGTGGTTTACCTTTGCAAAATCGTCGCAGACCGTCGCCATCAGGCCAATCCCGCCTACGTGCCGAACTTCCGTCGAAGTATATAGGTACGCTTTTTCCACCTGGTCATTTTTCTTCATTTCCTCCAAAAACTCGGCCTCTATCGCGCTGTTTACATTGATGCAGGTATCCGCCGTTTCCCCAATGATCAGCTTCCTAAACGGTTCAATATCTGCGATTACATTTTCTATCATCAAACCAGAAAATACCACAAACAGCGACAGAACCAGCATCGTAATGCAGACAATGAAATTATGTTTTAGATTTAGCAACGTAGTTTTCAGCGCCAGCGCAAAAGTAAGGGACAGTTTCGTTTCGGCAAGCGCAATCCTGTTACGCCGAAAATTATGCGTCTCCATCCCCTGCCGGAACGCCGCCACCGGTTCAATTTTTTTCATCCTGCCGGAAGACGCCAGCACTGCCAGAAAGACCGAACCGCCCAGTATCCCGATAGAAGCAAGAAAAGGCAGCGGTAAAAATTGGATCTGATACGGAATTCCCGTCTGCGAAATCATCATCTGGTTCAGGGACGGAAAAAATACATAGGAAAGTCCGGCCCCGACTGCGGCGATCACCACGGAAATTCCCGCGAACTGCAGCAAAAGCGCGCCGGTCAACTGCCGGCTCCGATAGCCGATCGCCTTAAGAGCGCCCAGATTTTTCATATTCTCCCCGATATAATGATTGATATCCGACGCAATTACCACTACGGCAATTAAAAGGACAAAGAATGCCATTGCGCTTAACAGACCGGAACATACCATCTGGGAAATATATCGGGACTGAAAGACCAGCGCATAAGAATTACTCACCATACGGACTGCCGGATAACTTCCGGATACCGCATTCTTTAACATAGTTTCATAATCCTCGCTTTCCGACTTATCCTTTAACCGTACCGAACACAGCGCCGCCTCCGGTGCGGCTCCGGATTCTTTCAGTTCCTGATATTTGTCCTCCGTTAAAATCACCTCGCACATATTGCAATTATGGGAGCCGGCCATAACGCTGTTAAAAAAACCGCAGACTGTATAGGTCATCCGTCTGCTTCCAATAGAAATCTCCACCTGTTTTCCAATCTCCACATCCTTCGATTTATACAGAACCGGCATATAGACTCCGCTTGCAGACCTGCCTTCTTCTACGATTTCGGCTCTTCCTACCCTGCGGCTGACGGCCTGTTCCTTTTCAAGAATCACAAATTCTGAGCTAATCTCCCCGCCATTATGCGAAAACAGTCCGGCCATATGCATAGCGGGCGTCAGGGACAGTTCTTCCATACGACTGTCCTTTTCATTTATTTCTATAAGAAACTCCCGCATCTCGCCGCTTCCGTCATCCACAGCAAGAGTCACATGCCCCGCATGCAGCCTATCATGTTCCCGTTCAAAGTTCTGCTTGTAATCGGTAGATAACATAAGCCATAGATTCAGCATCACTGAAGCAAACAGCACAAGCACGCCAATGGAAATCATCTGCCCCTTCGCCCTGCGCAGATTAGAACCCATAAGCAGTATCATTTCTTTCATATTACCACCCCATTTCTCTAAGAAATGCGGCAAGTTCTTCTTCTCTGCCCTTGTCTTTATGGACGTACTTTCCCAGCTCGCACTCTCCTAAAATAACGCCGTCTTTCAAATACAAGATGCGGTTCCCTCTCCTTGCGGAACGCATGTCGTGCGTTACCATAACTATACTTTGCCCCTGCTCGTTAAAATTCGTAAGCACATCCAGCACATCCAAGCCGGTTTTGGAATTCAGCGCTCCGGTAGGTTCGTCGGCAAACAACATTTCAGGGCAGTTTATCAGTCCCCGCACAATCCCCGCTCTCTGAGCCTCGCCTCCGGATATCTGCGCTGGAAATTTATTTCTGGTCTCTTCTGAAATACCTACTGACTCAAACAACATTTCCGCTCTTTTCACAAGGGATTTCCTGTCTTTATTGACCAGCAGTCCCGCCGCCAGTACATTATCCATCACCGACATTCCGTCAATCAGATAAATCTGCTGAAACACAAACCCGCAATGGCGGCGCCGAAATATAGCAAGCTCATCCTGGCTTAAGTCAGAAATGACCTGGTCTCCAAACGCGATCTTTCCCAAAGACGGCGTATCCAATCCGGAAAGGGCGTACAAAAGCGTAGATTTTCCCGCGCCGCTTGCGCCCATGATTACGGTGAAATCTCCCTGGTAAAGCTCCAGATCAATATTTTTTAATACATGCTGCAAGGCTCCCTCGCAGGAGAAGGATTTACTTAAACTCTCTGTTTTCAAAACTATATTTTTCATACTAGCTCTCCTTTTTCTGTACAGCTTTCATTTTACCCATTCAATCCTTAACAGTCTTTATCCAATTCTTAAATATCCCTTAAATTTATAAAGCGTATTGATAGGCTTTCCCGGCTGTTTTTGTTATTAACCGTACTTAAATTTCTACTTTTTCTTATGCGTTAAAGAATACGCTGTATTAATTGACAATTACCGGGCTATCCTATATATTTAATTTATAAAAGACATAGAATTTTTTGTCTGTTGTATTTCACCATAAAGGGGCCGAGCGGTTTATCTGCCAGTCCAGCCCTATTGAAAGGAGTTAAAAATGGAGTTAAACATTCGCACCGCGGAACGTGCATTAAAGGAAGCGTCAGAATCCAATCCGGGAGCATGGGCAGACCATTCCCGGTATGTAGCCGAAGCCTGTAAAAATATTGCGTCGCGCTGTAACACTTTATCTTCTGAACAGGCATACCTTTTCGGACTGTTACACGATATTGGACGTTATGCAGGAATAAGTTCAGAAAAGCATCTGATAGACGGCTATCGTTATTGTATGGAGCGCGGATGGGAAAAAGCTGCGCAGATATGTATATCCCACGCATTTATGATACAGGATATTGATACTTCTATCGGAACATTTGATGTCAGTGATGAAGATTACCTGTTTATGAAAGAGTTTGTTGCAAATGCGGTTTATGATGATTATGACCGCTTGGTGCAGCTATGCGACGCACTGGCTTTGCCGACAGGATTCTGCCTCTTGGAAAAGAGGTTTGTAGACGTGACAATCCGATACGGCGTTCACCCGGCGACAATAGACAGGTGGAAAAAGATTTTAGAGATTAAAGAATTGTTTGAAAAAAAGATTGGCTGTTCTATTTATACTTTGCTTCCGGGCGTTGTAGAAAACAGTTTTCGTTAGAGGGGGATATTATTCAGGTTAATACTTCTGATGGATATGCTTATTTTGCGGCAGGAGCCTAAAATCAGTATTAACCGACGGCCCCTTGGCTTATTCAAAAACTGCTTCATTTTTCCATTCCCCCTGCAAACCATGAATACCATTCGATATTATTTTCAGTGCAAAATCAAATCTGTCATTTGTATTTTGCCATTGTCTGTTGCCTCCACATTCTTTTTTATTTTGAATCCCCGCAAAATCCTGTCTAACCATTAGCACGGCAGCAGCACCGTCGCTTTCAGTCCTTGTTCGCCGTTTTCAACCTCCAGCATGCCGTTCATTTCCTTCATAAAATAATCCGAAATATAAAGCCCCAGACCCGCCCCTTCTATATCCGCCGCATTGCTTCCCCGCCGGAACTTCTCTTTTATATGAGGCAGCTCTTCTTCCTTTACTCCCCCGCCCATATCCTCCATACTGACCCTCAGATATCCATTCCTGATATCCGCCTCGACTGCAATCTCCGTAGCCGCATATTTATATGAATTCGCGAACAGATTGTCAAATACCTGCTGCAGTCTCAGTTTATCAGCACAAACGATACACTCTGGAATCTCCGGAACAGCCGTCCGGCCCAGATAATCCGCATTCTCCAGCAGTCCTTTCAGTTCTCCGCTTTCCAGATTCACAGGCGTTACGGAAAGCTGCTGCAGTTCTTCCAGCGTTGCTGTAAACAAATTCGTAATCAAACCGTCGATCTGATCCGCTTTCCGTATAATCTGCATATATGTGTCTTTCATCCTCACGCTATGCGTAAGCGCCGCCCCTACTTCCGAAGCCGCCTTGATGCTTGCCACCGGCGTCTTAATATCATGGGACAGCTTTGCCACCAGTTCCTTCTTGTCGGCATTGGCTTTCGCCTCTGCAAGCCTTGCTTTCTTCAACTCCGCCCGCATAATATCAAAACTCTCCGTAAACGCGCCAAATAAATTCTGGCGATCCATCTCAAGAGGAACGTCCAGGCTGCCTCCTGCTATGCGCTCTGCAAAGCCTTCCATTTTTTGAAACGGCCTGATGATCCTGCGGTTCAGATAAACCAAATACCCTATGCAGATTCCTCCCTGCAGGAGAATAGCTGCCAGAAGAGTAAACGCCATCCTCCTTTTCCCGGCCAAAAAAAACTGGTAACTATCATTATAAATAACAATCTTACCCGCCGGCAGAACCCCCACGTCAATATCTACCATCGTGTCTCTATGGACAATAGCCTCATGAATGCTCTCGCTTAACCCCTCCCTGGTTCGATACAGCGCCTTCCCGTCCTGACCAAGCACTACATAATCAAGTTCCGTCCGATTCTTATGCTTTTCCATTTCCGGCCAGTCATCCTGCACCGAATGCACAATTTCATTAACCTGAACAGCATCCTGCGCTGTATTTATATCCTTAAATAAAAAAAAGAGCAGCGCTGTTATTTCCGCCAGAAAAACACCAATAAGGCTACATATGAATACTCGCTTTCTCATGATTCCTCCCCGCTGAACCGATATCCGTCGCCCCACACCGTAAGAATATACTCCGGCTTGCCCGGCTTTCGTTCTACCGCTTCCCTTAATTTACGGATATGCACATTCAGCGTCCCGTCTCCGGTAAATTTATCCTCCCAAACCTTTTCAAACAGTTCCTGCTTGGAGACGACTCTGTTCATATTCTGAATCAAGTATGCCAGTAATTTAAACTCTAAAAATGTTAGCTTAACCAAACCTCCTTCCACAAATACCTGCCTGGCGTCAAAATCTACCGTCAGTCTGCCGTCCGAATAGCTTTTATTCTTATGCTCCCGGCGCTGCCCAAAACGCTTTAACACCACCTTTACCTTCGCCAAAAGGACTCCCAGCGAATAGGGCTTCTGAATATAATCATCACCACCGATATGAAGCGCGGCAATCTGGTCGTCGTCGCTTGTCCTTGCGGAAATAAACAAAATCGGAATATCCGTATCTTCCCGAAGTTCCCTGCATAACTCAAAACCGCTTCCATCCCCAAGATTAATATCCAGAAGAAGCAAGCGGGTCGTATTTTCTTTCAAAAATTCCCGGCATTCAGACACGCTGTAGACAGCCGCCGTTTTCACACCAAAGAGATTAAAATATTCCGCCGTATTGTCCGCAAGCATTTGCTCGTCATCTATAATCAAACAATCATATTTCATAATCAGGCTCCGTTCTGCGGTTCATTTATTTCATTATACAGCCAAACCGATATAAACACAATTCCAGTCCGTTATTTCTTCAAAAGCGGCTCCGCCGCATGTACCTTAAAAAATTGAATTAACGGCCCGTTAAACAGCGCGTTGCAAACCGTCCCGATTCCGATGATCAGCCGCAAGTCGCCTCCAGACAGCAGGCAGAATGCCACCCCTACGATTACCACCGTAATATCGCTGAGTACTCTGGCATACTGAAATTTAATCTTCCCATTTGTTCCTTTCTCAATAATCAGCGCCACGCTGTCATAGGGCGCAATCCCCATCTCCGCAGCCATATAAAAAGCGACGCCTATCCCGGCTAACAGGCTTCCGGTTACAAGAGCAAGAATTCTAAGCGGCAGCGTCATGTTGACCTCCCATACCTCCTGAAACAGCCAGCAGATAAAGTCCGCCATATAGCCCACGCCTACCATATTGACAATAGTCCCTGCGCCGATACAGCGGCGCGCCGTAAAAAATACCAGCGCCAGGATCGCTGCATTCATAATAAGCTGCCAGGTTCCGAACGACATGCGGAGGAATCCGCTGATTCCTAAGTTCATGCAGGTAAATGCATCCACCCCGAAAGCGCTGAGACGGAACGCACCTACACAGATACCAATAAACAAAATCCCTACTGCCATCAGCACGCAGCGTTTTATAAAATTTTTGTCCGTTTTCATCATGCCGACTTCCTCCTTAGACCAAATGTGTTTACAGAATATCCGTCCCATTCCTGAGAAAGCATCCCGGAACGAGACGGATACTTATTGCCGATTCACTTATTCTTTCTAAACCGCTTTGAATACGTACAGCCTGGAATCAAAGTCGCAGCATTCGCCGGTATTTCCATCCATCTGGCCGCACGTGGCGTCGGAAGTCACCAATCCGATATTCATCAGTTCATCTCCAAAATACCTTTTCTTCGTCTCCTGGTCTTCATAGCAGGCCTCCGGATCTAAACCCTGCAGCCGAACTCTCATGTACGGCATATTGACATGGCTCAAAGTGCGGTACCACCCTACAATCGCCTCCGTCCGGTTCTCGCTGACCGTCATCCAACAGGTAATATTGCCTTCAAAAGGACTTGCAAGCCTGTAAAATGTACCAAACTGCAGCACTTGCCTGTACTCCTTCATAAATGCAATCTGTTCCTTTACCGATTCCTGCTCCTCCTTTTCCAGCTTATTTAAGTCCAGCTCATACCCAAAGGTTCCGAAATATGCCACATTTGCCCTGGTATGAAGCGGCGTGTTACGGAACACCTGATGGTTCGGCGTTACCGATACATGGCTCCCGATACTGCTAATCGGATAGCAAAAGGAGGTTCCATACTGAATCTTCAAACGCTCCACGGCGTCTGAATCATCGCTTGCCCACCCCTGGGGCGCATAGTAAAGAATTCCTGGGTCAAACCTTCCCCCGCCGCTTGCGCAGGATTCGAAAAGTACCTGCGGGAACTCCGTATTCAGCCGTTCATACAAATGATAAACACCCAGGATATAGCGGTGAAACACCTCGCCCTGCCGCTCCGGCGGCAGCGCCGCAGAATAGCATTCCGTAATGCTCCGGTTCATATCCCATTTGATATAAGAGACCTTGGCCTCTCTCAGAATCTTAGCCATCATCCCATAGATACAGTCCACAACCTCTGTCCGGGAAAAGTCCAGCACATACTGATTCCGCCCATGGGAAACGTTTCTTCCTGGCGCCGACAATATCCAGTCCGGATGCTTCCGGTACAACTCCGAATCTTTATTTACCATCTCCGGCTCAAACCAGAGACCGAATTTCATGCCAAGCTCTTCAATACGCTCCGCAAACCCGGTAATCCCTCCAGAAAGCCGCTTTGGATTCGCGGCCCAGTCCCCCAGCCCCGCATGGTCGCTGCTTCTCTCGCCAAACCACCCGTCGTCCAGCACAAACAATTCAACGCCGCATTCTTTCGCTTTCCTGGCAATTTCCACCAGGCGGTCTTCTGTAAAGTCAAAATAAGTCGCTTCCCAGTTATTATTCAGTATCGGCCTGGCTCTGTCTCTCCAATAGCCTCTTGCCAGCCGTTTCTGATACAGTCGGTGGAATGTCTGGCTCATTCCGTTTAGTCCCCGTTCCGAGTAGACCATTACCGCCTCCGGCGTTTGAAAGCTCTCCCTTACGTCTAATTTCCAGTCAAAGCCCATGGGATGAATGCCCATAAGAACCCTAGTGGTATCATGGGTGTCCACCTCCGCCTGGGCTAGAAAATTGCCGCTGTATATCAGGCTGAACCCAATGGCCTCCCCCTGGTTTTCGCATGTTTCCGGGCGCTTCAGCACAATAAATGGATTATGCTCATGGGATGAATGTCCCCGGCGGCTGTCCACAGCCTGAATTCCCTGCTCCAGCTTCCGCACTTTTAAATGCCGTTCTCTTGCCCATGCCCCGGAAAACTGCAGCCACTCGTAATTGCAGTCCGGCAAATCCATGCACAAACTCATGGCTGCCGTAAGATGAACACTGTCGGCTCCTTTATTCGTAATCTTTGCGCTTCTTGCAAGGATTCCTCCTTTGGCAAAAATCGTATACAACAATTCCACCGTCACTCCTGTCAAAGCGTCCTCCAACAGTACGCGCAGCGTCTCCGCTTCCTCATCCTTTTCCGTATAAGTAGCGGGGAGTCCGGAAAGGCTTGGTTTCCCTTTCATAATTTCGTGCCTTTGATATTGAAAATCGCAAAGCCTGCTTCCATTTGACTGTAAAATCTCAATGGCCGGGCGGCGGAAATCAGTCGTTCCATACACGCCGTACTCCTGCCGTACATGCTCCAAAGACAGGGAGTAATCCCCCTCAAACACATAAGAAGCCATAGGACGGGGAGCCGTCTCATACAGATAAGAATAGTCCTCCCTCTGATGAACCCTCTTCCCAAAGTAAAGCTGTCCCATATGGCCGTTTGGAAGAACAGTCATAATGTAGCTGATTTCCTGATTGCATAAGTGAAATGTCTTCGTATTTTCATAAAACAATATACTCATAACTCATCTCTCCTGTTTTATTCGCCGCATGGCTCCCTCCTATCATCCGCAGAAAATACTGTTCTGTTCCACGTATCGATTCCCATTTAGATTCTATGGAGTAAGGAAGCCGTGCCGTTCTTTCTTCCTTATAACTCTATTCTATCGGCAAAGTCTGCGTCTGTGTATATCCATTTGTCGGCCAAAAATGTCCAAATGTTGGCTAATTCACACTCCACCAATCAATTCCGCCTCTTACCTCCAACGCTCTTCCTACCGCTCCGCAAGGCTGCGCCGCTTCCCAAACCGCGCAGTTTGACAGAAATGTGCGGTTACAGTTGTTCCAGTTTATCCTTATGCTTCTCCAGATGTTCCTTCTTCTCCTTCCGGTTCTTCGCCCGGTATTTCGCCGGCGTAATCCCCCGCTTAGCCTTAAACACCTTGCCGAAAGAATACACGTTCTGATATCCGCAGGATAAAGCAATCTCTTCCAGCGTCAGTTCTGTATTAGTCAGCAGCTCCGCCGCCCTTGTCATCCGGTAATTCATCAAATAATCCTGAGGCGAGACGTTTAAGTACCTGCGGAACAGCTCATAGAGATATGTGCGGTCAACACAGACATATTTTGCAATATCCCCCACCCGCACCACATCAAAATAATTGTTGCGGACATATTCTACCGCGCGTTTAATATAAATATTCTCTCCATTTTGCTCCAGCGGAAGGCTAATTTTGTTATTCTTTGTTAAAATAGAAAAAAACGAATACAGCAGCCCCTGCCTTTTGTATTGGCTGGAAATACTGCTGGTGGTATCTTTCAGCATTTCAACTACCGTGTCTTTCAGTTCATCCGCCTGATCGCTGCAAAATATAAGCTGTCTGCTGTTCAGGCCGATATCCCTCAAATATTCTTTCACGTTCGTGCCATTAAATCCTATCCAAAGATATTCCCATGGCTCCTCCGGATCCGCCTGATAAAAGGTCAGGACATCCGGTTCAATTAAAAAACCCTGGCCGGCTTCCAGGCAATGCCGGGTATCTTCAGCATGATACCGGCCTTTCCCGCTGAGAATAAAATGAATCAGGTAATCCGGCCTCACCGCCGGGCCAAAGCTGTGGAGCGGCTCGCATTTGCTGATTCCGCAAAAGCACAAATACAACTCCGAAAACTTCCGGTTCGATAACTGTAATACATATGCATCCTCCATCTCGACACCTCTTCCCGCATTCCGCATATCCGCCAGGATGCATCAACTATTTATTTCAAATAGTCCACTGCGCCTGGTTTTAATTGAAACAAATATCTGCAAGTCCTTTCATTTATCATACCATGAACGCTCCGTTCCTAACAGACTTTTCGGCAATCGCAAGAGCTTATCGCGCAACAGATCATTGTTCTGCAATAATTTGACAAGAAGAGAAAATTGTGTTAGGATACAAGATGTCTCAGGTTAATTTTCTCCCAGACATTATACAAGCGGATATGGCGGAATGGCAGACGCGCTAGACTTAGGATCTAGTGTCTATGACGTGCAGGTTCAAGTCCTGTTATCCGCACGGGCAAAAAAGCGGCCGTAAATGCAGAGATATTTAGAAATCAATGCTTTACGGCTGTTTTTCTATTTATTTTATTATAAGCTCTTGCCCAAAAAGTTTAAACATTTACATGTGCATATTTGATAATCATTTCTTACGTATAATTACGCATGATCATTGGCATTCGTAACAATACCTACTACAATAAAAAAAGACTGCCAATAGAAACGGCTTTAGATATACCCGTTATTCATGAACGCAATAATGCCAACGTATGAAATATAGACATACGCATTACTCTGAAATAAACAATATCAACAGCCAAAAGAAACTCACGTTATGGTAACAGCTCAGGAAAAATTTGTACCACATAGGACACTTATGCCCTTCCAAAAGGAAAACGGGCAGAACTGATTGACGGGCAGAACTATGTAGAGCCGAATATTTCTGCCATTTGAAATGAGAATAACTGATTTATCATATAGAAAAAAGGGGCTGTCGGTTAATACCAATTTTTAGTCTCTGACAGTTGAAAATG
>CAJURK010000006.1:44914-81561 GCA_910588745.1 uncultured Dorea sp. | reverse complement strand
TTATCCGGCATCCTGCCCTGTGAAGCCCGGACTTTCCTCACCTGCAGCCTTTCGGCATTCGCAGCCGCGATTACTTGTCATACTTGTATTCTCATGTTTTCACATTCTATCACATCATTCCTGCAATAGCAAGACTATTTAGACCGCGCCTTCGTCTATAAGCAGATTGCCGCCGTCCGCCGCCGAAGTCGCCAGCGCGTCGCAGCGCTCATTCTGCAGATGTCCGGCATGTCCCTTCACCCAGTGAAACGTCACTCTGTGAGATTCCTTTGCCTTCAACAGCCTTTTCCACAAATCCGAATTCTTTACCGGCTCATTCTTCCCGCGTTTCCATCCCTTTTTCACCCAGCCTTCAATCCAATGCTGGTTAAACGCGTTGACCACATACTGGGAATCGGAATACAGCTCCACGTCGCAGGGGCGGTTCAGAGCCTCTAACCCCGCAATCGCCGCCATCAGCTCCATCCGGTTGTTGGTAGTCTTTTTGTATCCCTGAGAGATCTCCTTTGTATGCAGTTCTCCCTTAGAATCTATATATTCCAGTACAGTTCCAAATCCGCCCGGCCCGTCCGGGTTCCCTCTTGCGGCTCCGTCCGTATAAATCTTTACCTGCATTCGTCTTCCTTTCCCAGCCGCACAATCCGATCCCGATAATCCTTTGCCTCCGGCTGACTTCTCAGCTTGTCTATCACCCCGTAACGCCTCCAAAGATGCATCGGATACGCCCGTTTTGTATCTGTATGCCGCATAAACCAGTCAAATCCAAGATAGTACGCATCCTCAAGCCTGGGATCCGCCGGCAAAAAAGCGACGTCAATCCGCGCCCCTTCCATCGGCAGAAGAGCCTTCTTAAAATTCTGTTCCATCTCCCGATTATACGCCGCGCTTTCCTCTTCCCAATGCCACCAGTTCAAATCTCCCGCGTGGTAAATATTCCGAATCTGTCCGCCGTCTTGTACAGAAACAAAGAACGCCACGCCCTCGTCGGTAGAGCGAAGCGTCTTTATTCGGAGATCCCCAAGCCCACATTCCTCATCAGGTCCAAGAAACAGCCGGTTTGCAGCAGTCTCCGCCTGTATATCATCCGACAGAATATAGTGAATACGCGGATAGTCTTTTTCCCAATCAAAAATCTCTTGCTGAAAGTGGTCTCCGTGGCTATGGCTGGCAAATACATAAAAACTCTTATCCTTGCTGACAGGAGGCAGCATACCTCTGTAATAGTCGAAAACCAGCACGCTTTCCTCGCATTCCACCATAAATCCGCTGTGCTGAATATAGGTAACCTTCATCCTGTACTTCTCCTACTCCGCCTGTTTCTGCTGAATTAAGCCCACTGCGTGTATAATCTCCGGAAGCAGATATTCCAGGCACTGTTTTACCGCGTTAGGTTTGCCCGGGAGATTCACGATCAGCACGTCTCCCCGAATTCCCGCCGCGCTCCGGTTCAGCATGGCGCGCTTCGTCAACTGCATCGTATGCGCCCGCATAGCCTCGGGAATGCCCACCACAGGCCTATCTACAATCTCCAAAGTTGCCTCCGGCATACAGTCTCCCGCCGCGCAGCCGGAACCCCCGGTTGTCAGAATCAAATCCACCAGATGACCGTCCGCCATCCTCTGCATCACTGTAGACAGCACTGTCTTATCACAGGGAAGAGGCTTCATAAATATCACCTTATGTCCCGCCTCCTCCACAATATGCTTAATCACTTTACCGCTCTTATCTTCTTCATGTCCTCTGTAAATTGGTGTACTTGCTGTAATAATTGCAATTCTCATTATGTACCTCCAGTATCTGCTCATTTGTTACTTATCTTTTATAATAACAATTCTTTTCGGTATTTGCAAGCCTATATAATAATACAGACCAGTCCGCCATTGCTGTCATTTACGATTTTCTGCATCGTATCCTGGAGTTTTGTCTGGCTTTCATCGTTTATTACGGCCATTTTATTCCTCATGCCGTCCATAACAAGTTCCTCAATCGATTTCCCGAATATATTAGTCTGCCAGATTCCTCCTTCCTGATTCTCCGTCTCTTTAATATAGGTAATCAGATCCTCCGCCTGCTGTTCATTTCCCACGATTGGAGCGATCTCCGTTTCAACGTTTGCCCGGATCAGATGAATTGACGGCGCCGTAGAGTGTATTTTCACGCCGTATTTACTTCCCTGCTTAATTACAGTCGGCTCATCCAACGTAATCTCATCCCTTGTAGGGCTGACTACGCCGTATCCCCGTATCCTTACGCTGTTAAACGCGTCCTTTACCCCTTCATATTCCGTCTTTAGCTGAGACAAATTCTTTAGCTCGGATATCAATTCATACTGTCCCGCAATCTTCGTTCCGGTAAGTTCGCTGAGCATTTCATAATAATACTCCTGGGCAACCTCAATGCGGATTTTGATACAGCCCGTATCCATCCGGGTTTCTTCCACCCGCAGTTCTTCAATATACGGACTCTCCGGCTTTGTAATTTTGCTGCACGCGTCGCCCATTTCATCTACCTGATCCAGAATCCTCCGGATATGTTCCAATAAATCCTGTTTGATCTTGTGTTCAACCGGAAGCATTTCCACCCATTTCGGTATGTAAAATTCAATCTCTGATATGGGAAATGTGGAAAGTACCCCCTCTAAAATCCTGTTAATATCCTCTTCCTTCAATTGCTCGCAGTTAACGGCCATAGCCCTGACGCTATATTTGTCTTCCATTTCCCGGACCGTTTCCCTTGCTTCCTCTCCAAACGGCCTGGTGGAATTTACTAGAACCACAAAGGGCTTCCCAATGCTCTGCAATTCCCGGATCGTTTTTTCTTCCGCTTCCATATAGTTTCCTCTGGGGAGTTCCCCGATGCTTCCGTCGGTGGTAATCACAACTCCGATAGTTGCATGCTCATGAATTACTTTTCTGGTTCCGATTCCCGCAGCCTTGGTAAATGGAATCTCGTAATCAAACCAGGGAGTCTTCACCTGACGTTCTTCCCCCTCTTCCACATGCCCCGCGGCGCCTTCTACCATATATCCCACGCAGTCGATCAGCCGCACCTTCACGGGAACGTCTTCCATCAGACGGATTTCGGCCGCTTCCTTCGGAATAAATTTCGGCTCCGTGGTCATAATTGTTTTTCCTGAAGCCGACTGCGGCAGCTCATCCCTGGTTCGTTCCTTGCCCGGCTCATCTTCCATATGCGGAAGCACCAGCACCTCCATAAACCGCTTAATAAACGTTGATTTCCCGGTTCTGACAGGCCCTACTACTCCAATGTATATTTCGCCGTTTGTCCTTGCCTGTATATCTTTGTATAAATGATTAGAATCCATCCTCTTCCCTGCCCCTTTTCGTATATGCTGATAAAATATATGCTGTAAGGTAGACATTTATGAACAAAGAAAACGGAAAGTCCTCCTTCGCATTCTCCCATATGCCTAATCCGCAAAAGCCAGAGCCGGAGGAACCGTAACTATGCATGAATACTATCGGTTCCGGGCGTATTTTATATTTGTTTCCGGCAGAGGATTTTGTTAAAATATAAACATAGCAGGCCGTATGTTTCAGGAGCGACCAGTCACGCTCCGGCATGCGCCTGCAATGAAGTACGCATATTGAAGGAGGATTATCATGAACACAGTAAAGGTAAGAAACCTGGAGCTTGGCGCAGGGATTCCCGCTATCTGTATCCCCAATGTAGGAAAAACAAAAGACGAAATCATCACGCTCACCAAACAGTATAAGGACATGCACATGGATATTATGGAATGGCGTGTTGACTGGTTTGAAGGCGTAGAGGATATCGAAGCAGTCAAAGCAGTACTTGCAGAGGTACGTTCCGTTCTGGGCGACACCCCGCTTCTCTTTACCTTCCGTACCAAGAATGAAGGCGGCGTTCACGAAATGAGTACAGAAGCTTACGCAGCGCTGAATAAAGCGGTGGCTGCCACCGGTATGGCAGATCTGATCGACGTAGAAATCTTTACCGGCGATGAAATTGTTACTGATATGATCGCGGCAATTCATGCGGCAGGAACGAAAGTCGTTGCCTCCAATCACGACTTCGACAAAACGCCGGCTCAGTCCGATATCGTATACCGCCTGCGCAAGATGCAGGACATGGATGCAGATATACCAAAAATCGCCGTTATGCCTCAAAGCAAAAAGGACGTCCTCACGCTGCTCGCCGCCACAGAGGAAATGGCGTCCGACTATGCAGACCGTCCCATTATTACCATGTCCATGGCGGGAATGGGAAGCATCAGCCGTCTTTCCTGCGAAGCTTTCGGCTCTTGTCTGACTTTTGGTTCCGGCTCTATGGCTTCAGCTCCCGGACAAATCGGCGTGGATTCCCTTTACGAAGTACTGCAGATCGTACATAACGCATTATAAAATGAAACCGTAAAAAAGGCCATGGCTCCCCATGGTCCTTTTTCATGCTTATCTGCATCGCTTGCGGCGATTCCGGCGGATATCCCGCCAAGCTCCTATTCGGAACCAGCGAATCACAGCGCGGATCATACGCCGTTACAGCGTTTGTCCTTTCCCGATCTGGTTATATACGTTTGCCGCATCCAGAATATGAAACTGCTCCGTCGCGTGACTGCCTTCTGCGTTTGCCGTTACCAGAATATACTCTTTTCCGTTCACCTGCGCCAGGCTTGCGAGGCATAGTCCGGCTTCCGGCGTGTACCCCGTTTTTCCTCCAAGGATTTCCCCGCCTGCCACTTCCCCGCTTTCCAGATACTGAAACATCGTACTGGTAAATGTAAATCCTTCCGAGTGCATATCCGACGGAGGCACGCTCCTGCTCCGGCTGGTAAACGCCTCCTTAAATTCCGGATTCTTCAAGGCTTCTCTCAGCAGCGCAGCCATATCTTCTGCCGTAGAATAATGCTCCGGGTCATGAAGCCCCGTCGCGTTGCAGAAATGTGTATCCTTCATCCCCAGTTCCTTCGCTTTTTCATTCATCAACTTTACAAATGCTTCCTCCGAGCCGGCGATCCTCTCTGCAAACGCCAGGCAGCATTCCGCCCCGGAAGGAAGCAAAATTCCGTACAGCAGATCCCGCAGCCCAGCCTGCTCTCCCGGCAGAAATCCAGCCATAGACGCATTTTCCTCATACAGTTCCGAAAAGAAATCCGAGGGAATCTCAATACTCCCATCCAGATCCTCCGTCTGTTCTGCCGCAATATATGCAGTCATAATCTTAGTAAGAGACGCCGGATAGATTCGCACCTTTCCTTTCAGCTCCGCCAGTATCTCCCCGGAATCCGCATCCGTAAGAACAGCATTGGGACTATAGAGCTGCCGAAGTTCTACCGTCGGCTGTCCGTTCCCGGGCGCCCGCTCTCCATCCTTGGGAAGGCTTTCTTCCGAAAAAGACCAGACCTTGCCGCCTCCAAGCGCCAAGAACATCACCGTTATAAAGGTCAAAGCGATCTTTCGTATATAAGCTTTCTTTCTGGCTCTTCTCTTTCTTCTGCAGTATTTTATACGCTTGTTCTTTCTATCCGGCTCACTTAGGCCCCGGTTTCCTGCAAAGCCGTCTCTTTTCTTTTTATCCCCTGCGTTCCATTCCCCCTCTCTTCTGCTGAAATATGCCGCGCTTTGTATCCTGTCTTTTCTATGCCCGATTCTATCTCTTGTCATCTCATACACCTCTTCTATTTTTCATTTTTCAGAATATCTTGCGTCTTTCCGGTATACGCCGTTTCATAGCGTTCAGAAATAATCCCCCGCTCTGTATTTATAATACAAAGCAGGGGACATCCGTACTTTAATATTCTGTTGTTCAATTCCTAAGAAAAGGTTAATAGAAACTAGAGATTCCATGAATCTATATAGGCAGTATCACGCAGAACGTCGTAAATTCCCTCTGGCTTACCGCCGTAATCTTCCCTCCATGCAGGGTAACAATTTCCTTTGCAATGGCAAGTCCAAGTCCCGCGCCGCCGGTATTCGTACCCCGGGACTCATCTAAACGGTAAAATCTCTCAAAAATACGATTTAACTTCTTTGCCGGAATCGTCTTTCCTTTATTCCGGAAATAAATCCGAAGTTCTTCTAACGTACCCTCCGTCCAGATTTCAATAACCGAATCCGGATAGCTGTAGGCAATGGCATTCTTCAAAATATTATTAAATACCCTGGCAAGCTTCACCGGATCGCCATAAATAACGGTATCTTCCTCCACCCTTAATTCGGTCGTATTGCCGTGAGCCATCAGCAGCGGATAAAATTCATCCGTCATCTGAAGCAGCATATAACACAGGTCAACAGCCTCCTCCTCCAGTTCCATCTGCTGCAGATTATATCTGGTTATTTCAAAAAATTCATTGATCAGCTTCTCCAGCCGGTTTGCTTTATCCAGCGCAATGTGCGTATATTTTTCCTTCTGCTTCTCCGGCATATCCGGAGCCTCATGGAGCAGGCTCAGATACCCGATTACCGATGTAAGGGGCGTCTTTAGGTCATGAGCCAGATAAGCAATCAGATCATTCTTCTTTGCCGCCTCGTCCTTAATAATCTGTTCATGGCGCTGTCTGGCCGCCTTAAACTCGGTCATCTGGACGGCCGCCTGCGCATACTCCTTCGGAAAGACCTCCGATGCTTCCTGCTCTCCGTCCATATACACCCGGAACATCCGGCAGGTTTCTTTGATGGTCTGCCTTTCCTTATATTTCCCATAAATGACGGCGGCGGCAACTATGACGGAGGCGCCGATAACCGCCGCTCCAATCATCACTTCCAAGAGCAGTACCTTAACGCTGGACCAATCCACCGTCGTAACAAGATTCCCCCGCTCGGAACCCGAAAGGTACTCTTCATAGGTAATCATATAATTCCGTGTAAACCAGTCCACGAACACGCCGTTCCACAAGTTGTCAGCAAGATAAAATACTCCAAGGGCCAACGCCGCGCTTCCCAGAATAACCGCCGCCGTAATCCGGACTACTGATTTTTCATCTTTCAATTTTATATCCGCACCCCCAGACTGTTTTAATGTATTTTGGATCCTCAAAGGAGTCTCCCATCTTTTCCCTCAAATGGCGGATGTGAACCGTGATGGTATTGTTGCTTTTGCTGTAATATTCGTCTCCCCAGATCTGGTGAAACAAATCTTCCGCACTCACCACGTTCCCCTTCTCCCGGCATAAAATGCAGAGAATTGAAAATTCCGTGGGCGTCAGGGATAAAGGCTTTTCATTCAGCATACACTCATGGGTCTTCACATTCAGCACCAGGCCGGAGTGAATGATCACGTCCTCTTCCGGCTCCGTCCCCATATTATACCGCTTATACCGGCGAAGCTGGGCTTTTACCCGGGCCACAAGCTCCAGCGGCAGGAATGGTTTGGTAATATAATCGTCCGCTCCCAGCGTAAGCCCTGTAATCTTATCGATTTCCTCCCCTTTTGCCGTCAGCATAATCACAGGGTAACGGTACTTTTCCCTGATCTTCCTGCAAATTTGGAACCCGCTTGTATCCGGAAGCATCACGTCCAGAATCGCTAAATCCAAAGTTTCCTCCTGAATACATTTCAGGGCGTCCTTCGCCGTATAGTATTTATATACTGTAAAGTTCTCATTCTCCAAATAAAGCGCAACCAGATCGGCAATCTCTTTTTCGTCGTCTACGATTAGTATTTTGTCAGCCATCGAATCCCTTCCTCCTTTTCCGCCTTTATTTTACCAAACAATCCATAAAGGTTCATAGAGATTTGATAAGATTTCCTTAAGTTTTTCTTAACCTTTCTTCCACTGCCGCTTCATATCGATGAATCATAACACAATCATTGCCGTTCAAACAGCGTATTCTTTGGCCAGACAATATCCGCGCCGTATCTACCAATCAAAATAGCCCATCATAAGCATGTTTTACAGAAAAATCCAGAAATATATTGACGTAAAGGAAATATGTGCTATAATTCTAAGTAGTGCAAAAAATATACCCGAACAGTCATATGATGCACAATATAGGGCTGGAGGGGAGGTTAGGTGTGAGACTATGTCAAATGTGATCGTTAAAGAAAACGAAACGTTAGATAGTGCTTTACGCAGATTCAAAAGAAGCTGCGCAAAGGCTGGAATCCAGCAGGAGATTCGTAAAAGAGAGCATTACGAAAAGCCAAGCGTAAGACGTAAAAAGAAATCTGAAGCAGCTAGAAAACGTAAGTATAATTAATTTGTGCAATTAAGAATGGGGTGTCGGAAGATGCTCCATTTTTTACTTTTGAAAACAGGAGAACCATTATGAGTAAAATAACAGAACAGAATTCATCAGAAAACCAACATCAGCCATGCAAACAACCCGAATCCGATCTATATGACCGGTTTGAATTCCGTGCGATCCGGCCGGACGAAGCCGAACAGGCCGCGGAAATTGAACGCGTCTGCTTCCCTCCCAACGAAGCATGCTCGAAGGAAATGATGCTTACCCGCGCCGCCGCCGCCCCGGAGCTATTTCTAGTTGCCGCCAATAAGGAGACCGGACAATTGGCCGGCTTTTTGAATGGACTTGCTACCGATGAAGATTCTTTCCGGGACGAATTCTTTACCGACGCAGGACTTCACAACCCTGAAGGGCGAACCGTGATGCTGCTGGGCCTAGACGTTCTTCCAGAATACCGAATGCAGGGACTGGCAAAAGAACTCATGCGTATATTTCTTCACAGACAGCGCAGACAGAATAAAAACCTGGTTCTTCTCACCTGCTTAGATTCCAAAGTTACAATGTACCAAAACATGGGCTTTCTAGATAAAGGCATTGCTAATTCCTCCTGGGGCGGAGAACAATGGCATGAAATGTCTTATACCATTCACCCCTAGCGTCCTCCGCAGGCAAGGGTGGCGTCTTTCCGCAGAGGACATCATACGCAAAAAAATAGGCGGGCTATCAAAACCTCGCAGCCAGCCTGTTTTTTTATACTTTTTTCTATCCTGCCGTCCAAGATCAATTGTTATGATTCAGACGTAAACTCTCCGAAGTTCAATCCTTTTTAGACATAAATTCTTTAATAATCGGCGGAATCTGTGAAAGCATGTTGTCGATATCTTCAAACATGGTACTTTTTGTTGTTCCAAGCTTTCCCGCCCGGTTAATATGCTTTACAACCTCCTGGTATCGATTCCGCAGTTGTCCAAAGAAACCGCACAGCAACTGCAAAGATGTATTGGATTCGCCGATTACTCTGGAAATCTCCGTATGTACAGTAGTAGCACCCTCTGCGGACTGTGTGATTTCATCAAACATGTCGTATGTCTCGTTCACCTTATCAAGACTTTTGCCCAATGCCTGCTGAGAAGCGGAAATGCTGCCGTTTAACTGATCTGTTCCTTTTTCCACGTCGTGGATACCCGTATCTACTTCTCCGGTCAGTTTCTTGATCTCATCCGCAAGCTTCTTCACTTCTACCGCCACTACTGCAAAGCCCTTTCCCTGCTCCCCGGCTCTTGCCGCTTCAATGGACGCGTTTAACGCAAGAATATTCGTCTGCTCGGCAATCGAAACAATCTTATCCGTACATACCTTTATCTTTGACACTGCCTGCTGCAGATTTTCAAATGTATGCTCCATTTCACTAAAGTAAGACTCCACTTGCAGAGAACTGCTTTTTAGTTCTTCCACCCCGTTCTGGGCATGGGCAACCGACTGGTCAATGGTCGCCTTTACCGCTGTAAATTCACCGGAAGCCTGTTCAATCTTAGAAAAACTCTGGTCGAACTCCTGCAGCTTTATCTGAAAATCTTCGGCTTCCCGCAGTATGTTTCCAAAAGAGCCGCCAATATTATCCAATTCCCTCAGGGAATCTACCTCCTTCTGCACAAGCTCCGTATGATAATCCTTCAGGCTGCCCATTACATGCAATACCGGATACAGGCTGTTTTCACTTTCAGGCGCTCTTTTTACATCCTGCTTATTTCTATTCCAAAACATCTCAAAATCCCCCTTTACTCAAATACCACGCAGGTCATAGACTGATTGACAAACCGGTTATTATAATGCTCTCCATAGCCTACAAAACCGGCGTGCGACCCAAGCAGGCTCATATCGCTTAAGTATTCCTGCATGTATTGATTCTGCGTAAATAAGAGATACCGGAACAAACAGTTCACTGAAAATACTCCAGAAATCCGCGAGAAATCTTGCTGTATGTTACGAATTGTATTTTTAACAACCGACCGGTAATCCCCCAGTTCCAGTAATACCAGTACGTCCGAATCATTTACCTGTCTAAAACAAGTCAGAGCGTCTCCTTTTACTTCCTTAATTGATACAATGCAGACGTCCTCTCCATTCAGCTTTCCAAACGGATTTTTAAAGGTCTGCGTGGTAATATCCTGCTCCGTTACGTGAAGAATATCCTGATAAACCTGTCTTGCGGATTGGCCGTTTAACGCTCCGATCATATAATTAGCCTTATCGGTCCGCGACGCGATAAAACGATGGTTTTCAAGCTGCTGATAAATGTTCTCTTTGTAAGCTTTTACCCTGCCGTTCTGGTTCTTGATCAGCGCATAGGCTACCGCGTCCTCATAAATCCTTCCATTGGCAGAAACTTTTCCCGCGTCGCCCGTTCCGCCTACCAAGGAAATATTTCGCTGCTTTAAGACAGAATGAATGGTGGTAAGCACACAGGCGTCGTTGCCTGCGCACAAATCAATACAGATCGTATCCTCTTTCGAGCCTCCTACCTTCTTTACGTCTTTTTCCAGACGTTCTATGTACTTGACAGGCATTACGGATACCTCTTCTAATACATTGGCCGCCGCTAAAACTCCGTCGTAAAACGCCACAATGCCTACGCCCTTTTCAACCACCTTCGTATCGTAACTCATACCGATACACCCGATGCTCGGTACTCCCGGATAGCGGGTCTCCAACTCATTTACATGCGCTTCAAACTGGTCGCCATTTGAAAACAACATAATTAACTGCGGATTTCCAAGTCCCCTTACCGCTTCCTGCAACTCCCCTTTTTGACTCATTCCAAAAAACTGCTTCATTCACTCATTCCTCTCTTTCACCGCTCGTATTCTTCCTGTATACGGATATTGTCTCCTGCTTTCAGCTCCTGCTGAAACATTCCAATCTCGCCGTTCACTGTCAGCTCAATTCTTCCCTTTGGATTTTTTAAATCAATACCTGAGTACTGAATCATATCCATCAAATAATAAGGAACATTCCCTTCCTTTGGAGGCAGGCGCAGCGGAGCGCCATTTAAGTGGAATACGATTCCGCCCGGAACCCCGAAAGGCGCTTTCTCCGGTATCTTCCCATCGTCTGCATCGGTATCGCCGCCGATTTCCGCCGATTCGCTTTCCCGCTCTTCTTCCGGCGGCAGGTTCTGTTTTGCTTCCCTGTCGGAATCCCCGGCCTTTTCCCCGAAACCAAGCGCATTCGCCGGACTGCCTTCCGTCTTCATCCGAGACTCCGACGTCAGACTGCTTTCTTTCTCCGCCTCGAAATCCGGAGGCAGGCTCTCTCTTTCTTCCTCCACGAAATCTGGCGGCAGGCTCTCTTTTTCTTCCTCCACGAAATCTGGCGGCAGGCTCTCTTTTTCTTCCTCCACGAAATCTGGCGGCAGGCTCTCCTTTTCTTCTTCCACAGAAACCGGAATCCGATCTGCCTCTTCAGTAAATACGGATTCTGCGTCTTCCGTTTCTTCAAAATTCAGTTCTTCCTGCTTCCAATTACCTGTATCCGGTTCTTCCTTTTCCGGAACGACTGCCGTCTGTTCTTTCACTGACGCCGGCTCTTTTTTCTCTTTTCTATCTTCTTGTTCCTCCGTCTTTGGAGGCTGTTCCATCTTTTTAAGCTGCGCTCTGGAATATTTGATTACAATCTTGTCGCCGCCTTTGAGCAGTGTTTCTAAAGAACAGTGTTCTCCGTTCAGTGTAATATCCTCGCATTCAAGCGCCCCTTCAATATCTCCGAGAAAGGCTCTTGCCGGAATGCCGTGTACCGCCGGAGTAAAATCAATACAATCTCCCGCGTTGATGATCTGCGAAAGCTTTCCTTCTTTCTGATTAACGAACAGCGCGGCCGGCTGAGACGGAACGCCATAGAAAACCTTTCTTTTTCCATTCAGCGTAACCACCAAATCTCTTCCGGAACGTCCCAGCATATCCTGAAAACTATAACCGTTCATCATCAATAGATTTAAGACCGTAAAGCTGCCGCTGCGGAACAGCTTTGCCGACTTCCCGTTCAAGGTCACCCGGAAGCTGTCGTTGATCAGCTTCAAGCCGGATGAAATCACAATTCCAAGAGGCGTTGCGTATTCTGGATTATTCAAATCGTATTCGTCCGAATAGGCGTTTGCCTTAAAATTGTTCCCCGCAACTGCTACCCGCTTCTCGTCCATCTGCAGCGCCGCCGTCAACCCTTCCTTCAAACCTGACAGCTTGCTGCCGCCTCCGGCAAGAAACAGCGCGGAAGGCGCGCCGCCGTTTACCTCAAGAACCTTCCCCGCAATCTCCCTGCACAGAAGCTCCGACGCACCCTGTATGGTCTTTAAAATATTTTCCTTGGATACTTGATGCTCCAATCCCAATATGTCTGTATAGTCGATCTTATTTTTGGTTTCAATGTACGCCTTCATCTGTTCCGCAGTTCCGAAATCTACCAGATATTCTTTCATAATCGTCTCGGTAATTTCATCCCCGGCCACCGTCGCCATCGTATATCCCGTCACGCTTCCTCCGGTACAAGCCGCAATATCGGAAGTTCCCGCGCCGATATCTACCATAACCAGATTCAGAAGCCTTAAATTCTCCGGAATGGCCGCGTTGATGGCCGCGATCGGCTCAAGCGTAATACTCGCAATCTCCAGCCCGACCTTGCGCATAGTAGTATAAAGGCTCTCAATAACTTCACTGGGAAGAAAGGTAGCGATCAGATCTACCTTAATTCTTTTTCCCCGGTGGTCTTTGAGGCTGGACATCAGATACTCGTCCAAATAATACTGGCACACCGTATAACCCACCAGATAGAAATTGCGCGAATCCTGGCCGTCCTCGTTCTCCTCGTCAAACGCCTTTTCTGCTTTACTGATCGCTCCGGCTTCTAGACGGCTGATCGTCTCATCCTCGATCAACTGTCTGCCGGGCAGCTCCATCTCAAAATCCGCCCGCTTGGTCCGAAGCGCCCGCCCGGCAGCCGCCACGCAGACCTGATTTAGTTTGACTTTCAGCCTGCTCTCTAAACGCCGCTTTACACGCTTCGCAAGCATGGCTACCTTATCAATGTTCTCAATCTGCCCGTCAATCATCGCCCGTTCCGTATGGTCTTCTCTTTCAATGGCGACAATCTTTACCTTGTCTTCCTCTACGCATCCTACGATTCCAATGATGCTCCTTGTTCCGATATCCAGGGCAAATACCATATCTTCCGGCTGAACCTGTCTTTTTAACTGTCCTTTCGCCATAGCTACCTCCTATACGGCTGACGCGCCCCTATACAATCTGACCTTCCAGCACTTCACATGCTTTCGCTAACGCGTCGTCGATACCGGCCGGATTCTTTCCGCCGGCCTGAGCCATATTCGGACGGCCCCCGCCGCCTCCGCCTACGCAGGCGGCAATGCCCTTAATTAAGTTCCCCGCATGGGCGCCTTTCGCCATAGCCCCATCCGTAGCCATCGCAACCAGATTGACCTTGCCTCCCGCCTTCGACGCCAATACGAGAACGCCGTCTCCTAACTTCTCCTTTAACTGATCTCCAAGCTCTCTGAGCTTGTTCATATCCACATCCTCCAGCTTCACCGCAAGGAGCTTCACGCCTTTCACCTCAGTTACCTGATCCATCACATCGCCTACCGCGTTCTGGGCCATCTTGCTCTTTGTACTTTCCAATTCGCTCTTTAATGCCTTCTGCTCTGCAAGAAGACCGCCCAATTTATCCGCCAGCTTATCCGGAGTCGTCTTTAACAGCTTCGCCGCCTCCATAAGCTTATGCTCCGTCTCTTCATAATAATCCAGAAGTCCCTGGGAAGTCAGCGCTTCGATCCTGCGCACCCCTGCCGCCACTCCAGTCTCGGAAAGAATCTTAAACGCATTGATCACGCCGGTATTCTCCACATGGGTTCCTCCGCAGAATTCCTTCGAGAATTCTCCCATGCTGACTACCCGCACAACATCGCCGTATTTCTCCCCGAACAACGCGGCCGCACCGGTTTTTCTTGCTTCCTCAATCGGCATATTCTCCGCTTTTACCGGCAAATGCTCCTGTATCTTTTCATTGACGATGTGTTCTACTTTCCTGATTTCTTCCTCTGTCAGCGCGGAAAAATGGGTGAAATCGAATCTCAGCCTGCTCTCGTTCACCGACGAACCGGCCTGCTCCACATGATTTCCAAGCACTTCCCTAAGCGCCCTCTGCAAAAGATGGGTCGCGCTGTGATTTCTTGCCGACAGCGCGCGCTTCCTGCTGTCAACCTGAAGCCTTACCCGATCGCCGATCTTAACCATGCCCTTTGTTACATGGCCGATATGGGCATACTTGCCGCCTAAAAGCTTCTTTACATCCTCTACCTGGAATTCAAACTCATCGGCGCAGATTACGCCGGTATCTGCTTCCTGTCCGCCGCTTGTGGCATAGAAAGGACTTTCTTTTACAAATATAGTTCCTTTCTCCCCATCGGAAAGCGCTTCTGTAATCTCGTTTTCTGTGGTAAGCACTGTAACCTCAGACTCTGCCGCCAAATTCTGATAACCTGTAAATTCCGTGGTGACCGTTGGGTCAATGGACTCGTAAACGGTAACGTCCGCCCCCATATAATTATGCTCGCCAAAAGTACCCTTAGCGGTCTCCCGCTGGACCTTCACAGCTTTTTCAAAGCCTTCCTCATCCATCTTCAGTCCCTTTTCCTCCAGAATCTCCCTGGTCAGATCCACCGGGAATCCATAGGTATCATACAAACGGAAAGCTTCTTCTCCGGACAGTACCGTCTCGCCTTTCTTCTCCATCTCCGCTTCGATACCTTCCAAAATCGAAAGTCCCTGGTCAATGGTCTTATTGAACTGCTCTTCTTCTTTCGCAATCACTTTAAAGATAAAGTCTTTCTTCTCTTCTAATTCCGGATAACCGTCCTTCGAGCCTGCAATTACCGTTCTGGCCAGCTCTATCAGGAATTCCCCTTCGATTCCCAGAAGCCTTCCGTGACGGCAGGCTCTTCTTAAAAGTCTTCTTAACACATAACCCCGGCCGCTGTTAGAAGGCAGGATTCCGTCGGAAATCATAAAGGTTACGGAACGGACATGATCCGTAATTACACGAATCGATACGTCTGTTTCATAATCTTTGCCATACTCGGCGCCCGCCATGCTGCATACATGCTTCCTTAAAGCAAACAAGGTGTCAATGTCAAACATAGACTCCACATCCTGCACCACGCACGCAAGACGCTCCAGCCCCATCCCCGTATCAATGTTCTTTTGCTCCAGCTCTGTATAGTTCCCCTGTCCGTCATTATCAAACTGGGTAAATACATTGTTCCAGATCTCCATATAGCGGTCGCAGTCGCAGCCTACCGTACAGCCTTCCTTTCCGCAGCCATACTGTTCGCCTCTGTCATAATATACTTCTGAGCAGGGACCGCAAGGGCCGGAACCATGTTCCCAGAAATTATCCTCTTTTCCAAACCGGAAAATCCGCTCCGCCGGAATGCCGATCTGCTTATTCCAGATTTCAAACGCCTCGTCGTCATCCAGGTAGATTGAAGGGTACAGCCTGTCGGCGTCAAGTCCCACAACTTCCGTCAGAAATTCCCATGTCCATCCGATAGACTCTTTCTTAAAATAATCTCCGAAAGAAAAATTGCCGAGCATCTCAAAAAACGTACCGTGGCGCGCAGTTTTCCCCACGTTCTCAATATCGCCGGTACGTATGCACTTCTGGCAGGTAGTAACCCGTTTCCTTGGCGGGATCTCCTGGCCGGTAAAATATGGCTTAAGCGGTGCCATACCGGAATTGATCAACAGCAGGCTCTTATCGTTATGGGGTACTAGTGAAAAGCTTTTCATTGCCAGATGCTCCTTGCTCTCAAAGAACTCCAGAAACATCCTTCTCAATTCGTTTACTCCGTATTTTTGCATAGCGTCCTCCTCAAAATTCACTCGTACTTCCTTGCGTAATGAACCGTGCGTACTGCATCCGCAAGGCTCCCGTTTCTTGCGCAAGACAACATTAATATTAATTATAAGATAAAAAGCCGGCCTTTGTCAACGAGTTTCCATGCGCGGCAATTGGCGCGGCGTTACTGTCCGCACAGGACTTTGCGCTAACCGCGCAGTCCGTAAGAACGTGATTCAGAAACGAGAAACACTGCTTTCAGAGTCCTTTCATCATGCGGGTAGACATCAAGCAGGTTTCTCCGTTGGTAAAATAGATGATTCGATTTTTAGCGTCTATTTCTTTTATGTTATTCTTATTTGCCAAAAACGACCGATGACAGCGCACAAAGTTACCGTCCAAGACGCCTGCCAGTTCTTTCATAGTGCCGTTAAATTCAATTTGACGGTCTTTCGCATGGAGAATGACTTTATGAATATTACTGGAAGTTTCAAAAAAGAAAATATCATTATAATCTATGCTGATTTTTCGTCCGCCGATTTGGGCAGTATAGACCTTATGGGTTCTGTTAGTATCCAGCGTATATCGTTCCATCGCATGCAGCAGACATTCTCTGATTTTCACTTTCATTTCAGCAGGATTGTCTTTTAATACAAAGTCCATTGCCTCCACCCGATACTGGAAGGTCATAAAGCTCAGTTCCGAATGCGCGGTTATAAATATGATGAAACCGCGGGGATCAAACAATCTGATTTGCTGCGCAAGCTGCAGTCCGTTCATATTGCTGCTTAAGTCGATATCAAGGAAATATATCCCTGTATTCTCGTTAGTCCTGATCTTTTCCAACAGCGTGTACGGATCTTTTGTATCTAAAACAAGCCGCATATCCAATTCTTCTATCAGCACTGTATTTTGAATGATTTGCACGACGACCCGCCGCTGCGCGGCATGGTCCTCGCACACAAAGATGTCCAGCATAGATGTCACTCCTTTCCGGCGGCAAGTTCCATATGCTGCATGAAACAGCCGCGCCGCATTGTTGTCTCCAGCAGCACATTATTATAAGAATCGATGATTTTCTGGGCGTTGGAAAGCCCGATTCCCTGATGTCCCGCCTTGGTACTAAAGCCTTTTTCCTTTAACTTATGCAGCGCCGGGCCGTTATCCTGAACGCGGTTGCTTATAACGATTGACACGCCGCCCGGATTCTGAAGGATATTTAATCCCATTTGCGGCTCTATGGTCTCCAGCGAAGCTTCAATCGCATTGTCTAAAAAGATTCCAAGTATCCTGGCAAGGTCTACGGTATCGATCAGGAAACTGTCCACTCTGTCGGGAATATCGATCGTGACGTCAATCCCCGACTCATGGGCGTAAATCACTTTTGCGGAGAGCAGGCTTTTGATTTCCAACACGCCGACGTTACTAAGCTGATTAATCTTGTAATCGCCTTGGTCAATCAGATTCTTCGTAGGAAAGATTTTATCTTCAAAAAAATTCTTTAGCTCCTCCATATCGCGGTTTTCAATATAGCCGGATATGGAAAGCAGAATATTAACGTAATCATGCTTGAAAGAACGCAGACTGTTATACATATCTTCCAAATTGCGCGTATAGTCCTGCAAATCCTCCAAAGCTTTCTTCTTTGCCTCCGCCTGAATTTGTTCCAGATAAGAACGGCGCATAGCCAGAAGCAAAAAAAGCATAACCAGCAGATACCCGGAAATATGTAAAACATTATTATAAATCATTCTTCCGACAGAACCGTTTTGTCCCGGAATCAAATTATCGAACAGATAGATGGTGATAAGGAGCAGTAATGCGGCGTCAATCAAATACCAGGTCTGCGGAAGACGCAATATACCTTTGCCTGACAGGAATAATTTTTTAAGCAGCCTGCCGCAAAACAGCGTAATAACATAAAACAGCAAAATGCGCGTCAGCACAACGCCGAACGAAATATACTGCTGATTTGCTAATTCAGAGGGAATCAGCATATTGAAAAAAATTGACAGCAAATTCTCTGTCACAACGGCAAGCACGCATCCAATCATGGACATGCAGACGTTCTCAGACGCGGTATCCCGGCAGACTACCAAACCATAAACACAAGCTGCAGCCAGAATGCCGAACAGGCCGTATGGGACGCAGGAAAAAAACCTTACAGGCACGCCGGCAAGCAGCAGAAGCAAATAAAGCGCGATAAACGCTTTCAGGCTCATGCGCTTAGGCCATACATTCCGAATGGCAAGGGAAAGCTGAAAAAAAGACAGCAGCATTTCAAGATCTTCCTCCTTTCGAGGTTTACTTTTCTGATTATACTGCATCTGATTCTTTGCCTCAAGCGTTTCTTTGCGAAAATGACGAATAAATGCGCGCTTTGCTGGAAAAAAAGCGCGCTTATTTACAGAATAAAGTCTTTTATGACTGTTTTGAAAACACTGTTGTTTTCTCTGGTACACTATACTGCAGTTGATATATTTGTTTTGGAAGGAGAGCAAAAGTTATGAATAATTTTTTAAAAGGAACTGCATCCGTAGCAATCGTACTTATTGTTTCCATGGCGATTCATGTATTTTGCAATATGAAAGGCATAAGCCTCGATACAGTCGTCACAACGGTCGTGTCAGCAAGTTTCGCTACATTAATTTATCATGTATGGACCAAAAATAAAGATCAATAAAGAAATGCCGGTTCTCATCCCGGCCTAACCCAGACGGAATCATAACCATATGCGTTTGTCAATTTATGAACTTGACAAGGTAAAGTCTGGTATGGTAGAATAAACCCAGTTTAAGGAGAGGGGTGGAAAGATGAGGAGATAATTTACTTTTGATTGCATGAAGTCTTTCACAGTAGAAGAGATATTTTTACTGTTTTATCATGTTGCCAAAAGTGGATTATGTTCTCATAACCTCTCTTTTTGCATGTATTTTATTTTTGTGCGGAATTTTTCCTGCCGGCTGTATCCGGCCGGGAATATCCTTTCTTCCCACACATCATGAGGTTATCGAATGTAACGGAACTATTTGGCGGCAGATGGTTCCGTTTTTTATATGACTGATAGGCGGAACCGGAAGGGAGGAATGACTATGGCGCAAATAAATGTAACGAATCTGACCTTCGCATATGAAGGAAGCATCGACAATACTTTTGAACAGGTGTCTTTTTCTATTGATACCAATTGGAAGCTGGGCTTCATCGGGCGCAACGGAAAAGGCAAAACTACTTTTTTTAATCTTCTGATGGGAAGATATTCCTATTCGGGAACCATCCATACTCCGGCGATGTTCGATTATTTTCCGTACCGGCTTACCTCGGCCCAGAAAGAAAAGCCGGCCGCTGAATTTATAGAAGACATTAAGGGTTCCTGCGAGTTGTGGCGGGTAACTTGCGAATTGGGGGAACTGTCCGCCGACGCAGAAATCCTCTTCCGTCCTTTTGACGCGCTGAGTCCTGGAGAACAAACAAAAATCCTGCTGGCAGTTCTGTTTTCCGGGGAACATGATTTTCTGCTGATTGACGAACCTACCAACCATCTGGACTGGGAATCCAGAGAGGCGGTCAAAACTTACCTGTCCGCAAAAAAAAGCTTTATCCTTGTCTCCCATGACCGGGATCTTCTGGACGCCTGCACCGACCATGTTCTTGTGCTGAACCGGCAGACCATAGAAGTCCAAAGCGGTAATTTCTCAAGCTGGTGGGAAAACAAAAAGCGCAAAGACCAGTTCGCGCTGGCAGAAAATGAAAAACACAGGAAAGAAATTAAGAAACTGAAAACTGCAGCTTCCCGAACTTCCCAGTGGGCCGATAAAAACGAAAGTACAAAAATCGGATTTCACCAATCCATAAAAGAACACGAAAGACCCATTGCCGAGAGATCCTATATCGGCTCAAAAACAAAGAAACTGCAGAGCCGGGTCAAGCAGATGAAACACCGAATCGCCCAGGAAATCGAAGAAAAAGAAGGCCTTCTGGCTGATTTGGAAAAGACCGCCCCCTTAAAGCTGACCCCTCTTACCCATCACAAAGAAACCCTGATTCATATCCGGGACTACACACTTAAGTACGAAGACGCTGAAAAGCCGCTTTTTACCGGCCTGACCTTCCAGCTCCAACGCGGAGAACGGATCGCCCTCCACGGGCAGAACGGCTGCGGCAAATCCACGCTGCTCCAGATGCTCCTAAGAAAAGCAGGCGCTGCAAAAAGTCCGCTTCCGCTATCGGAATCCGGCCTCTGCGAAACGGCCTCCGGACTTATCATTTCCTATATCAATCAGGATACCCGGTCGCTTGAAGGCTCCATCGACGATTACTGCACCGAGAAGAATCTGGATAAAAGCCTGTTTTGCTCCGTCCTGCGGCTGCTTGATTTTGAACGGGTTCAGTTTTTTAAAAATATAGAGGATTATTCCGAGGGCCAGAAAAAGAAAGTTCTGCTTGCGGGAAGCCTGCTCACTCCGGCGCATCTGTATATTTGGGACGAACCGCTGAATTATATAGATGTGTTTTCCAGAATGCAGATTGAGTCGCTGCTTTTAGAATATCAGCCCACAATGCTGTTTGTAGAACACGACGTGAAATTCCGTGAGAAACTTGCCACAAAAACAATCCGTTTATAACGAAACCGATTTCACGGTCAAATCTTTCAGAGGACACAACTAGACTGGGCGCCGGGAACTGTCTTATTCCCCGGCGCCCAGCCTATGTATTCTACACTTATGTTCCTATCTTTTTCGCAAAAAGTACGTTAGAAAGCAGCGCATCCAGTTGAATTCTTGACGAATATCCTCCTGTCAGCTCGTCAATTTTCCCATTTACGGCCGGGTGATAATACTTCCCCTCCTGTTCCGCTCTCTTTCCTGCCGAAACCGCTTTTTCCAGCACCGATTTGTCCGGAATCCTCTTATCTTCAGGAATTTCTTGAATAATCAAAAGCGGCGCCCGACGCTCTTTCCCATCGTACACACCTTGGAGTTCTACTCTGCCGCCTGCAAAAAGATATCCGGTAAAATAATCGCGGCTTGCTCCCAAAACCGTCACCCCATGTCCTGTCAGCCAGTCAATTGTACCCTTTACGTCCAGCATATCCTTGGGACCCGCGGAGACAAGCGCCGTTGGAATCTCAGCCAGCGCAGGCAGATCCGGACACAGTTCTTCCCCTTTTATATCCCCGATTCCCCCCATCCCGCAGGTCACCGCAAAAGGAATTCCATACTTCTTGCACACCGCCATCGTACCGGAAGCTGTCAAAGCGCCGGAAACGCCTTCCCTCAAAGCCTTCTCCAGAGTCTGACAGTCAATCCGAGAAAGCTCTTCTGTCTTGATACGAAAATCCAGATACTGCTCCATCGTGCCGACGACAATTTCTCCTTTGGATATCCAAGTAATGTTCCTTGTCCGGTCTGTCCATACGCGCCGGATCTCTTCATTTGTAACCGACTTAAGACCATGGGTCAGCAGCGCTGACTCTACCAAATGTTCCACCATTTATCTCCAGTCTGCAAAATCTGCAATATTATCCTGATTCACCAATGTAAGCGGAAGATAAACCGGCTCCTCAAAGGTCTTTCCCTGTATCATCAGCATTGCCATTTCTTCCGCCGCCTTTGTATAAACGGTGCTGGAATAGGTCATGCTTCCCATCAGCGTCCCTTCCTCAATGGCAGCCTTGGCATCCGAAGTATAATCCACGCCATATACCATCACGCCTTCGATCTCCATTTCTTTTAACGCACGTACAGCCGCCAGCGCCATATTGTCATTGCATGCAAAAATACCTTTCAGATCCGGATGAACCGTCATGATCTCTTTCGTAGCTTCAAACGCTCTCTCGGCATCCCAATCGCAGGCCTGGGTTGCCACAAGCTCCACCCCTTCTGTCTCTTCAAATACTTTCGCCGCTCCGTTGGTTCTTCCCACACTCTGTCCCGCGCCTTCTAAGCCTGCTAAAATAGCAACCTTGCCGCCGTCTTTCATACGGGAAATCATATCATTTGCAACCGTGCTTCCCTGCTCTTCAAAATTTACCGTAATTTTCCCATCCAAATGTCCGTTGGCATCTGCCAGAGCCTCCATATCCACTCCCGGTCCCAGATTGATAACCGGAATTCCCTCTTCATTCGCTGCAACAATACCGGGGATCAGATTTGTTCCGTCAATCGGTGATAAAATAATCGCGTCAAATCCCATGGGAATCATCGTGTTCAGCGCGTCTAACTGGCCTTGCGTATCATCCTCCGCGGAAGCTTCAAACACTTCCACCTCAATTCCAAGCTCTTCTGCAGCTTCTTCATAACGGGTCTTCATTGTTCCCCAAAACTCATTGGAAGTTGAGCTGATTAAAATACCGATTCTCTCTCCTTTTCCCGTTTCCGGAAGTTCGCCAAGCGCCTGGTTCATCTGTTCCTCCACCTGGGCAATCATATCCGCGGACGCTCCCTTTGCTTCCTCCTCCCCGGATGTTTCTTCTTCCTTTGCCGTGTCCTTCTTCGGCTCTTCCTCTTTTCCGCCGCAGCCGGCCAACAGCGCTGCCACACAGCTTACGGCTGCCAAGACGGTCAAAATCCGTTTTTTCATAACATAACTCCTCCTTGAAAAATTATTTTATCAAAGCCCTGAATTTATGGACTTTAATTTCAGAAATAAGCACGGATATCAAAAGCAAAAATCCAGTCATCCACTGCTGATAATCCGAAGGCACGCTCATTAGCGTCAGCCCATTGCGTATCACGCCAAGAAGCAAAACCGCCAGCACGGTTCCTGCGACGCTCGCCTTTCCTCCTTTGATGGACGTTCCTCCCATCACAGCCGCCGTAATTGCATCCAGTTCCATATTCATCCCGGCATTGGGTTCAGCCGAATTCAGCCTTGCCGTTATAATGACCGCGGCCGCTGCGGCGGCTCCGCCAAGAAGCGCGTGTACCGTCACCCGGTAAAAACCCGCCCTGATGCCTGTTTTTATGAGCGCTTCTTTGTTTCCTCCAAGGGAAAGCACATAATTGCCCCATCTCATATGGAACATCAGCGGGACGGATACCATCGCAAAAAACCCCGCAAACAATACCGATAACTGTATCTCTCCAATTCTTCCGATTCCCAGGTAAATAAACTCCTGTCCGAACTTCGTAATCGGTTTTCCATCGGTAATCATCAGCGAAATCCCTCTCAGCATACCGCTAGACGCCAGCGTCAGAATAAAAAAATTAACGCCCGTATAATGAATCAGAAGCCCGTTGGCCGCGCCAAGGCCCATACCCGCCAAAATCCCAAGCGCCACGGCCGCCGGTACCGGTATTCCGGCATGAAGCGCCACGGCCATAATCACCCCGCACAGCGACACAATGGAACCGGCGGACAAATCCATAACTCCCGACGCGATCACAAACGTCATGCCAAGAGCTAAAATCAGCCGATAGCTTACCGCTTCCAAAATGTTCCGGATATTCCTCCAGGTTAAAAAGTATTCGCTTCTCATCGCCAGGGCAACGCAGACCGCCAGCATCGCGGCAAAAAGAAAGATCTGCTGAGAGTGATTGCTAATCCATTTTTTCATTGCCCAATTCCTCTTCTTTCTTGGCAATCAGTTTGTTAAGCTTCTGCGGAGAACTGTCTTTGGTCAAGAAAGAATCCACAAATCTGCCATTGTGAATCACACAGATCCGGTCCGAAATATCAAATACCTGAAAAAGATTATGGCTGATTAGAATAATTGTCTTTCCCTTTTCTTTCAAATCCAGAAATAATTCCATGATCCTGGCCGTTTCCCTCACTCCCATTGCCGAAGTAGGCTCGTCAAAAACCAGGATATCTCCTCCGGCATAGACGGCCCGCGCAATCGCCAGAGCCTGTCTTTGTCCGCCCGACATTCTCTCTACCGGCTGTGTAATATCCGGAATCAAAATATGCAGTTTTTCCAGCAGTTCCTCTGTCTTCCTGCGCATTCGCGCATGATCCAGAAATATTCCACGCTTCATAAGCTCCCGTCCCAAGAATATGTTTCCTGCACAATCCTTGCAGTTATCTAACGCCAGATCCTGATAAACGGCAGTTACGCCCGCGTTCATGGACTGTTTTACCGTAAGAGAAGAAAAACAGCTTCCTTTTATCCAGATTTCCCCTGCGTCGGGCTTTAGACATCCTGTCAGTATCTTGATCAACGTACTTTTTCCTGAACCGTTGTCTCCTACAATTGCCGTCACTTCTCCTGAATACGCCGAAAAGTTCATGTCCTCCAACGCCTGGATATAACCAAACGCTTTCTTCACATGTCTCATTTCTACAATTGGTTTTCGTAAATCTGTACTCAATCGTTCGTTCCTCTGCATTCCTTGCTTCCCATAATCATTCAAACACAATTATTTTAATACCGATCGACGCCTTTGTCGAATAGACCCTTTCAATATATACTATCATTTATTCATTTTATCTATATATGTTCCCTCATGGAACACGCAAGCGGCTGCCAGAACAATCCGCTGTTCTGGCAGCCGCCAAACGATAACTCCGTATCTTTTTTGCTATGCAGTTCTGTTTCCGACAGGCAATCCCACATTTCATTTGTAGGGATTCCCCGTCTTATTTCAGTTCAATCTCCTCTAACTCCTTCGCAGGAATTGCTTTGGAGGACGCTTTGATAAAGTCTTTGATCTTCTTTTGTGCTTTTGGAATCGGAATATTGGTTCCGGCGCCTGCCACGCACCCGCCTGGACATCCCATACCCTCAATCAGACAGCCGTTCATACGGCCTGACTTAGCAAGCATCAGCGTTTTCTTACACTCTGCAAGGCCTTCCGCGTGTTCAATATGAACCTCCACGCCCGGATAGTACTCATTGATACACTTCTCGATTGCCTCCGCTACGCCTCCGGCAACCGCGTAGCCTCTTCCTGCTCCGGTCGCATCATGGAACGAGGACTCAGCCTCATACTCTTCCAGATTGATTCCCTTGGCGTCAAACATGGCTTGAAGCTCCTCGTAAGTCACTACAAAATCCACGTCGCTTCTTACCGTTCTTCTCATGGCCTCCAGCTTCTTTGCCGCGCATGGCCCGATAAATACTACTCTCGCATTGGGATGCTCTTTCTTAATGGTACGCGCGGTAGCCACCATCGGAGTCAGTTCCTGGGAAACCTTATCTGCCAGCGTTGGGAAGTAAATCTTTGCCAGCATAGCCCAGGACGGACAGCAAGAAGTCAGGAGGAACGGAAGTTCTCCGGTGGTCACCTTATTCACATAATGATGCGCCTCCGCAATCGCTCCGATATCCGCCCCCAGCGCCACTTCATACACTTCTGAGAATCCAAGTTCCTTAAGCGCCGCCTTAAGGTTCCTTGGCGTTATATTATCTCCAAACTGTCCCACATAAGCAGGCGCCAGTTCCGCAATAATCTCATCCCCTTCCGTCAGCGCCCGGGCAAGCTGGAAAATCTGCGATTTATCCGAGATCGCGCCAAACGGACAGTTAACCATACACATGCCGCAGGATACGCACTTTTTATTATCAATATAGGCTCTTCCCATCTTATCTGAAACGATCGCGCTCACGCCGCAGGCCATCTGGCAGGGACGTTCCTTTTTTGCAATCGCATCATAGGGACATGCCGCTTTACATTTTCCGCATTTGATGCATTTCTCCTGATCGATATAAGATTTCCCTTTTACAAAAGAAATCGCGCCTTTCGGACATACCTCCATGCAGGGATGCGCCAGACAGCCCTTACACATATCGCTGACCTCATAGCCCTTTTCCTCACAGGCTTCGCAGGCAGAAGGAATTACCTGCATCAGCGGCGGTTCATAATACTTATCGGAAATATTGCTGGCCTCTACTCCCGCCGTCAAATGCACATGTTTGTTCTCCGGCCGCAGGGAAAGACCCATTGCCAAACGAAGACGCTCTCTTACAATTGACCTGGAACGGTATACGTCCTCCCGGTACTTAGGGGAATCCTCATTGACCAGTATATAAGGAATCTCCTCCATATCATTGTTGAGTGTTTCCGGCGCGCCCTTGAACCCCAGCGCCGCTACCTCTCTGAACACTTTCCTGCGGATTCTCTTGACCTCCGTGTCCAAACCTCTAATCATATCTGTTCCTCCTTTATGTAAACATAACTAACATTTATTTATTCTCTTCCAAATAATTTCTGCGCGTAGTAGACCGACTGCATCGCGTCTTTCCCATAGAAGTCTGCCCCAATCATATCCGCATACTCCTGGTTCAAAACCGCGCCGCCTACCATAACTCTGCAGTCTGCCTTTTGTTCCTTAAGCAGCTTTATCGTCTCCTCCATGCCGGCCACCGTTGTAGTCATCAAAGCGCTTAGTCCTACCAGCTTCACATCCTCTTCTACCGCCTTCTGAACAATTTGCTCCGGCGGTACGTCCTTCCCTAAGTCAATCACTTCAAAACTGTAATTCTCAAGCAGTACCTTCACGATATTTTTCCCAATATCGTGGATATCGCCCTTGACCGTAGCAAGGATAATCTTCTCCCGCCCTTCCTTCAGAGCGTTCTCCCCCGCAAACCGCTCTTTGATTACTGCAAAAGCATTCTTTGCCGCGTCTGCGCTCATAAGAAGCTGAGGCAAAAAAACCGTCCCCTGCTCAAAACCCTTTCCCACCTGATCCAGAGCCGGAACCAGTTCCCTGTTAATGATATCCAGCGGTTCCAGTTCACCGGTCAGCCTCTCTGTAATCAAACGCGCCTCTTCTTTCAGTCCCTTCTCAATTGCCGCCGCCAGCGTCATACCGGAAGCATCCATGGCGCTTCCCGACGTTTCCTCTTGATCCCGGACAGCGTACCGCTCAATATAATGCGCGAAATTCTCATCGTAACCCATCAGCGCACAGAACGCATCATAAGAACGCATCATATCTTCAGAACATGGATTCACAATACCCGCGCTCAAGCCGTTCTGCATTGCCATGGTATAAAAATTCGCATTAACCGCAGGCCGGAAGGGCAGGCCAAAAGAAATGTTCGACACCCCCAGCACGGTTCTGACGCCGCAGTTTTCCCGCACCAGCTTCAATGCCTCTAAGGTCGTTTTTGCTCCATTTGCATCGGAACTGATGGTCATGGCAAGCACGTCGATCACAATATCCTTCTGGTCGATTCCGTACTTTGCAGCCTCCGCAATAATCTTTTCGGCAATCCGAAGCCTTCCCTCCGCCGTATCCGGAATTCCGTCTTCGTCGATGGTAAGTCCCACTGCTACGCCTCCGTACTTTTGTATCAGCGGAAATACCTGTTTCATGGATTCCTGCTTGCCGTTGACGGAGTTAATCATCGGTTTCCCGTTGTAAATGCGCATAGCCGCTTCCATAGCTTCCCCGCTGACCGTATCAATCTGCAGCGGAAGGCTGGTAACGCTCTGAATCTCTCTAACCGCTTCTGCCATCACAGCCGTTTCGTCAATATCGGGAAGCCCCACGTTCACATCTAAAATATGGGCTCCGTGATCCTGCTGTGTAATGGCTTCTTTCAGTATATAATCCAGATCATGATCCTTTAACGCCTGCTTTAGCCTCTTTTTTCCGGTAGGGTTGATCCGCTCGCCGATAATCACAGGCTTATCGCCGATCTCCACCGCCCTGCCGTAGGAGGAAACCACCGTCATATGCTTCTTTACCGGGGGGATTACTTCAATTCCCCGGCAGGAGTCGGCCATCGCCCGGATATGTTCCGGCGTCGTCCCGCAGCATCCGCCGATCACGCATCCTCCCAGCAGCGCGATTTCCTTCATCGTTTTTGCAAAATCTTCCGGTTCTACGTCATAATAAGCGACTCCATCCTTCTGTTTCGGAAGACCGGCGTTCGGCTTTACAATCACCGGAAGAGAGGTGTATTTCATTACCTCTTTCAGAACCGGAAGCATCTGTTTCGGCCCCAGTCCGCAGTTCATGCCCAGGGCGTCTACCCGAAGCCCTTCTAACATAGCGACCACTCCCGGCACGTCTCCGCCGGTAAGCAGCTTGCCGTTCTCGTCAAAAATCATGGTCACAAATACCGGAAGCTTTGTATTTTCTTTTGCCGCCAGCACCGCTGCTTTCACCTCGTAGGTATCGCTCATAGTCTCAATATGAATGAGGTCTGCGCCGGCTTCTTCCCCGTAACGCATGGTTTCCGCAAAAGCGGCGTAAGCATCTTCAAAAGACAGATCCCCCATAGGCTTTAGAAGCTTTCCTGTCGGTCCCACATCTAAGGCCACGTACACTTCTCTTCCGTCATGTACGCCAAAGTTCGCCCCCTCCTTAGCGCTGACGACAGCCGCTGTTACAATATCCTCCAGCTCATACTCGTCGCTGTGGAACTTCAGCGCATTCGCCCCAAAGGTATTGGCAAGCACAATATCGCTGCCCGCCTCAAAATACTGTCTGTGGATGTCAAATATTTCCTCCGTATGTTCAATATTCCAGGTTTCCGGAAGCTCCCCCGGTTTCAACCCCCGCTCCTGAAGGAGAGTTCCCATGCCGCCGTCAAAAAAGAGAAGCTCTTTTCCCAGCCTGTCCGTTATCATCTAAGTATTCCTCCGATATATACAGTCTTTCTTATCACAAGTCTCGCAGCCCGCCAAAGGACATGTTTCCTTTTTTCTGCTGATACCGATTACCGCTGTCACCGACTTGACGGGCGTCAGCATAAAGCTGTCCGTCATTGTAAGCCCGATACTCTTGTCCGCGTTCAGCATCCGCAGAATCATACCCTGATGCCGAATGTCAAAATCGCCGTATCCCGGACTGAATCTCGGACGCAGGAACCGGCCTTCCCCCTCCAGTTCCGCGCCAACCCCTCTCTGCCACTGGTCTAAGTATTCCTCCAGCAGCGCGGCGGCAGCGGCCTGCAGAACGACTGTTTTAGACATGTCGGTCAGAGAATATCTCTTTAAAAGTCTGTCAACCCCGATGCCAAGAGTTGCGCCCAAAAGAACCGCCTCCCTGCAGTCTTTTAGATTTTTAGACAAATTCCTGCTCACAATATCCATTTTCCCGATTGCGAGGCTCCCCGCCTCCCCCGGAACCACATCAAAAATGCGGTAGATGATACGTCTTTTAGCAGTCTCTTCCAATTCTCCGAATGAGTCTTCCAGCAAAGCAAGCGTCTGTTCATCTGCCGCATGGCCTCCATATCCCAGGTAACGGACCGCCTCTCGTGTCCTTACGTCCATTCCAGGTTCCCGTTATCCTACAAGGCTGTCATACAACGCCTCATACTGCCTTGCAGAATTATTCCAGGAGAAGTCTTTCGCCATAGCCCTCTCCACCATCTTATTCCAGTCTCTCTTCTTATCATAATAAATCTGCTCTGCATAACGAATCGTATTCAGCATCTCATGGGCATTGTAATTCGTAAAGCTAAAGCCTGTCCCGGTCTTCTCATACTCATTATACGGCTCTACGGTATCCTTTAATCCTCCGGTCTCACGGACAATCGGAAGCGTACCATAGCGAAGGCTCATTAGCTGGCTCAGTCCGCATGGCTCAAACAGCGACGGCATCAGGAACGCGTCGCAGCTTGCATAAATCTTGTGGGACATCGGATCGGAATAATAAATATTCGCCGACACCTTATCCGGATACTTCCATGCAAAATGGCGGAACATATTCTCATACTGTTCTGCGCCGGTACCCAGCACTACGATCTGAACCTCGTCCTGACATAACTCGTCCATAATATATGCAATCAAGTCAAAACCTTTCTGGTCTGTCAGACGCGATACGATACCAATCATCATCCTCTTCGGGTCTTCGGCCAGTCCCAGCTCTCTCTGCAGCGCAATCTTATTCTTAACCTTCTCTTTTCTAAAATTCTTAATTGAGAAATTCTTCTCAATCCGTGTATCTGTTTCCGGATCCCAGTCCGTATAGTCCAGACCGTTCACAATACCTGACAAACAGTTCGATCTGGCGTTCATCAAACCGTCCAGCTTCTCGCCGTAGAACGGCGTCTTGATCTCCTCCGCATATGTATTGCTAACTGTAGTCACCCGGTCCGCATAAACGATTCCGCCTTTTAGATAGTTGGCGTCCTTATATGCTTCCAGCTTGTCCGGTACGAAATAATACTCCGGAAGCCCCGTCATATCCTTAATCCTCTTCGTGTCCCATGTTCCCTGGAACTTTAAGTTATGAATGGTCATAACCGTCTTAATCCCCCGGAAAAATTCATTGCCGTAACGGAAATTATCCAGATATACCGGCACCAGCCCTGTCTGCCAGTCATGGCAGTGAATGATATCCGGCCGATAGTCAATCAGCGGAAGCGTGCTGAGTACTGCTTTCGAGAAGAATGCAAACTTCTCAACGTCTCCGAAAATCTCTCCGTATGGTGCAAATCCATGAAAGTATCCTTCATTATCTATAAAATAGAACGTAACTCCTTCGTGTTCTAGCTTCAGAACTCCTACGTACTCTGATCTCCAATTCCAATCCATGTAAAAATGTGTTACATATTCCAGTTTGCTGCGCCATTCCTCCTTGATACACATGTACTTCGGAAGCATTACGCGAACTTCATAGTTTTCCTTATCGAAATACTTCGGCAGTGAACCTGCTACGTCTGCAAGCCCGCCAGTCTTAATAAACGGTACTGCCTCTGAAGTTGCAAAAAGTATCTTTTTCATCTTTCTTTCCTCCATTTGAATAGTCATTCCTTCATTCTCTGTTATTGTACCGTATTTTCACTAAAAAATAAAGCGTTATCCTGTTTTTCAAAATAATATTTTAACAATTTACCAGATTTCTGGTCTGATCTACCTGTTTTTATACTCCAGCCGAAGGGTATCGGCAATCAATGCAATAAACTCTGAATTGGTGGGTTTTCCTTTTCCGTTGCTTACCGTATAGCCAAACAGATCATCCAGTGTATCCAATTTCCCCCTGCTCCACGCCACCTCGATGGCATGCCGGATCGCCCGCTCTACCCTGCTGGCCGTCGTCTGGTGCTTCTTGGCAACTGTAGGATACAGCACCTTTGTCACCGCGTTCAGCACATCCATATCCTCTACCGCCATAATAATCGCGTCTCTCAGATAATGATACCCCTTAATATGGGCCGGAATCCCGATCTCGTGAATCATATCCGTCACTCTGGTTTCTAAACTTACTTCCTCCTGCCTTTCCGGATTTTCTCCATGCTCAGCTTTAGAATATGTGCTAATGGATTTCTTCTTTACGGTACTCTTGATATAGTTTAAGATCACTTCGTTCTTAAACGGCTTCATCACATAGTAATGCGCCCCCTTGCTGAACGCATCTTCTGTGATTCTGTCCTGACCTACCGCCGTCACCACGATAAAATTCGGATGCTTATTTAACTTTTTATCTTTGTTGATCTGATCCATCACGCTTAACCCATCCATCTTTGGCATAATTAGATCCAATAAGACAACATCCGGCTCCTTTTCCCGGATAATCGAACACATATCTTCTCCGTTATTTGCTTTTCCTACCAGTCTTAATTCCTTGTCACTGCTGATAATGTCGCCAAGCAGTTCCACGATTCTCTCATTGTCATCGGCTATCGCCACGCTGATTGCTCCCATTCTTCAAATCCTCCTATTCTTTACTGAAAGTTTGCAAAATCAATTATAATTTTCCCCAATTTTTTCTTCAAGAAATAAACGTCGTAAAAACCGTCCACTTTTCGACCAGATTTTGAAATTCCATCATGTTCAGACATTTTATGCAATTTTATGTAAAAATAACAGAATATATGGGATTACTCGGGACACACAATATGTCAATTCCTGTAACTTTATGTCAAAATTTTCTCACATACGCTATAGACGGAAATATTTTCCCCTATTTTTGAAAGAATCTTAGTTCCGTTAAAAAGGAACGTGCAAATGCGCCGGGATAAGCAAAGGAGATTCTAACACAAACGGCTAAAATCTCCCTTTTATTTTTGCAGAAAATAACTATATTCTATAATGCCATCCTATAGATTGCCAGCATATCCTCTTCCCCAAGGATTTTCGCAGAACCTTTCTTATTATTGCAGGCCGCCGCGCATTTATGCGCCATCTCCTTAAGCTGTTCGTCTGTCGGCTCAATCCCAAGCTCCCGGATTGTAACCGGCATATGAATCTCCCGGTAGAACTCTTCCATAGCCTCAATGCCCTTAAGCGCTATTTTCTCATCCGTTCCTTCCTCCTTTACGCCCATGACGTTCAAGGCATAACGTTTGAACCTTGGCAAACAGTCTTTATACACATATCTTGCCCAGCTTCCCCAAATTGCCGCAAGTCCCGCGCCGTGAGCCACGTCAAACATTCCGCCGATCTCATGTTCCAACGCGTGGGACGCAAAGTCTCCTCCGTCGTTGCCGCATCCGGTAAGGCCGTTGTGCGCAAGGCTGCCAGCCCACATCACTTCCGCCCTTGCATCATAATTATCCGGCTCTTTCACCAGAAGCTTTGCATTGGTAAGAACGGTCCTAAGAAGCGCTTCCGCTATGCTGTCCGTAATCTCCATATTGCCTCCGTTGGTGAAATACCGTTCCATCGTATGCATCATAATATCCGTGCATCCGCAGGCAGTCTGGTAATCCGGCAGAGTCATGGTAAGCTCCGGATTCATAATTGCAAATTTGGGCCTTCCAAAATCGCAGTTATATCCCCGTTTGTTCCAGTCTTCCTCCCTAGTAATGACAGAAGAATTGCTCATCTCGCTTCCGGTTGCGGACAGGGTAAGTACCACGCCGATTGGCAGGCATCCCTTTGCCTGACGCTTCTTACAGTAAAAATCCCATACGTCGCCTTCATTTGCTACGCCGTAACCAATAGCTTTGCCGGAATCAATCGCGCTTCCTCCGCCCACTGCCAAGATAAAATCAACGCCCTCTTTCTTACACAGCTCAATTCCTTCATACACCAGACTAAGTCTTGGATTAGGAACCGCGCCGCCCAGCTCAATATAATTCACCTGGTATTCATCCAGAGACTTCTTCACTCTATCCATCAAGCCGGAGCGAATCACGCTGCCTTTCCCATAATGAATCAATACCTTTTTACAATTCTGTTCCGCTACAAGCTGTCCAACCTGTGACTCTGTTCCTTTGCCGAACACCACCTTCGTAGGCGTAAAATACTCAAAATTAAACATTCTAATCCCTTCTTTCCCTAAGTTACTCTTATGACCCCTTCCGCATGGCTCTGCCCGATTCCTTAGGGAAGAAAATCCCATCCCCACAATCAGAACTATTCTATAGGCGTCACAAGGCTTTACTAGACTTATCATACCTCTTAACAGGACAGAATGCAATTCCTTTCTATGACCGCGGCTATCATTGATTCTGCTATTGTTACTGCTCACTCCGTTCACAGCAACTTTCGCAAATCCATTTAAAATTCGCTTCGCGAATGGGATTTGCTCACACCTGAATCACTTTCTTACGTACTTTGCAGTGAATGCAAAGTACTGTGTGAACAGTAACCTGCTATTCTTTCATCATTTCTTCAATCAAGATTCCGTATCCCCGCGAAGGATCGTTGACAAATACATGAGTAACAGCCCCCACAAGCTTACCGTTCTGCAGGATGGGGCTTCCGCTCATCCCCTGCACGATCCCTCCTGTCAGTTCCAATAACCGGGAATCCGTCACTTCAAGTTCAATGGTCTTATTGATCTCCCTTGCATCCGGGTTCACCCCGGTAATCTGAATTTCATACTCCTCTACATCTCCATCGATGCTGCACCGAATCGTGGCTTTCCCTTCGGCAATATCTTCCGCCGGGGCAAGCTCTACCGGTTCCGCGTTTTGAAACAAAGCGTCCACACGATCCAGCGTTCCATAGATTCCTTCCTCGCTGTTCTTGGTGATACTTCCCAGGACATTATAGTTATTATAGACAATGATTCCTTCCATACCTCCCGGCACTCCGCTCTCGCCTCTCTGCACATCCCGTATGCTGGTAGTATATAGCCGCCCTTTGGATATATCCAAAAGCTCCCCTGTATCCGTATCATGTATTCCATGTCCTAAGGCTCCGAACCGGCTGTCCGCGGTCAGATACGTAATGGTTCCAAGCCCCTGCGCGTTGTCCCGAACCCAGATTCCCAGCTTGTAATCGTCCACTGCGCACTGTACCGCCTTAATCCGGATATCGATTGCCTGCTCATTACGCATTACTTTTAAAATTACATCCTCATCATTCAGAGATTTGACCGCCGCAATCAGCTCTGATTTATCCTTAATTTCTTTTTCATTCAGTCCGATGATGTAGTCTCCCTCTTTCACCAGATGGGCCGCCGGTTCGCAAGTCTCCCCATTCATTCCCTGAACCGCTTCTGTGCCAAGCACTAGCACTCCGTCCGTCTCCAGATAGATTCCGATGGGCATCCCGCCCGGAATCACCATCTCTCCGGAAGTTCCCGCCGATACCTCCTGCTCTAATTTACCTCTCTGCGCCTCCAAAAGGAAATAGCTGCCTCCCACACTGACTGACAGTGTGAGAATCATGATTAAAATACGCCGATACCAGAATCTTTTCATCTTTTCTCCTCCGCAAATACATTCAGGCTGTAGTTATAACATGGTTCGATAGAATCTGCTGCCGGCAAATCCATTCCGGTTTATGACAACAAAAAGCAGATACTAATGTACCTGCCTTATTATGCACAATTATTTTATTTTTACACCAAATCACAAAAATCCTGATTACAAATCTATCTTCTAATTTCATATATGATATTCTCTCTTCCAATCTTCCAAGCCGGGAACATTACTGCCACTACTGCAATCACCACATTCAGCGCCATAATTCCAATTAAAACCAGATTGGGAACATGGGAAGCCAAATGTAAGAATTGAAGCACATGAGCCATATAGTAATCCATTACCCTTCTAAGAACCAAATTATAAAGCAGGAAAATAAACACATCTGCCAGCAATCCATACAGAATGCCTGTACGCAAAATCATCTTATAAAACCCACTATCCGTTATTCCCATTGCACGTATGATACCGTATTCTTTTCTTCTGGCAAGAATCGTATGATTCATACTGTTTATGATATGGAACAGACTGATAATCAACAGGATTACTGCAATACTGGAAAAGAATATCTGCTGTTGCTTAAGATAATCTTTCTGTGTTTTGATTGCAGAAGTATAATCCTGCAATACTGCCTTTGGAACATCTCGGATGACCTGCAATAACTGATTGCTCGCACTCTCTGCATCTGCGCCATCCGTTGGTGACGCATTGATAAAGCTGTAATCTGTAATTCCAAAGTTTTCTTCCATCTGTTCGTCAGTCATAATCACACTCTGAGCATTTTTCCAGACTTCCGTATTCAGAAAATCTTTCTCCTGTGCCAATGGTCTGTTTACGATTGCCGCAATCTCAAATTCCTTCTCGATATAGTTTTCTTCGCCACTTTGGAATTTTAACAGTTCATCTGTATAGTTCTCTGTCTTTGGTACACGAAGCGTAATCTTATCGCCCGGCTTCTTTCCGTAAAAATAGTAATTTCCCTGACCGTCCATATTCGCCGTCACGATCACCTGATTATTATTTTTAATTGTTTCCGGCTGAATCTCTCCCTCCAGAATAAAATCCTGTAGCTGTTCTATCATCACTTCATCGTAACCATATACATTATATTTGATTCGATAACTTCCATCTTCCTGCTGATTACAGATACCCTCATATCTCTGAATAAAATATGAATCCTGATTTTGATATTTGAAATAATCGCTCCATTCATCTTCTAACAGAAATTCATTTCTGGAAATTTGTAATTCTCCCATCATATATTTTGTTGCATATACATTCTCTGTTTCCGGCATATTTTTAATCTTATCTGCTACCGCCTTCGGAATCGTGTCTTTCAGCGAATCAGATTTTAAAGAAATACGGTACTCTGAACCAAGTCCGTCATCCGACATTAACGAAAGTTCTGCGTGAACCTTCAAATTTTCTACCATATAAGTAGTACACAAGAAAATACAACCACCGATAGACAAGGATAACAAAATTCCGATCACTTTCCGTTTATTCGCAAACATAAATTTCTGTACCACTACATTTGCCATATTTACATTTCGCAGAGCATATATTTTTCTTCTTTTTGTAAAAGAAGTATCTCCACTCATTACTGCTTTTAGCGAATGTTTCCGAAGTGAACGAACCACGATAAAGGCAACCAGCGCCAATGAAATCAGCAGAAAGAAAAATCCAAATACCATTGCATCCACGGAAACAAAAAACTTTGCTGCATTTGCTCCTTCTGCCAACGTATGGTCGGCGACGGATAAACTAGTCTCTGCACCGCCAATTCCTTTTCCACCAAATACACCACTAAGCTTTTGATATACAAGGCTTAATATACCATTTCCTAAGAAACACCCTAGCGGATACCCAATAAAAAATAACATCCAAAGTTCCAAAAGTAATGTACCGCCAATCTGCGCTTCACTGATACCTAATGTCTGCAACATTCCATACTCAGAAGTTCTCTTCGATACAGAAATGCTAAATACACTATATACTACAAAAAGGCTGAACAGACATAACAGGAAGATCATCCCGTTATAAGCCAGATTGTAGTCGCTCTGTAATTTCAAAAC